>CAZVNZ010000001.1:0-205512 GCA_964628515.1 uncultured Christensenellaceae bacterium
GACAAAGTCTGGCGGACAGAGAGAGATTCGAACTCTCGGAACGCTATTAACGTTCACACGATTTCCAGTCGTGCGCCTTAGACCAGCTCAGCCATCTGTCCACATTATTCTTTACAGCAAGATATATTTTAACATAAAAAAACCTACATAACAATAGTTTTTCAAAAAAAACAATATTTTTTTTATCGTTTAAAACAAAAAGCCATTGCAATAAAGTTTCTCCACCTTATTGCAACGGCTAAAATCTGTAATTTTTTGCCAACTACTATGGGCTAACCGCTATCCTCACTCCCCACTATCATCGCTATGGGCAATTTCGCTACCCTCAGTAGCCTCGCTACCCTCGGCAATCTCGCTGCCATCATCATCCTCATCGCTTTCTAAAATCTTGGCTACGCACACAACCTTGGTTTCCTCGTCTACACGCATTAAACGCACACCTTGGGTGGAGCGTCCTATTACGGAGATGTCTGCTACGTTCATCCTTATTATAACGCCGGCATCGTTAATAAGCATTATATCCTCGCTGCCGTCTACAATTTTTAAACCGCATAACAGCCCTGTTTTTTGGGTGATGTTCATGCACTTAAGCCCAATACCGCCTCTTGCTTGGAATCTGTATTCGGAAACTTCCGTGCGTTTGCCGTAGCCGTTTTCCGTAATTACAAGCACCTGCTTATCATCTTCGGAAATGCAGGAGTCCACCACCTCGTCGCCTTCTCTCAGCCTAATGCCTCTAACCCCTGTGGAAACTCTGCCGACCGTACGCACATCCTCCTCGTGGAAAATAATGGACATACCGTTTTTGGTTGCCATTATGATGTTTTTACTGCCGTCCGTCTTCATCACAGTAATAAGCGCATCATCCTCACGTAAATTTACCGCACGCAAGCCGTTTTGCCTTATGTTTAAATATTCGGAGAATTTTGTTTTTTTGATGATGCCTTGTTTGGTTACCACTACTAAGTTTGCGTCCTTCTCGATATCCTCGTCTATGGGGAACACGGCGGAGATTTTCTCGTCTCCCTCCATATTAAGCAAATTAACTATTGCCGTGCCCTTTGCGGAGCGTCCGCTTTCGGGGATTTGATAGCACTTCTTCATGTAAACCTTACCCTTGTTGGTAAAGAACATAAGCTGGCTGTGAGTGGAGGTAACAAGCACCTGCTCGGCAAAGTCCTCCTCTCTGGTGGACATGGCAATCATACCCTTTCCTCCACGTTTTTGAGAACGATAGGTCTCTAAGCTTATGCGCTTAATATAACCGTAGTGAGTAAGTGTAACTACCATATCCTCCTTTTCTATAAGCTCGTCTATGTCTATTTCGTCCTCGTCGAAGGTTATTTGCGTTCTGCGGTCGTCTGCATATTTTCTGCTTATTTCTATTAAATCCTCTTTGATGATGTCAAGCACCATTTGGGGTGTGGACAGCACCTTGTTAAAGTAGTCTATGCGCTCCATTAGGCTTTTGTGCTCAAGCTCTATTTTCTCTCGCTCTAAGCCTGTAAGTCTTTGCAAACGCATATCCAAAATAGCTTGGGATTGCACTTCGGATAATGCAAACTTCTCCATTAAATTTACCCTTGCCGTTGGTGCATCGGGGGACTTTTTAATGGTTTCCACCACTTCGTCTATATTGTCTAACGCTATTAGCAACCCCTCTAAAATATGGGCACGTTTTAGCGCTTTTTCTAAATCGAATTTTGTTCTGCGCACTATTACGGACTTTTGATGCTCTAAATAATGCTCTAACATTTCCTTTAAATTAAGGGTTTTTGGCTCGCCGTCCACAAGGGCTATGGCAATTACACCAAAGGTATCTTGCATTTGGGTGTGCTTATAAAGCCTGTTTAGTGTTACGTTGGCATTTGCCCCACGTTTAAGCTCTATTACAATACGCATACCGCTTTTATCCGATTCGTCTCTTAAGTCGGAGATGCCCTCTATACGCTTTTCTTGAACTAAATCCGCAATTTTTTCCACAAGGTTTGCTTTGTTTACCTGATAGGGAATTTCTGTTACTATTATGCGCTCCCTCTCTCCGCTAAACTTTTCTATTTCCGCCTTGGCACGTACACGTATTCTGCCTCTGCCCGTTTTGTAGGCGGCTCGCATACCGCTTACGCCTAAAATTAATCCCCCTGTGGGAAAATCCGGCCCTTTTATATGCTCTATTAATTCGTCTATGGTGATGTCCGGATTATCTATATACGCTACGGTTGCATTTACAACATCACCCAAATTATGAGGGGGGATGTTTGTTGCCATACCAACGGCTATGCCCCCTGTGCCGTTTACCAGTAGATTAGGGTATCTTGCCGGTAGCACGGTGGGTTGCTCTAAGGTTTCGTCAAAGTTTGGGTAAAAATCTACCGTGTCTTTGTCTATGTCTCTTAGCAACTCCATTGCTATTTTGCTCATTCTTGCCTCGGTGTAACGCATTGCCGCCGCTCCGTCTCCGTCAACAGAGCCGAAGTTGCCGTGCCCGTCCACCAACATATGCCGTGTGGAAAAGGGTTGCGCCATTCTAACCATACTGTCGTAAACAGCGGTATCACCATGAGGATGGTACTTACCCAAAACATCGCCCACTATACGTGCGCTTTTTCTGTGGGGCTTATCCGGCGTTAGGTTAAGCTCGCTCATCGAGTATAAAATTCTTCTGTGTACAGGCTTTAGCCCGTCTCTTACATCCGGCAGGGCACGGTTTATAATTACCGCCATTGCATAGGATATAAAAGATTTTTGCATCTCTTTATTAATATCTACAGGAATAATTCTCTGATCCAAATTTTTCACCTCATACTATTATATATCTAAATTATATATCTAAATCGGAAACAAGCTTTGCGTTTGCCTCTATAAACTCTCTGCGTGGCTCTACGTTTTCCCCCATTAATGTGCTGAAGGTTTCCTCTGCATCTATGGCGTTTTCTAAATCCACCTGCAATAATGTACGTGTATCGGGGTTCATGGTTGTATCCCAAAGCTGGTCTGCATTCATCTCCCCTAAGCCTTTATACCGCTGAATATCCGCTCCCTCGCCTACCTCGTCTAAATACTCACGAAGTTGTTCATCACTATACAAATACTTTTCTGTCTTGTTTTTGGTAACCTTGTAAAGTGGCGGTTGAGCAATGTACACGTACCCCCCTTCAATTAAGGGGCGCATGTATCTGTAAAAAAAGGTAAGCATTAGTGTACGAATATGAGAGCCGTCCACATCTGCGTCCGTCATGCAAATTATTTTGTGGTATCTTAGCTTGGTAACGTCGAAGTCCTCGTTTAAACCTGCGCCAAAAGCGGTGGTCATAGAGCGTATTTCGTTGTTGGCGAGGGCTCTGTCGTGGCGTGCTTTTTCCACGTTTAAAATTTTGCCTCTAAGTGGCAAAATAGCTTGAAAACGCCTGTCTCTGCCCTGCTTGGCACTACCGCCGGCGCTGTCTCCCTCTACTATGTATATTTCGCATTTTGATGCGTCTTTCTCGCTACAATCCGCAAGTTTGCCCGGAAGTGCCGCACTTTCGAGAGCCGTTTTTCTTCTGGTTATCTCCCTTGCTTTTTTTGCCGCTTCTCTTGCGCGTTTTGCCGTTAAGCATTTATCCACCACGATTTTTGCCGTTTGGGGATTTTCTTCAAGAAAGGTATCTAAACCTTGTGCCACGGTGGAGTCCACCAATGCACGCATTTCCGAGTTGCCTAACTTAGTTTTTGTTTGCCCCTCAAACTGAGGGTCTACAAGTTTAACGCTTATTATTGCGGTTAGTCCTTCTCGTATATCCTCTCCGCTTAGCGTTTGGTCGCTATCCTTTATAAAATTACGTTTTTTTGCGTAGTCGTTAATTACACGTGTGAGAGCGTTTTTAAAGCCGTTTAAATGGGTTCCGCCCTCGTGGGTGGATATATTGTTGGCAAAGGAGTAAATGTTCTCGGAATACCCCTCGTTGTACTGCATAGCCACCTCCACTACCGAGCTACCCTTTTCCGCGGTAAAATATACCGGCTCTTCAAATATGGGGCTTTTGTTTTTGTTTAAATACTGCACAAAGGATTTTATACCCCCCTCGTAGCAATACTCGTTGGAGATTTCCTTCTCCCCACGATAATCCTTTAAAACTATTTTAATGCCCTTATTTAAAAACGCCATTTCTCTTAGGCGAGCACGCAGGGTATCGTAAACAAAGGCTACATCCTCAAAAATTTCATCATCAGGATAAAACTCTATTATTGTGCCTGTTTCTTCTGTTTTGCCTATTTCGGATAATCCTTTTGTAACTTCGCCACGGGCAAATTCTTGTCTGAAAATTGTGCCTTCACGTTTTACCGTGGCAATAAGCACTTTTGATAGGGCATTTACAACAGAAACGCCCACTCCGTGAAGTCCGCCCGAAACTTTATAGCCGTCCCCCCCAAACTTACCCCCTGCGTGTAGCATGGTTAGGGCAACCTCTAAGGTGGAAACTCCGGCTTGTGGATGCATACCCGTTGGTATACCTCTGCCGTTATCGCTTACTTTGGCGCTGCCGTCCTCTTTAAGCTCTACAAGAATCTCGCTGCAAAAGCCTGCCATTGCCTCGTCTATGGAATTATCCACAATTTCGTAAACAAGATGATGCAAGCCACGTAAATCGGTAGAACCTATGTACATACCGGGACGTTTACGCACAGGCTCTAAGCCTTCCAAAATTTGTATTTGGTTTTCATCGTAATTTTTCATACTTTACTCCAATATGTTAAAATTTTTAAACTATTATATACTAATATAAATTGTGCTTTTGAGCACGACTTAAAAGCGTGGTAGAAAGTACGGGGGAGTAATAAAGCATATATTCTCCGCCTTTTTCTGCCACTACGATAGATTTCGGGTTTTCGCAAGTAAACGCTGTTTGTTTATTTTTTAAAAAAAGCTTGGTGTCTTGTGCACACACCGCTTTTTCGTAGTCCAGTATCATTATTATATCTTTTGTTTTTACAAAACAATCCAAACCAAGTTGCAATAACATTTAATTACCTACTTTATTATATATATGTTATTATAACATAAAGGGCAAAAAAATGTAAGGGGTTTTTTGTTTTTTGGGGGTGAGGGAGGGGTGGTAAGTAAAAAAAATCAAAACTTCCAAAAAAACATTTGACAACCCCGATTTTTTTTTATATTATATTATGTATAAACGTAAAGAGGAATTATTATGATTATTAATACTAACATAAACAGCATAGTCCTCCTCGGCCTACTTATTACCCACAAAGTATAATAGGTTTAGTTGCGTTTGAGAAGAAATTAAAGAATAATTAGCATTAAAAGCCCTTACGCAACAGCGTGAGGGCTTTTTTATTACACAGGGCATTAGCTAAAGCAGAGGTTAAGAGGTATATATGTTAAGTGGCGGAGAAATAATAGTACAGGTTTTAAAAGAATATAATACAGACACGGTGTTTGGCTATCCGGGGGCAACCGTCCTTAGTATTTACGATGCCTTAAATAAGCAAAAAGACATTACCCACATACTAACCTGCCACGAGCAGCATGCGGTACATGCCGCTCACGGTTATAGCGTAGCTTGCGGTAAAACAGGGGTGGTAATAGCCACAAGCGGACCCGGTGCTACCAACCTTGTTACGGGCATTGCCACCGCATATATGGATTCTGTGCCCTTAGTTGTAATAACAGGCAATGTAGAGCTTAAAGACTTAGGTAAGGACAGCTTTCAGGAGGTGGATATTTCGGGAATAACCGCACCTGTGGTAAAGCATAACACCATAGTAAAGGATATTAAAGATTTGGCAAATGCCATAAGAACAGCGTTTGAAATAGCAAATTCCAACAGAAAAGGGCCTGTGCTTATAGATGTGCCAAAGGACATTACAACCGCCTACTGCGAGTATACAAAAGAGGCAAAGCGAGAGTACACCCATAAAAATCTGTTTGCCAAAGAGGATATACGGCAGGTGGCAAAAGCCATAAACGCAAGCAAAAAGCCATTTATTTTAGCAGGTGGGGGCGCAAAATATTTTAAAGAGGAGCTTACCGCCTTTGCAAAAAAAGCCAATGCCCCCATAGGCACAACCCTAATGGGCATAGGCATACCAAAAACTAAGGGCTACGCCGGGCTTACAGGGGTAAACGGCACAAAGTCGGCAGCAATGTGTATGCGCAACTGCGATTTACTAATAGGCATAGGCACACGATTTTCTCAAAAGGTTTTGGACGTGGGCTTTAAGGGTAGAGTTATACACATAGATATAGACCCTGCGGAAATCAACAAAAACATAGAGGCAAACTACGAGCTGATAGGAGACGGTGGGGAGATACTAAAAGCCCTCACCCCCCTAATTAAAACAAAAAACACATGGCTTGATGAGGTTTGCGAGTACATACAAAAACACCCCATAGAAAAGGGTGTGGACGTTTACGCAAAAAAGCTGTTTGGGCTGATAAACGAGCATACAAGCAACGTAAATATAACAACAGATGTAGGACTGCATCAACTATGGGCGGCAAAATGCTTGGATATTTCGGCAGATAAAACCTTTATAACCTCGGGTGGACTTGGTACTATGGGTTTTGGGCTGGGGAGTGCCATCGGCGCTTGCATTGCAACAGGAAAAACAAGCTTAAATATTACGGGGGACGGCAGTTTTTACATGAGCCTTCAAGAAATCTCCACCGCTGTGGCACTAAATCTTTCTGTTAAGATAGTGATGCTGGATAATAACTGCTTAGGGCTGGTAAAGGATTGGCAGAAAAAAATGTGCGGTAGCAGGTACTACCAAACCAACCTAACAAAGCAAACGGACTATGTAATGCTTGCAAATGCCTTGGGTGCAAAGGGTGTGGAGGTAAAAAAAGGGGATTACAAGGCATTTGTAAGAGGGCTTAAAGAGGAAGGCTGTGTACTTATACATTGTATAACAAACGCAGAAGAAAACAAGAAAGGACAGGATTAATTATGATTAGAAGATACGTATTATGTGTACTGGTAACAAATGCCGCAGGCGTGCTTTATAAAGTAAGCGGTTTGTTTTCAAGGAGAGGGTATAACATACACTCCCTATCTGTGGGGGAAACGCAAAATCCGGATATTTCCCGTATAACCATAGAGCTTTTGGGAGACGAAAAGCTGTTGGAGCAAATAAAAAAGCAGTTAGATAAGCTAACGGAGGTTATTAAAATAAAATCCGTGCGCTCCTCAGACACCATATATAAAGAGCTTATGCTGGTAAAGGTTAAGGCTACGGCAAAAAACAGGGCGGATATTATAGCAATTTGCGAGGTGTTTCGCACAAAAATTGTGGACGTGGCAAAAAACTCCTTAATAATAGAAATTACAGGAGCACCCGAGAAAAATTATGCCTTAACAAAAATGCTGGAAGATTACGGCATAATAGAAATTGCACGCACAGGCATAACGGCTATGGAGCGTGGGGAGAATAATATTTATAATTAAATAATTTATATATTTTGAACAAAAAAGGAGAAATACAAACATGAATCACATTAAAATTTTTGACACTACATTGAGAGACGGCGAGCAATCACCCGGTTGCAGCATGAATTTAAACGAAAAAATAGAAATGGCAAAACAGTTAGAGCTGTTAAGGGTGGATATTATAGAAGCAGGCTTTGCCGTCTCCTCCCCCGGAGATTTTGAAAGCGTGCAAAAGGTTGCCGCAACTGTTAAAGATTGCGTGGTAGCCTCTCTCAGCAGAGCTGTTAAGGGAGATATCGAAAGCTCTTACGGAGCGGTAAAAGGTGGGGTAGCGCCACGTATACATATTTTTATTGCAACCTCCCCCTTGCATATGGAATACAAATTAAAAATGAGCGAAGAGCAGGTACTTGCAAGAATTACAGAATCGGTTGCTTACGCAAAAACTTTACTTAGCGATATAGAATTTTCCGCAGAGGACGCATCAAGGAGCGACAGGGAGTTTTTGGCAAAGGCGGTACGCACGGCAATTATGGCAGGGGCTACTACCATTAATATCCCCGATACCGTAGGGTATGCCTCCCCCACAGAAATGTACGACTTAATAAGCTACATTAAAAACACAGTACCCGAAACACAGGGCATTACCTTAGCGGTGCATTGCCATAACGATTTAGGCATGGGTGTTGCAAACTCCTTAGCATCCGTAGAGGCAGGGGCAACGCAGGTGGAATGTACGGTTAGCGGTATTGGAGAGCGTGCAGGCAATGCGGCATTAGAAGAAATTGTAATGGCAATCCACACACGCAGAGAGTTTTACAACGCAGATACCTCCATAAACACAAAGCAGTTGCACAGAGCGGCTAAAACATTATCCAAAATAATTGGGGTAAGTATTCCGCCCAACAAAGCAATTACAGGGGCAAACGCCTTTGCCCACGAAAGCGGAATACACCAACATGGTGTACTTGCCAACAGAAGTACCTACGAAATTATGACTCCCGAGTCCGTAGGGCTTGTTACAAACCGTATGGTTTTAGGAAAACATTCCGGACGTCATGCTTTTGATGACTTTTTGAAAGAATTAGGGTATAATTTAACTAAGGAAGAATTAGACCGTGCCTTTGAAGAGTTTAAGCATTTATGCGACAAGAAAAAAGAGGTAACAGACAGAGACATAGAAGCATTGGTTACAAACAACGCACTTGAAGTAACAGAGCATTATAAGTTAGCCCAATATGTAATATCCAGCGGAAACACTATTACGGCAACTTCTCACATTACATTAGAGGATACCTCGGGCAATAAAATAGACCACGTCTCTTTGGGAGACGGGCCCATAGATGCCTCCTTTCAGGCTATACAACACTTGGTAAATATGGATTTAGTATTGCTAAACTACAAAATAAATGCGGTATCTCAGGGAGAGGATTCCTTAGGAGAGGTTACTGTAAAAATAAGCTGTGACGGTAAAACGGTTACAGGCAGAGGGCTTTCCACAAATATTATAGAGGCATCCATACTTTCTGTAATAAATGCGGTTAATAAATTAATGGGAGCATAAAATTTGCAAATACTTGATTCCACCCTGCGTGAAGGTATGCAATCTGAGGGTATCGCCTTTAGCGTAGAGGACAAACTAAAAATTGCATATGCCTTAGACAACCTTGGCATTACTTTTATTGAGGCAGGAAACCCTTTTTCCAACCCTAAGGATGCGGAGTTTTTCGAGGCGGTTTTGCCACTAAAACACGCAAAGCTAACCGCCTTTGGCTCTACACGCAGAAAAAACACTAAGGTGGAGGAGGATGCAAACGTGGTTGCTCTGCTAAAAGCAAACACCCCTTGCGTTACAATTTTCGGTAAAAGCTGGAATATGCACGTAACAGAGGTACTGCAAACCACTTTAGAAGAAAATCTTTTAATGATTAAAGAAACGGTGGAGTTTTTTAAGGCGCAGGGCAAATACGTAATTTACGATGCAGAGCATTTTTTTGACGGCTATGCTCACCATAAAGAATACGCACTAAGTACACTAAAATCGGCGGTAAAAGCGGATGTAATTTGCCTTTGTGATACTAACGGAGGCACTTTCCCCGAAGAAGTGGGAAGCGCCACCAAAACCGTTTTAGAAATGCTACCAAACAATATAATAGGTATACATGCTCATAACGATTGCGGAATGGCGGTGGCAAGCAGTATGCAGGCGGTAAAAAACGGCGCAAAGCATGTGCAGGGTACACTAATAGGCTACGGCGAGCGGTGCGGAAACGCCCCCCTTTCCACCATTATACCCAACTTAGAGCTTAAACTTAATATAGCTACCGTGGGCAAGGAAAAACTTGCCTTGCTTACAGATATTTGCAGAGGGGTGGCGGATGTGTCTAACATTATACTGCCCTACCACTCCCCCTATGTGGGCAGTAGTGCCTTTGCACATAAAGGTGGTATGCACATAGACGGTGTTAAAAAGGTAAAAGAAAGTTTTGAGCATATAAACCCCAAAACCGTGGGCAACAGCCGTAAATTTTTGGTTAGCGAGGTTAGCGGAAAATCCGTATTGCTTAAAAAAATCCAAAAGATAGATAAAAGCGCTACCGCCAAATCGGCGGTGGTGTCAGAGGCGGTGGCAAGGCTTAAAGAACTGGAAATGGAAGGGTATCAGTTTGAGGCGGCAGAAGAGAGTTTAGAGCTTGTAATTTTAAGGTTGCTAAACAAACATAAAAGCTACTTTGATTTAGATTATTATAAAATTATTGGAGAGCACCCCCTTACAAATACCGACTACCCCTCCACAGCCGTGGTAAAAATAAGGGTAGGAGGCACCCCATGTATTACGGGGGCGGAGGGCAACGGTCCTGTACACGCTTTAGACCTTGCACTTAGAAAGGCACTTATAAACTTTTACCCCACTTTAAAGGATATGAGCCTTAAAGACTACAAAGTAAGAGTTTTAGAAAGTGACGCCACCACGGCGGCAAAGGTACGTGTACTTATAGTAAGTACGGATAAAAACAACATGTGGAGTACCGTAGGAGTATCTACAGATATTATAGAAGCAAGTTTTCTTGCTCTTACGGATTCCATAGAATACAAATTAATTAGCGAGGAGAATAAAACCAAATGGGAATGACAATGACACAAAAGGTACTGGCGGCACATGCAAATATGTCTAAGGTAGAGGCAGGTCAGCTTGTGGCAATAACCTTAGATATGCTTTTGGCAAACGATATTACAGCCCCCGTTGCCATAAACGAGTTTGAAAAAACGGGCAAAAAGGTGTTTAACAAAGATAAACTGGCGCTGGTTTTGGATCACTTTACCCCCAACAAAGATATTAAGGCGGCCGAGCAATGCAAATTTGTAAGGCAGTTTGCAAAACAACATAATATTACTCATTTTTATGATGTAGGAGAGATGGGTATAGAACACGCACTACTCCCCGAAAAGGGTTTGGTGGTGGCAGGAAACACGGTGATAGGTGCGGACTCTCACACCTGTACTTACGGCGCTCTTGGGGCGTTTTCCACAGGAGTGGGCTCTACGGATTTGGCGGCGGCAATGGCTACGGGCAAAATGTGGCTAAAAGTCCCTCATGCAATTTGCTTTAATTTAAGAGGACAGCTAAACAAATATGTAAGCGGTAAGGATATAATACTCCATATAATAGGTATGATTGGGGTGGACGGCGCTTTATATAAATCTATGGAATTTAAAGGGGAGGGGCTTGCCTCTCTTACAATGGACGACAGATTTTGCATGGCAAATATGGCAATAGAGGCAGGGGCAAAAAACGGTATTTTTGCGGTTGACGGTGTAACGGAAGAGTATATAAGGGCAAGGACGGAAACCCTCTTTGATGTGTATACCGCAGATGCAGACGCTTTTTACGACAAAACCTACGATATAGATTTAGGCTCTATAAAACCCACCATTGCCTTCCCGCATTTGCCGGATAACACCAAAACCATAGAGGAAATCAAACAGGATATTAAAATAGACCAAGTGGTTATAGGCTCGTGCACCAACGGTAGAATTAGCGATTTACGTATGGCGGCAGATATTTTGGTGGGCAAAAAGGTAGCGGTGCGCACACTAATTTTCCCTGCTACACAGGCAATTTATTTGCAAGCCTTAGAGGAAGGGCTAATCCGCATATTTATTAATGCAGGCTGTGCGGTTTCCACCCCCACTTGCGGGCCATGCCTTGGTGGGCATTGCGGTATTTTAGCCGGAGGCGAACGTTGCGTTGCCACCACCAACAGAAACTTTGTAGGCAGAATGGGGCATACGGAGTCCGAGGTGTATCTTGCAAGCCCTACTATTGCGGCGGCAAGTGCTATTGCAGGCAAAATTGCATCACCCTACGATGTTTAAATCATAAAATAAAGGAGAAAATTATATGACAGCACAAGGCACAGTTATAAAATTTGGAGATAACATAGATACGGATGTAATTATTCCGGCAAGATATTTAAACACCTCCGACCCAAAAGAGCTTGCGGAGCATTGCATGGAAGATATAGACAAAGATTTTGCAGGCAGAGTGCAGGAGGGGGATATTATAGTAGCGGAAAAAAACTTCGGTTGCGGTTCGTCAAGAGAGCACGCCCCCATTGCCATTAAAGCATGCGGTGTAAGTTGCATTATTGCAGAAAGTTTTGCACGTATCTTTTTTAGAAACGCAATAAACATAGGACTTCCCATTTTAGAATGCGAGGACGCCGCCAAAGAAATCAGAAGTCACGATACCGTTAGTGTGGATTTTGAAACGGGGGTTATTACCAACATCACCACGGGAAGAGTATACAAGGCGACCCCATTTCCACCATTTATACAGGAAATAGTAGAATGTGGGGGGCTTATAGAGGCGGTTAAAAAAGGAGTGCTGTAAACCTTTGCAGTACCTCTGAAATCATCATCACCATAAAAAAAGGAATGGATTATATGAACGAACAAGTAAAACAAATTGCTGCTCGCATTAAGGAGCTTAGAGAAATTTTAGAAATATCCCCCGAGGAAATTGCAAAAGAAATTAGCATTTCTTTAGAGGAATACAACACCTACGAAAATGCGCTTGCGGATATTCCAATAGGGGTGCTTTACGGCATTGCCACCCACATGGGTGTGGACGCAACCGTACTGCTAACGGGGGACAGCCCACGTATGGACGAGTACACGGTAGTCAGGCAGGGTAAGGGGGTTTTTGTGGAAAGATACGCAGGCTACACCTTTAGCGCCCTTGCCTTTAACTATAAAAACAGAGATATGGAGCCTATGATAGTTACAATATCTCCCGAGGACAGCGCAGAATTGGTGTGCCACGAGGGGCAGGAGTTTAACTATGTACTTGAAGGTATTGTAGAAATTACCGTAGGGGGCAAAAAAATTCTGCTAAATGCCAACGACAGCATTTATTTTAACCCCGCCCTCCCCCACGGACAACGTGCTGTGGGCGGTAACGCAAAATTTTTAACGGTAATAAACGAATAGAAAGGAAATCAACAGTAAAATGTTAATGAATAAATACTTACCCAAAACAGAGTTTGAAAGCTACGAGGATTTTAAAGAAAACTATAAATTAAATATACCCAAAGACTTTAATTTTGCCTACGATATTGTGGACGAATGGGCAAAAATAGAAGAAAACAAGTTAGCCCTTGTATGGTGCGACGACGATGCTAACGAAAAACGCTACACCTTTAAAGACATTAAAAAATACAGCGATAAAGCGGCAAATATGTTTTTAAGTTTAGGCATAACCAAGGGAGATACCGTTATGCTAATGCTAAAACAGCGTGCGGAAGTTTGGTTTTTTATGGTAGCGCTCCACAAAATTGGGGCAATTTGCATACCGGCAACCTATCAGCTTACCCCAAAGGATATTGAGTACCGTTGTAACGCCGCCGAAATTAAGCTTATTTGCACGGTGGACGAGGAGGAAATTCTTGAGCATATAGAGCTTGCAAAGGACAAATGCCCCACATTAAAAAACATTGGTGTGGTGGGGGAAAACTGTGGCGGTTATTTAAATTTACGTGAAATGCTTAAACAAGCGGACGAAAACTTTACAAGCCTAAAGGGCAGTATTACAAGTAAAGACCCTATGCTTATTTATTTTTCCTCCGGCACTACGGGTATGCCAAAAATGGTTTTGCATAACTACGAATACCCTTTAGGGCATATAGTTACGGCAAAATACTGGCAAAAGGTGGAGGAAAACGGCTTGCATCTAACCGTTTCGGACAGTGGTTGGGCAAAATTCGGTTGGGGCAAAATATACGGGCAATGGATTTGCGGAGCGGTAATAGTAGCTTACGATACAGAAAAATTTGTACCCGTAAAAATGCTTGAAACCATACACCGCCTAAAGCTTACAACCTTTTGTGCACCCCCCACCATATACCGCTTTTTAATTAAAGAGGATTTATCTAACTACGATTTTTCCACCATTAAACACGCAGGTATAGCAGGCGAGCCACTAAACCCCGAGGTGTTTAATAAGTTTTACGAGCTTACCGGCTTAAAGTTAGCCGAGGGCTTTGGGCAGTCCGAAACAAGTGTGCTTATAGGCAACTATGAGTGGTTTGATGTTAAACCGGGCTCTACGGGCAAGCCCTCCCCCCTTTACGATGTGGATATTGTGGACGAAAACGGCGTTTCCTGCGAGGACGGTATTGTAGGTAGCATAGTAGTAAAAAACACGAATATTTCCCACCCCACAGGGCTGTTTCAAGAATATTACAAAGATGCCGAGGCAAACGCAAAAGCCTGGAAGGACGGCACCTACAACACAGGAGACACCGCCTGGAGAGATGCGCAGGGCTACTACTGGTTTGTGGGCAGAAACGACGACGTTATTAAATGCTCCGGCTACCGCATAGGGCCTTTTGAGGTGGAAAGCGCACTACTAACCCACCCAAGTGTGCTTGAATGTGCAATAACCGCCGTACCCGATGCGGTAAGAGGGCAGGTGGTTAAAGCAACAATAGTGCTTGCTAAAGGCTATACGCCAAGCGAAGAGCTTAAAAAGGAGTTGCAAAACCACGTAAAAGTAACTACTGCACCCTATAAATATCCACGGGTGGTGGAGTTTGTGGCAGAGCTTCCCAAAACCATAAGCGGAAAGATTAAACGTGCGCAAATAAGGAATTCGGATAAATGAAAGGCAACCTAAAAAAAGGCATTGTGTTAATAATAATATCTGCCCTACTGGTAACGGTGGGGCAGTTATGTTGGAAAATGTCTGCCCAAGGTATTTGGTATTTGATAATAGGCTTTGTGCTGTACGCATTAGGCGCTCTTAGTATGATAGTCGCCTTTAGATACGGAGAGCTGTCCGTACTGCACCCCATGCTTAGTGTATCTTACATTTTAGCTGTAATAGTGGGCTATTTTGTCCTAAACGAGGGGATAAACGCCTACAAATTAATAGGGGTGGCAAGTGTAATTACAGGCATGGTATTTTTAGGGCTTTCCTCAAAAGCAAACTCCGCAAATAAGGGGGAGGCAGGGCAATGAACAACGCATTTATAATAATATTATCCGTAGTTTTAATGACAATGCTTGGCTCTTTAGGTGCGGTTTGCTTTAAAAAAACCTCTGTTTCGGGTGGTGAGCAAGGTGGAAGTATATTCTTACTGCTTAAAGACAAATGGTTTTACTTAGGCGCCTTGCTTTACGTTAGCGGAGCGGTTTTCAACATTATTGCCTTGCGGTTTTTGGATTACTCCGTGGTACTGCCCCTCTCTTCCATTACATATTTATGGACGATATTTTTCTCCTACAAATTTTTTAAAGAGGAAATAAACAAATACAAAATTATTGCTATTTGCTTTATTATTTTTGGCGTGGTGATGTTGATGCTGGGCAACCAAAGTCAGCTTTACTAAGCTATTTTTTGTACTTGTACAAGGGGGAGCTGTACTGTGCGGCTTTAATTTCTTCTATGGGAAACTCCGCCTTTAGCAGCTTTTGAACGGAAAAACTGAAAAAATCCTCCTCCGCCACTATAATATGGTCTGCAAAGCCTATGCCAAGCAGGTTTAACCCGTCGCAAATTTTTAGGGTTAGGGCAATATCCTCATCTGAAGGCACGGCTACTCCCCCCGGGTGATTGTGGGCAATAATAACGTATGCGGCGGCATTTCTAATAGCGATTTCCGCCACCGCCTTAACGCTTATTGTAATGGTATCCACACTACTGCTACTTATGGATTTATACGCCTGCACGTTATAGCTTTTATCTAAGCAAATTACAAAAAGCTCTTCGTAGGGCTTGCCCTTAAGCAAGGCGCAAGCGTAATTTATAGCATCCTCCACCCCTAAAATACTAACCTTTTCTTTATTGCCGGCTATCCAAAAGGTGCGTGCAACCTCGCTTGTTAGTTTAATTAAGGTTGCGCTGTACATCCCCATACCCTCAACCTGTGCAATATCCGTAATGTCTGCGCTTAGCACCTTAGCTAAGCTACCAAACCTTTTTATTAAACTGTGAGCAATTTCGTTGGTGTCCTTTCTTGGTATGGCATAAAAGAGTAGTAGCTCTAAAATTTGGTGCTCCTCAAACTCTTTTAAACTTTGGGCGGTTGCAAACCTTTGTCTTAATCTTTGTCTGTGACCTTCGTGCATATCCTCTCCTACTTTACATTTACCGCTAAAATGCAACGGTAAGCATTGGTATTATATTGATATTGTTACATATATTATAAAAAAAAATTCTAAAAAAGTATATATATTATTGACATAATTTGTTATAATATAATTTGCTAAACTTTTTATAGGATTGCACAGGCAATTACGGCATAAAAAAGAAGCACAAATATACGGCGATACAGCCAATAATAAGTGCTGTTAATACAAACGGCAGTAAAGCGGACAGTAGATGGAGATTGCAAAAATATGTTAAACTTTTCTTTATTTTCTCGTAAGAAAGACATGGTTAAATCCTTACAGGAGTTAATAAAAATAAAAAGCGTTAAAGACACCCCAAAACCCAATATGCCCTACGGCAAAGGGATTGCCGATGCCATGATGTATGCTACAAATCTTGCGGAAAGTATGGATTTTGATAGCGTAAATATGTATTCCAACATATCGTACATAGAATATGGCGAGGGGGAGGAAGAATTTGCCATTTTGGTGCATTTAGATGTAGTGCCCGAGGGAGAAGGGTGGACAAAACCGGCTTTTGAAGGGGTATACGAGGACGGCAAGGTGTATGGCAGAGGGGCAATAGACAATAAAGGCCCTTTTATTGCGGCACTTTATGCCTTAGATGCCATTAAGGAAAACTGCATCAACTTAAATAAAAAGGTTAAGATAATTATAGGGTGCGACGAAGAAAGCGGTTGGAGCGACATTGACTTTTACAAAAAAAACGTGGGTAAAATGCCTGATATGGCAATTTCCCCCGACGGAGAGTTCCCTATTATAAACTTTGAAAAAGGGCTTGCGCAATTCGAGCTTTTAAAAGAATACAACACGGATACCAGCCTGCACGGCGTGGAAATATTGGAAATAAACGGCGGAGACAGAGTAAATGTAGTGCCAAACCTATGCGTTTGCACCCTAAAGGGCAACATAGAGCCACTCTACGAATTAGCCGAGCTTTTTAACGAAAGTGCTAAATCTAAAGTAGAAATACAGCAAACGGAAATAGGGTGCATACTAACCACAAAGGGTGTTGCCGCCCATGGCTCCAAACCGCAAAACGGCATTAATGCTGTTGCATACATGATTATGTTTTTAAGTATGCTCCCCCTTAAAAAGAATTATTTAAGCGAGGGTGTGTATACCATAGCAAAGGAAATTGCTTTGCAAACGGATGGGGAAAAATTAGGCATTGCCTGCAAAGACAATATGGGCGAGCTTACCCTAAACATAGGCTATATAAAAACGGAAAACAACGTAGTAAAGGTGGGGCTGGATATTAGATTTCCAAATGCCACCAATTACAACGAAATTATAACCAAGCTAAAAGAAAACCTAAAGGGCTTTGATGTTAAAACAAAGTTTGAGTTGTCCTCTCATTATGTACCGGAGGATTCCCCCCTTGTGGTTGGGCTTAAAAAGGCATACGAGGAGGTAGTGGGAGAGGACGCCTATTGTATTTCCATAGGTGGCGCAACCTATGCCCGTGCTTTTGAAAACTCGGTAGCATTCGGCGCACTTTTTCCGGGAGAGGAAGGCAGAGAGCATCAAGGGGACGAGTATATTGATGCAGACAGCCTTGTAAAATTAGCGGACGTGCTTGCAAACGCAATAGTAGTGCTGTGCGGAGACGGCAAGCATATAGAAAAATGTAACAGATAACAATATTATTTTAAACGAGGTAATAGATGAAGAACTTAAACAGCGACCAACTAAGACAAATGTTTTTGGATTTTTTTAAGGAAAAGGGGCATAGCATTATTAAAAGTGCATCGCTAATTCCGGAAAACGATCCTACTGTATTATTTACAACGGCAGGTATGCACCCACTCGTACCCTATTTGTTAGGGGAAAAACACCCAAGCGGTGTGCGCCTTGTAGATGTGCAAAAATGCGTAAGAACAGGGGATATTGACGAAGTGGGGGACGAATCTCATTGCACTTTTTTTGAGATGCTGGGTAATTGGTCTTTAGGCGATTACTTTAAGTTAGAGGCAATTTCTTGGAGTTTTGAGTTTTTAACCTCGGAAAAATGGTTGGGCATAGAAAAAGACAAGCTGTACTTTACCTGTTTTGAGGGGGACGCAGATGCCCCAAAAGACGACTACTCCTACAATGCGTGGAGAGGTTTGGGTGTGGAGGACAGCCACATATTCTTTTTGCCCAAAAAGCATAACTGGTGGGGGCCGGCAGGGCTTACAGGCCCGTGTGGTCCGGATAGCGAAATGTTTATAGATACAGGCAAGGAAAAATGTAGCGAGGGTTGCAACCCTTCTTGCAGTTGCGGTAAATACTTAGAAATTTGGAACGATGTATTTATGGAATACAACAAACAGCAGGACGGCACATTTATACCTTTGGCACAAAAAAATGTAGATACGGGCATGGGCTTAGACAGGACGATAGCCATACTTCAAGGGAAAAAATCCGTATACGATACAGATGTATTTGCCCCCGTTATTAAAGAAATAGAGGCGTTAAGCGGTAAAAGCTACGAAAAGGCGGACGAGGAAACAAGGCGGTTTTTCAGAATAGTTGCAGACCACATGCGTTGCGCCACCTTTATGATAGGCGACGAGCGGGGCATTACCCCCTCAAATGTAGACCAAGGCTATGTGCTTAGGAGACTGCTACGCCGTGCCATTCGTTTTTCTATGAAGTTAGACATCCAAAAAGGCAATATTTCTAAAATCGCAAAAAGGGTTATAGATAAATATTCCCATTATTATACAGAGCTTAGCGATAACGAGGCAAAAATTTTAAGCGAAATAGACAAAGAGGAAGAACGCTTTGCAAAAACGGTTACCCAAGGGCTAAAGGAGTTTGATAAACTTAAAATAGAGGGGGACTTAATAGACGGCAAAAGCGCCTTTAGGTTGTACGATACCTTTGGTTTCCCCATAGAGTTTACTTTGGAATTAGCAGCCGAGCGTGGGCTTAAAGTGGATACCGAGGGCTTTAACAAGGCTTTTTTGCAACACCAAGCACTATCTGCCGCAGGGGCGGAACAACGGTTTGCAGGCGGACTTGCAGACACAGGGGAACAAACGGCAAAACTCCATACCGCAACTCACCTACTAAATGCGGCACTTAGGAAGATACTTAGCGAGGATATAAGCCAAAAAGGTTCTAACATTACAGCGGAGAGGCTACGCTTTGATTTTAACTTCGACAGAAAAATAGAAAGAGAGGAGTTAGACAAGTTAGAGGCATATGTAAACGAGGCAATAGGCAAGGGTATAGACATAGTAGTAGAAGAAATGACGGTGGACGAAGCAAAGGCACAAGGTGCACAAGGTGTGTTTGAATCCAAATACGGCGAGCTTGTAAAGGTGTACACCATAGAGGGTTACTCTAAAGAAATATGCGGAGGTCCACATGCAAAAAACACCAAAGAGTTAGGCACTTTTAAAATTAAGAAGGAGCAAAGCAGTTCTGCCGGTGTAAGACGCATAAAAGGTGTACTTTTATAAAACCATATACGAAGGAATTAATTAAGAGTTAATTCCTTTTATTTTTGGGGATATACATACGTATACATTAATTTTTATCATTATAGCAACATAATTTATATTGTTCGCTTTGCGAACAGCATTAATGTAGCTATATGTTCATTTTATACCAAAAGTTACTGCATAACTTTTGACAAAATGCTATATAATGATAATAGTTTAGCGGGCAAAAAATAAGTTTATAATTAAAAAACAGAGGTGGACAATGAAAAAGGCGGTAATGTACGGAGCAGGTAACATAGGCAGAGGATTTATAGGAAAGGTATTTGCAAACAGCGGTTATAAGGTGGTTTTTTTAGATATTGCAAAGGATATTTTAGACGCCTTAAACCAAAAGAAAGGCTACACGGTAAAAATTGTGTGTAACGAATACACAAAGCAGGAGCAGGTGCAAAACGTATGTGGCGCAGATGCAAATTCCACAGAGGCAATAGAGGAAATAGCAACTTGCGATATTATGGCAACCGCCGTAGGAGTAAACGTACTAAAGTATGTTGCCCCTGTAATTGCAAAGGGAATTTCTTTAAGAAAAGCAATGGGCGGAGCACCCTTAGATATTATATTAGCGGAAAATCAACTTGATGCGGATAAAATAATGAAGGAGCACATTTACAGTTATTTAAACGACGACGAAGAAAAATGGGCGGATAAAAACATAGGCTTGGTGGAAAGTTCCATAGGCAGAATGGTGCCACCGCTAACGGCGGAGGAAAAACAGGGAGACCCACTTCTAATAGCGGTAGAGCCATATTGCGACTTGCCCGTAGACAGCAAAGCATTTAAGGGAGAAATTCCTAATTTGGTAGGGCTTATACCCTACACTCCCTTTGGGTTTTATATTAAACGCAAGCTGTTTATACATAATATGGGGCATGCACTTTGCGCATATTTCGGCTATTTAAAGGGCTACGAGTACATTTGGCAGGCAGTAGAGGATAAAGAGATTTACGAGCAGGCAAAACAAGCAATGCTACTTAGCGCACAGGCACTCAACAAAGAATACGGCGTTCCCATAGAAGAAATAGAGGCAAACGTATACGATTTACTAAGTCGTTTTGCAAATAAAGCACTAAAAGACACGGTAGCAAGAGTAGGGGCAGACCCTATTCGCAAGCTAAGACGAGACGACAGACTAATAGGCGGCGCAATGTACTGTATGCAAAACGGGTTAGATCCAAGCTACATAATTAAAGGCATTTGTGCGTCATTAAAATTTAACAACCAAGCGGACGAAAAGGCGGTTTTACTTCAGCAGGATTTACAGCAAAAAGGCTTGCAGTATGTAGTGGAGCACTATATGGGGCTAAAACCGGGAAACAAGTTGGGGGATTTAATCATCATGCAAAAAAATAAAGCGTAAAAGCGTATAGTTGCATTAATTCTGTGCACGAAGGGGAGAATTTAGATTAAGTGGCTAGAACAATAATCTTACTGCTTGTAATATCTGTAAAGAAATAACCGTTCTCAGTTGGCATTGAGAACGGTTGAATTTTTTAACCTCCACCAAAAAATAAAAATCACCCCCAACCCTACAACAAGGACAATTTCGCCTATCCTAATTTCCCCCGTAACTAATTTCAGATTTATTATTTGCGATACACACCACCCAAAAACGCACCATAAAGCCAAAGGTTAATAGAAAGAACGCTAATGTTAATTTGTCACGTTTTTTTCACACATATCTCGTTAAATGCTATTGCAAAAGAAAAAAATTAATTATATAATGAGTTATATCTTAAATGAGAATTTAGGATATGTCAATCCCCACCCTTTTATTATTTTTAGATAGAGGCACAACGCGAGTTGTGTCTTTATCTCGTTTATGGTATAGTTTTATTATGGAATACTTAGAATTACTACTGCTAATATTATTTATAGCACTTGCAATCAACATTGTAGTGTTTGCCCTAAAAAACCCACGAGTACCCCTGCTTAAAGACAGGGAGGAGTTTAGCGTAAGGTACAGAAAAACCTTTTTATATGTCTCCCTTATTTTTTTTGCCGGGGCTAGCATTGTGGTTTTACGATATGTAGTGTACCTAAACTACTCTTTGGTGCAAATAATATTTGCGTGTGTGCTTTTGCTTTTCGGACTGCCCTTTTTAATTATGGCACTCTCATTTAAAATAATAGTAACAAAAGAAGGCTTGGTTTATAAAAGGCGGTTGATTAAATACGAGGATATTAAAGGGGTGCGGGCAAAAAAATATTATATTTTATTGCACACACCCAAAAAAGTGTATAAATTCTTAAATAATTTGGATTATAAAGAAGAGCTTTTCTCCTGCCTTGCAAACAAGGGGGCAGAAATTATAAGAGAGGATATTTAGCTTAGACTAAATTTCGCTTCTTTCCAGTTGGTCTTGCTTTTTATCCACCACTTCCAAAAACGCCTCTAAAACGTCTGGGTCAAACTGCCTTTTCCACATACCCGTTATTGTGTTTATTGCGCCTTGTACCGTGTATTTTTCTCTGTATGCCGCCGAAGATATTAAGGCATCGTAAACGTCGGCAACCGCAACTATTCTTGCGCTTAGAGGAATGTCGTAGCCGGAAATACCATGGGGATACCCACTACCGTCAAATCTTTCATGATGAAAGGTAGCAATATCCATAGCCATACTCAGCATTGCGTTTTTGGGGAATCTTTCTTTAATCTTTGCAAGCATTTGAGAGCCTAACATGGTGTGTTTGCGCACCTCTTCTCTCTCTCTGTCCTTAAGTTTGCTGTCCGAGTTTAAACATCGTTGCTGCACCGCAGCCATTCCGCAATCGTATAATGCCGTAGCTAAGGTTATGTTTGCTATAAAATCGTCTTTGGTTGCTTCCTCAAACTTGTTGTATACCGCAAGATACCTTGCAATTTTGGCACTAAGTAGCTGTACACGCTTAATTGAGCGTTTAGAGTCGTTCCTATATATTTGCACAAATCCCGAAACCAACTCTATTATGGCAAATTGAGTTTCCGCATAGCTTTTTGCCTTGCTTGTGCCTATGCCTGTGTTGTCTAACTGCCTTGTGTATTCGTTAAAGAAGGTTTCGTGCAAATAATCCTCGTAGCTTTTGGCACCCCTGCTAATGTTGTTTATGACTAAAATATTTTCTACACGGCGTAGCAACTCTTCTTTTACAATAGGTTTGGCTATGTAGTCCGCACCCCGTTTTTCAAATACCGTTTTGCGTGTTTGCTCGTTGGTGCTTTGTGTTAAAAAAATTATGGGGCATTTGTTTAGTGTTGCCCAGTCAAACAAACGGGTGTGGTGCATATTATGGTCTGCCATTGTTATTGACATCAGCACAATGTTTGGAGGCTGTTTTATTTGGTTTAGCGCCTTTTCGCAGTCCGCACACAATGTGTGGCTGTAACCGGCATCTCTAAATACTTCCGCTATTTTGTCCGTGGTGGTTTTCTCGTTTTCTATAACCATAATATTCATTTTGCTTGGGTTTGTATTTAGTGCCATATTGTACCTCGTCAGTCTTCCGCTTCGTTGTATTCGTAATCATATACTTTTACTGCATAATGCTCTATTTCCTTTTCGTACTCTATAAAAGCATCTGCAATTTGTGGGTTAAATACACTCCCTTTACCCTCGTTTATTATTTTTATGCTGTCCTCGTGAGGCATAGGCCCCTTGTATGGCAGTGCGCTCCTTAGTGCGTCGTAAATATCTGCTAAAATTACTATTTGTGCGCAAATAGGAATTTTGCTTCCGCTTACCCTAAAAGGATACCCTGTACCATCGTATTTTTCATGATGAAACATAAGTACCTGCTCGCACATATTGGCAAATGCAACATCTTTAATATTGTTTCTTATTTTGTCAAATATTTGCACACCTATTAACACATGCTCTTTCATGGTGATAAACTCTTCTTTGGTAAGCCTGCCCTGCTTTAGCAAAATGTCCTTGCTTATGCCTATTTTTCCTATATCGTGCAGTGCCGCCGCCACATCTATCATATTTACAAAATTTTCGTCTATGCCAAACAACCCGTTTTTTTGAAGATCTTCCGCTATAAGTTTAGATACCTTGCCTACCCTAAGTACGTGGAGGTATGTCTCTTTATCCGCAATTTCCGCCGCCGACGCCAACAAAAAAAGCTGCTCTTTTTGCGTGGGCTCAAATATATTTTCCGCTCCCTTAATAAACTTATTAAACTTGCTTATGTACTGAACTATCGGTACACTGCTTTCAATAAAATCAAATCCACCCATATCCATAATGGTTACCGCCTTACTTAAAAAATCAATTAAGTAGTATCGTGATGCGTTTTATTATTTAAACTAAAATTTAGACCTGTCCTCAAATTTATTTTTGCCACCCGTTTGGGTGCGTGGCATACCCGTTGGGCTTTCTGCTCTATGCCCTTTGTTGTTACCCTTTTTAAGTAGGACTACAAGCACCCCGATTATTATTACGCAAACAACAACCGCTATTAAAAGCAACATTGGTGTTATGCCGCCACTATCCTCTTTGTTTGTCTGCCCGCCTTCCTTATTGTCGCCTGTATTCGTGTTTTCTTCGGCATCATCACCATTATTATTTGGCAAGGACGATTGTTGCAAAGAGGGGGCACTTTCGCTTACACTTTTGATTTCCGTTACGTAGTCTGCCACAAAAGCTACTTCCATATATGCGTTTTGCGCCATGGAAGAAATGCCGATGTCGTACTCTCCAAGCATACCGCTGCCCGTGTACTCCGTTGTGGAACTATCGTATAAATTGTAGGTGGCACTGCTTGTTTTGCCGTCTTTATTGGTGATGATGATTGTGTGAGGCTCAACCGTTAGTTGCTTAAAAACAACCTGCCCCTTGTCGTTTGCTACCAGCACAGTTTCGTCTATTTGCGCCCTGTACCCTTCCGCTAATTTGCCTCCGTCGTAAATGTATATTGCCAAATCTATGTAGCCGTCCGCCGCATACGCCTTTGTGCCGTAAGAAAACACCGTTATTACCGCTAAAATCATCATCACAAAAAAAGCAAAAAGCTTTCTTTTATTTATGAGCCAAACCTTCATTTATCAGTTACCGCAGTAATCTGCCTGTGTTGTAATATCGTCCTTAATTTTTTCGGGAACAATGGTAAACAGCGCACTTACAGACTCTCTTTCGTGGATTCTGTATACCGCCTCTGCAAACAGCGGTGCGACAGATACTATGGAAAACTTTGGTTTGCCCATTATGTAGGGGTTTTCCACACTGTCTGTTGAAATTACGTATTCTATGGGGCTTTCCGTTATGGCTTTAACCCCTTTTTCTCGTAGCATTACATGTCCAAGGCAAGCTACTACCCGTTTAGCGCCCCTCTTTTTAAGCATATGGGCAACATCTATAAGAGTGCCTCCGCTTATGGTAAAATCGTCTACTATTACGCAGTTTTTCCCTTCTACATTGCCTATAAGCTCTAAAATTTCCGCTTTTTCGTCGTGGGAGGTACGGGTTTTATCCCCTATTGCCACGTTTACTCCTAAGTAGTCTGCGTATTTTCTTGCGGTTTTTGCAAAGCCGGCATCGGGAGACACCACCACCAAATCTTCCATAATATCCGTTGCTTTAATATACTCGCAAAGTATGGGTAAAGATAATAGGTGATCCACCGGTTTTCTGAAAAAGCCCTGTACTTGTGGGCTGTGTAAGTCCATAGTTATAATACGGTCTGCACCTGCCATTTCTATGCAGTCTGCACACACTCTTGCTCTTATGGATACACGAGGCTCGTCCTTTTTGTCCCCTTTTGCGTATCCAAAGTAGGGTATTATTGCCGTTACCGAGTTTGCACTTGCCCGTTTAAACGCATCCATCCAAAACAGTATTTCCACAAATTCGTTGTTTGGGTCCAAACCTATGGGTAGCACTACGTAAACGTCTTTATCTCTGACAGTTTCTTTAATACGAATAAAAACGTTTCCATCGCTAAAGCGTATAACTTCGGATGCTCCGATTTCTGCACCTAAGTATTTACACATTTTTTTAGCAAAGGAAACTCCTGTACTTCCGGCAAATATTTTTATATTGGAACTCTCTATAAGCATTTTAATAACTACCTACCTAAAATTATTGATAAACTTAGTATATCAAATATCTTGTTATATTACAACTGTTTGTTGACATCCACCTAAATTAATTATGTAATACAATTATATATATGGTATAGTATTATTTACATTACAAAATGTTTGTACTATTATATAATATAGGCACAAACAATGGGGAAGGAAGTAAAACAAAATGGAAAGTAAAAAACTAACCGCCGAAGAAATTGCAAAGGCAAAAGCCAAAGGCTTTTTGCAAAACAGAGGCACAAACAATTTTAACGGCAGAATAATTACGAAAAACGGTGTACTAACCGCAAAAGAGCTTAGTGTGGCAGCGGCAGCCGCAGAAAAATTCGGAAATGGCAAAGTAACCTTTACAATGAGGCAAACGGTGGAAGTAGTGGGCATTTCCTACGAGAACATAGAGCCTTTTTGCAAGTATATAGAAACTAACGCCCAACTAAAAACGGGGGGTACGGGGGCTAAAGTACGCCCTGTGGTTTCTTGTAAGGGCACCACCTGCATTTACGGGCTTGCAGATACTCAAGCTATTGCTCTTAGTATACACAACACCTTTTACGAAGGTATGGGAAAGGAAGCACTACCCCATAAAGTTAAAATTGCCGTGGGGGGTTGCCCCAACAACTGTGCAAAGGTGGATTTAAACGATATTGGTTTTATGGCACAACGTGTGGTTGATTTTGAACCATCAAACTGCAAAAACTGCAAAAACTGCGGTGTAATTACGGAGTGCCCTATGGGTTGCCCCACTATTGTTGAGGAAAAAATTTCCATAGATAAAACCAAATGCAACAACTGTGGCAGGTGCACCGCCAAATGCCCCTTTGGTGTTACAAAAAACTACAAAGATATGGTGAAAATCCATATAGGTGGCAGGTGGGGCAAACAAATACGCATGGGCACACCCCTAAATAGCCTTTATACCTACGAGGAAGGGATAGAACTTGCAAAGCAAATAATTAAGGTGTACCAAAAGGTAGGTTTGCCAAAAGAACGCCTTGCATCCACGATAGAGCGTATAGGCATAAAGGATTTTGAGAGCATGCTTGGGTAGCGGTAGCAAAAGCCCAAAATATTTATAATTATTACACATTATGTTTACATATTTTAGAGTTTAAGTAATTGCATTACGCCTTATAGTATGCTAAAATTAGTCTATAAGGGTAATGCTTTTTTGCGTAATAAAGTATACGTGTGCAGCAGGTAATACTATATGGCAGAGCAAAAATGCACAGGGATTGAAAATGTATACAGACGAATTCTTAGAGGATTTTGTAGAAGAAGCAAAGTCTCATATAGAAGTAACCGAGGCTGCTTTTTTAGACAAAACCAAGCTAAAAACAGACAAAGAAGAACTAAACAACGTATTTCGTGCCGTCCACAGCATAAAGGGTGCTGCCGGCTTTTTTGCATTAAACAACATTGTTGCCCTGTCTCACGGTATGGAAAATGTGCTAAACAAACTGCGCAACGAAGAGCTAACCCTAACGGACGCAATTTTAGAGGAGTTGCTTGACTGCAACGACAAACTCAAAGAATTTATAGAGGACGTAGAAAATAGCGAAAGTGCGGATATTACCCCGTATATAGATGCTCTAAGCCTTTTTTACGGTGATGGTGATGGTAGTAATACCCCCCACATCCAAGCAAAAGCAGGAGAGCAAGCCTCAAAGGAAGGGGAGGTTGCCCCACCAACCAAGAAGGGCAAAAAAGGGGTAAAAGGTAGTGCCGCAAAAAATGCAACCACAGAAACAAAACCGCAACCGCAGAGTAAAGGACTGCCCCACACACCCAAACAAATTATGGGCAGTTTAACCCATAATAATGCAGAAAAAATAGCACGTTACAAAAAGCAGGGACATACTGCCTACGCAATTTTATACGAATCTAACGAGCAAGCGCAATCCGCCTTTGGCAGTTTGAAAAACTTAATTACCGAAATTTTGGCGTATGCCAACATTATAGAAGTTTTTACGCCACAAAAAAGCATCAACGAAAAGGAGGAAATTGTGCCTTTTTTGGAGGGTACAGCCTTAGAAACTCCTGTGGAATTTTTAATTACAAGCGTGTTGGAAAAGGAGCTTTTGTGTATCGCCCTAAACTTAAAGGAAGGTATGGTGCGGTTGGTGGCAATGCCCACCACTCCTCAACAAAAAGCAACGGAAAATGTACGGGTAAGCCTAAGTTTATTAAATAAATTAATGGCACTTTCAAGCGAAATGGTGCTTGCTCGCAATCATCTTTTAAATTACTTTAGCAACACACCAAAGCTTGACCCTAAGCTTAACCGCACACTTAAAAATATAGACAGCCTAACGAGTAAAATGCAAGAAAGCATAATGCTTACACGCATGCAACCTGTGGGCAACCTTTTTAATAAATTTAACAGAACCATAAGAGATATTTGCAAAACCCTAAATAAAGAGGTAGAACTTGTAATGTTAGGCAAGGACACCGAGCTTGACAAAACGGTGATAGAAGCCCTAACCGACCCACTAACTCATCTTATTCGCAACGGTGCAGACCACGGTATTGAAAGCAGAGAAAAACGTATAGCACAAGGGAAATCCCCTGTGGGTACAATTATGCTAAATGCCTACTACAAAGGGGAAATGGCGGTTATAGAAGTAAATGACGACGGCGGCGGCATAAGAGTAGAGGACGTAAAGCAAACGGCGCTAAGTCGTGGGCTTATAACAAAAGAGCAAGCAAAAAGCATTACGGACAAACAAATACTAAAGCTAATACTGCAACCGGGGTTTTCCACCGCTAAGGAAGTTACGGGTATTTCCGGCAGAGGGGTGGGCATGGATGTTGTCAAAACCAACATAGAAAAACTCTCGGGTAGTGTGGAAATAGAGTCTAAGTTAGGTGTAGGCACTACCATAACCCTGTATATACCTCGTACCCTTGCAATTATAAACTCTCTTACCGTAAAAACGGCAGGGCAACGGTTTGTAATTCCTCAAGCTAATGTGCGCAGGGTGCTTGAGGGCAAAACCGCCGTGCAAGCGCTAAACACCTGTAACGCAATTTCGGCGGAGGGCAGACTTATACCCGTAATTCGCCTTGCAGATATACTAAAATTACAGGGGGCAACGGAGGAAAAAATAGTAATAATAACCGCCGCCGCCAAAGAGTACGCACTAATTGTAGACGAGGTGGAAGATATTTCCGAAATTCTTGTAATGCCCCTTGCCAAATGCTTTAAAGATTACGTTTGTTATAGCGGTATCACCATAATGGGAGACGGACTGCTTTCCTTAATATTAGATGCGGAGGGCATTTGCGAGCTTTCGGATATAATTTTCGACGAGCAGATTACAACGGAAGTAAAAGCCAAAAAAGCGGTTAAGGAGGATAACTTAATACTCTTTAAATGCTCGGGGGAGGAAGCTTTTGCCATTAATATAAACGAGACGGCACGTATAGAGCTTATAGATTCGGACAGTATAGACAAAATAGGTGGCAAAGATTATGCAAAGCTGAAAAATATGTCCATTCGAGTGGTTTATTTGGAGGACTATCTTCCCGTAACCAAAACGGAGTACACGGCAAAGCAACTGGGGGTAATAGTGGTGGGCAAAACCAACCCCTACGGCATAGTTTTTGAGCGTATTTTAGACAGCACCGCCGGCAAGTTTACTTTAGATAAAGGGCTAATAAAGGCAAAGGGGCTAAAGGGTACTTGCGTATGCAATGGAAAAATTACCCTTGTGATAAACCCAAAAGAATTAGAGGGGCTAATAGAGGAATAATACCATGAAAATACTTAGTTTTTACTTAAACAACAAAATATATGGTGTAAACACAAGCTATGTGGCAGAGCTTACACGCAAAGCAAGTATTACTCCCGTGCCTTTATGCAAAAAAGAAATAGAGGGTATTTGCAATTTGCGTGGCAGGCAAATTGTGGTGCTAAACTTAAAAAAGGTATTAAAAGCCGAGGAAACGGGCAGGGCATCAAGCAGTTTAATTGTGCTAAAGCCCATTAAAAACGTACAAGATACATTTGCCTTGCTTACAAACAAAGCGGCAGATGTTTTTGAAATAAACAGCAAGGAAATACTACCCTTGCCGGCGGGTGAGGGGGGTGCAAACACAAGGTATATTTTAGGAGTATGTAAATGGGAGCAAAACCTAATAACCATACTTGCTGTGGATAAAATAATAGAGGGTATAACAAAATAAATTTGTAGAAGGGGAAGGATTTATGAAACTGTTTAAAAAAATTAAACTAAGGGCAAGGCTGATTTTATCTTTCTTGCTTGTATCTGTTATTGTGGCAATAACGGGTATTATAGGCTTAGTAAACATTATGTATATGGACAACAAGGGTAACGAGCTGTACTCCCTTGCCGCCCTACCTTTAAGCCAAGCGGGAAAGATGGCAATAGACTATCAAAAAGTGCGAGTAGAAGTGCGCAATATGCTACTTAAAGAAAGCGAAGAGGAAATTGAAAGCTCTTATAAAGAAATACTACGGCTTATGGAAGAAATAGATTTTTACGCAAAGGATTACAGTACAAATATAGTAACCGAAAACGGTAAACAAATTTTTGATGAATTTTTAAAACAGTTTGAGACTTTCAAAAAGCGAATAAGCGTATTTCATGATTTCGTTGCAGTCGGTAATAAAAAAGCGGCAAACGAGTATTTGTATACCGAAATAATACCGGGTAGCAACATCACCATGAAGGATTTGGATGCCATGGTGGAAAGCAAAATTCTGCTTTCCGAAAACCTTTCTGCCGATTCTTCCAACACCGCCACCCAAACTAAGTTATTTATGATGTGGATAATAGTTATAGGAGTGGGTATTTCCGTGCTACTTGGTTTAATTATGTCTCATTATATAAGCAGACCCATTTTACAGCTAAAAGAACTTATTAAAAAAGCGGCGGAGGGGGATTTCACAATAACCGTACCCAACACTTACGGTGCGGAGTTTGCGGAGTTGCAAAGTGCTTTTAGCAGTCTTATAGAAAACAACAAACATACCATAAAATTAATTATGCAAACAAGCGGTAATTTAAGCGAGACAGCAGGAGAAATTTTACAGTCGGCGGACAATCTAACCCATAATGTGTCTAACACCAACCTAAAAACCACTATGGTTAGTACCGCCTCCGACCAAATCTCCTCGGGCATGAGTATGTCCTCCTCCTCCATTACTTCTATTAGCACCAACATAAATACCATAGCCTCGGCGGTAGAGCAGATGAGCAGTACCATAAGGGCTTTAGCCTCCGCCTCGGAAGAAACCTCTGTGGGCGTAAAACAAGCAACAGGGCTGGTAAACGATATTTCGGGGAGTATCACCAATGTTTCGGATGCCTCCAAACTGGTTTCTAAATCTGTAAACAGCGTGGTAGAGTCTGTAAAAAGCATTAACGCATCTTTGTTTAACGTGAATAAAAATTGCGACAATGCCATGGTTATTATGTCTGACGCAAAAACACAAGCGGAGGATACCAACAATATTATAAACAGACTTAGCGCATCCTCCAAACAAATAGGCAAAATTGTGGAGGTTATAAACGATATTGCAAACCAAACCAATATGCTTGCACTTAATGCGGCAATAGAGGCGGCAGGCGCAGGAGAGGCAGGCAAAGGTTTTGCGGTGGTGGCAAACGAGGTGAAGGAGCTTGCACGGCAAACGGCAAAATCCACAGAAGAAATTGCAGAGCAAATAGAGGATATGCAAAAAAACATGGTGCAGGCGGTGTCTGCCGTGGGTGGCATTACAAAAGTAATAGGGGAAATGACTTCCTTTACCGGCGAGCTTACGTCCTCTGTTACCGAACAATCGGCTAAAGCAAATAAAATAGCAAGCGAGTCGGAAACGGCGGCAGTAAGGTTAGACGAAATAACAACGGAAATTAAAACCATATCCACACGGTCTAAAGAGGTTAGCAGAGCATCTTTAGAGTCGTCTAAAGGGGTAAACGATATTGCAAAATCCACAGCCGAGCTACTAAAAGCCTCGGAGGAAGTTGCAATGAATACCGAGCGTGCCTCCTCAAGTTTGCAAGAGGTAAGCAGAAGTACCAAGGAAATCGCCATAGGAGTAGCGGATATTTCCAAAAACATTCAAGAGATAGACTCGGATACAGAGGTTATTGCAAATATTTCCTCTATTGCCACATCTACGGCAAAAAACCTTGCAGATACATCTTGCGAGCTAAACACCCTTGTTTCCAGCTTTAAAGTATAAGCACTAAATTACGGAGGATTTAATGACAAAAAAAACTGTGCTTACAGATATAAATTCCATATTGTACAGAAAACTTATTGCGGAGGTACTACAAAGTTTAGATATTACTCATATTGTAATAGGGGAGGCACAATCTGTTTCTAAAAGTGATTTTTTTGTGGCGATAGTAGACGGAGAGATGTATTGCGAGGATAATTTTGCAAGGTACGACACACTAAAAGGGCAGTACCCCTCCCTGCCTGTAATAATGTTGTTTAACACCAAGGCAAATGTGCAGACACTTTTAAGAGAGGCACGCAAACGAGGGGTTTTATATTTTTTGGAAAAGCCCTTAGACCAATCCTACGAAAAAAACAAAACTATAATTTCCCGTGCTCTTAAAACCTATTTGCACGATTTAGAAACGACAAAGGGCGCTAAAGAGGGCATGGGAAGGCTAAATACCCCCATTCAAAGCGAGGGTGGTGGTTTGCTTTTAATTGCCGCTTCAACCGGAGGGCCTCGTGTTATAGAGGAGGTACTTTGTGCTCTTCCTTTACTTTCCATACCTATAATTGTAGTACAGCATATGCCGGAAAATTTTACGGACAGCTTTGCCAAAAACTTAGATTTAAAATGCGCTTTTGATGTGGTGGAAGGGAAAAACGCAGAATATTTAACGGACAATACGGCATACATTGCCCCCGGCGGTAAAAACATTTTTATAACTGAGCGCAAGCAAATACTGCTAAACGAAAAAGAGTTGGTAAACGGGGTACGCCCCTGTGCCGACCTGCTTTTTACCTCTTGTGCCAAAGCGTACAGAGGGCAAAACGTTATTGCTGTTGTACTGACGGGAATGGGTAGCGATGGAGCAAAGGGGGTTTTGGCACTTAAAGAAAATTGTAACTGCTATTGCATCACCCAAAACGAAAAATCCTGTACGGTTTACGGAATGCCCCGTGCAGTAGAGGAAATGGGGCTAAGCGATGCGGTTTTAGATAAAGAAGAAATAGCAAAATGTATAGTTAAAAAGGTAATGGGCAGGGGGTAGTATGAACACGAGCATTACAAACAACGAATTTACGTTATTTAAAGAATACATAAAAGAAAACTGCGGTATAGAAATAGACGAAAGCAAATCTTACTTAATAGAAACACGGCTGTCCAAAATACTTGCGGACTCGGGGCTTAACAGTTTTGGCGAGCTTTACATAGAAATGATGGCAAAAACCGGAGAGTACGAAGAGCAAATTATAGATGCCATAACCACCAACGAAACCCTTTGGTTTAGAGATAAAACCCCTTGGGAAATTATTGAAAGCCTAATGCCTACTTATGTGGAGGCGTTACAAAGTGGCAAAAAATCTAAAATACGTATTTGGAGTGCGGCGGCATCCACAGGGCAGGAGGCATACTCCACCGCCATTTGTATAGCGGATTACTTAAAGCGCAACAACATTTTAAGTGTAACCCTAAAAAACTTTGAAATAATTGCCACGGATATTTCTAAATCCGCACTTAAAATAGGAAAAAACGGCAGGTACGATGCAATATCCATAATGCGTGGTTTAAACGAGGATATTAAGCATAAATACTTTGAAAACGAAGGCAGAATATGGGAAATTAAGGACTTTATTAAAGAGGCAGTTATTTTTAAAAAGTTTAATTTGCAAAACAGCTTTTTTCTGCTTGGCAAATTTGATATAATTTTTTGCCGTTACGTTATGATATATTTTTGCGAGGAGTTTAAAGAAGAGCTTGCCCAAAGGCTTAAAGATGCACTTTTAGACGATGGCATACTGTTTTTGGGCGCTTACGAACTGTATAGAGAAATTAAGCATCATTTTACTTCTCAAACAAAAAGCAACGGTGCTTACTACTGCAAAATAATATAGTAAAGTTGCACATTACATTTAAAACTACTCTAACAGAAAAAAAGGAGAACACACCATGAATTTATTATCCGTAGATGATTCCGCAACGGTAAGAAAGGTTATAAAAGCGGCTTGCGAAGCCTTAGAGTTTAATTTTTACGAGGCAAAAAACGGTAAGGAAGCACTTGATTTTTTACACGGCGGTACCACAGTACATTTAATACTGCTTGATTGGAATATGCCGTTAATGTCAGGCTACGACCTACTAACCACCATAAAAGAGGACAGCAAGCTTAAATCTATTCCCGTTATGATGGTAACCACAGAAAGCGAAAAAACCCATGTAATATCCGCAATAAGAGCGGGGGCGGCAAATTATATGACAAAGCCCTTCACCGTAGAAGAGCTTATGACTAAAATTATGGAATGTATAGGGGAAAAACTATGAACGATGGATTAATTGCAAAGGAAACGGCAAAATTTTTTGAGGAATCGCTAAGAGAAGTTGTACTTACGGTAACCGGTTTTTATTTGTACGAAAGCAAAATTGCAACCGGCACCGAATGCAAAGATTTATCCGTATTTATTAATATTACGGGTAGCAGTAACGGGTTTTTAATGTTAGATGGAGATATTAACCACGTTGCGGATTTGTTTGCACACATGACGGGCAACGAGCCTGCCACCATTAGCGACGAGGACGCTTATGACTGTTTTTGCGAAATAGCAAACATGACTTGCGGAAACGCAAAGGCAAAACTTGCCCAACACGGCATTGCCTTTAAAATAGGGTTGCCCTATATAATTACAGGCACAAATAAAAATATAATGTTTAAAGAATTTACACCTCTGCTACACTTAAATTTAACCAATGGGCTAATAACTTTAGGTATGCGCCTTGTAATATTTGACTAAACGCAAACGACAATACTAAAAATAATAAAAGGGAATAAAAATGTACGAAGTAAATACGGAGAATAACAGACTTTTGCTTATAGATGACAGTCCGGTTATTCAAAAAATAGTTAATAAAGTTTTAAAAGAGGTATGCGAAATAGAGTATGCCCAAAATGCGGAGGAAGCGTTTAGCATTTTAGACGCCAACAAAGTGGACCTAATTTTGCTTGATGTGGAAATGCCCAAAATAGATGGTTTTGAAACTATTAAGCTATTAAAGAAAAACGAGTTTTATAAAGATATTCCCGTAATATTTTTAACCTCCAAAACGGATTTAAACTTTGAATTAGAGGCGTTTGCCTTAGGGGCTGTGGATTTTATTACAAAGCCTTTTATGCCACCCTTGCTTATAAAACGGGTAAAACTCCATTTAACATTATCATCCCAAAGAAAAATACTAAACGATTACAACAAGCAGTTAGAGGTTAAGGTAGCGGAAAAAACGGAGATTATTAAGGAATTGCAAAACGCAATAGTTTTTACTTTAGCCGAAGTGGTAGAAATGAGGGATGGCACAACAGGGGGGCATATAAACAGGACACAAAGCTATTACGCCTGCCTGCTTAAGTATTTGCAAGAAAAGGGAATTTACAAAGAAGAGCTGAATAACAAGGATTTTAACGTGTTAATTGAGGCATCTCAACTCCACGATATTGGCAAGGTAGCCATTTCGGATTCTATTTTGCTAAAACCGGCAAAACTTACGGCAGAGGAATTTGAAATTATGAAAACCCACACAACCATAGGGCAAACCGCAATTTTACGTGCTATGGATTTAACCAGAGACAAAGAATTTTTGCAAATAGCAGCCATTGTTGCCTATTCGCATCACGAAAAATGGGACGGTAGCGGTTATCCTACGGGGGTAGTCGGTACTCAAATACCTGTGGAGGGTAGAATTATGGCGGTGGTAGATGTGTACGATGCTTTAGTTTCCGAGCGCCCATACAAACAAAAACTGCCCCATAACAAAGCAATGGAGATACTAAAAGAGGGTGCAGGCACTCACTTCGACCCAAAGCTTATAGAGGCAGCATGCGCCCTTAGCTCCGATTTTGAAAAAATCAGCGGTATGTATTAATTAATTTTTTTGGTATTAATACGTATTTATTGCTACTATCTTCTTCTTGCTATCAGTAGCAAACGTAGGAAGGATAAAAAGGTTGCCACAAGCCCTGCTACATATGTCATAGCGGCGGCGCCAAGCACTTTTTTTGCCTCCGGTTGCTCGCTTGCGTCCAGTACATTTGAGGATTTTATGTTTTCCAATGCACGGGCGGAGGCATTAAACTCCACAGGCAAGGTAACCAGTTGAAAAATTACAATGGCAAAGTACGCCCAAGCGCCATACACCGCTATTTGCGGAAATCCTATAAATATAGACAGTATTATTAAAGGCAATGCCAATTTAGAAACCACGTTTACCACGGGTACTATTGCGGTGCGCACTTTCATGGGTGCGTAGCCTTTGTATTTTTGTATTACATGCCCGATTTCGTGGGCGGCAATGGCAATAGATGCAATAGAGCTTTTTTTGTAAACCTCTTCGGATAGATTAACCGTGTTGCTTTTAGGGTCGTAATGGTCTGTTAGAAAGCCTTGGGTTTGGTTTACCGCTACGTCTGTAATGCCGTTTTGCTTTAGCATAATACGTGCAAACTCCGCCCCCGTTACACCGCTTTTAGATGCCACGGCGCTGTATGTTTTATAGGTGGATTTTACTCTTGCTTGTGCAATTCCCGTTACTATAAGTGCTCCTACAATAAGTAACATGGAAATCATAAAATCGTTGGTAAAAAAAGTGTTTACGTTTATAGGCATAAGATTATATTCTCCTCATTTGCGCTTTTCGTTTGGTAAAGGTGCATATATATTTAACCCCTAAACTTGAAAGTAAATCATAACATTGTGTAATTTTATACCCTAAATTTTTAGGGGTATGGCAGTCCGAGCCTACCGTTATAATTTCTCCCTTTAGCTCTAAAAATCGTTTTATAATGCTAATATGTGGGGTAGGGTATCCCCATACTCCTATGTTGCTTGTGTTGATTTCTATGCCTTTGTTTTTGGCTATGGCACACTTTAGCATTTCGTCAAAAATATCGCTGAAATCCTTGTACTGCGAGGGAGTTTTTGGCTCTACATTGTTTTTAATCAAGTATTTATCCACATAACCGATATGCCCGATAACGTCGTAGTTGGAGTAATTTTTTAAATTTTCCAGCATTTCCGTATAAAAAAGTTCCTCCCCCTGTCTTAAGGTAATGCCCTTAAAATAGTCCTCAAAAAAAGGGTCTTTACTGCCTGCCGCATGTTGAGACGCTATTACAAAATCGTAGTCCTGCGTGCGTAAAAAAGCGTCCGTCTCCTCCAAAAAACCTTTGTTTAAGCCAATTTCCGCACCTTGCTTAATTATAAGCCTCGGGTAGCTTGCCTTAATTTTTAAGTATTCCTCGGTGTAGCCGACTGCGTCAAAAGGGGTGTGTGTATGGGCAAAAGGGTCCCCAATTTCTATATGTTCTGTAAAACAAATCTCCCCAATATTATTTTTGATTGCTGTTTTTGCGTATTCCTCCATGGTTGTACTTGCGTCGAAGGAATAATTTGTGTGCATATGATAATCGTACATAAATTTATTTTAGCAGTTTATATGGGAGTTTGCAATGGTTTTTTGGGTTTTCTTTTTTCTTGTGTGATGATGATGTTGGTGGGGGTACTTTCTTTTTGCTCTTTTTAGTTTTTGTTGCATTTTTTCGGCTTAGTTATTATAGTATAGGTAGGTAAGTGGTAACCGCTTAGGGTTGCCTTGCTTTACTGCATTTAATAAGGGAGGTTTGCTTTATGAATGCTATTGACGAGTATATTTTGGGGTTTGATGCTCCTAAGCAAAAGATTATGGAGGAAATTAGAGAGGTTATTCTAAAAAATGCGCCACAGGCTACCCAAAAAATTAGTTGGGGGATGCCTACCTTTTACCTTAAAGGAAATCTGGTGCATTTTGCTATGAATAAAGCGCACCTTGGGTTTTACCCAACTCCTAAGGGTGTGGAGCTTATAATAGACAGACTTCCCGGTTATAAATACTCTAAGGGTACTATTCAGTTTCCCTTAGATAAACCTTTGCCTAAAGATTTAATTGGGGAAGTAGTTAGGTTTAGGGTTGCCGAAAATTTAAGCAAGGCAGATAAATAGCCTGCATTTTTGCCTAAAAATATCCTTACAAGAAGCAAACCACGATTGCTCGTGGTTTGCTCTGAAGTGTAATTAGAGTATATGTTATGAAGTTTTTTAGTTGTAAGAGCACTGTTGTTTTACTCTCATTTATATTATAACCATTATATATTAACAAAAGTTATATATAATGTTATTATTATGTAAACATTAAAGGGGCAGAGTAAACCAAAATGTAGAACCTTTATTTAGGGTGGAATTTACACCGTAGTTGCCCTTGTGCATTTCTATTATCCCTTTTACGATGGAAAGCCCAAGCCCGCTGCCCGTAACCGCTCTTTTGTGGATTTTATCCACTTTGTAGTAGCGGTCCCAAATATATGGCAGGTTTGCCTCCTCTATGCCCTCTCCTTTGTCCGTAACCTCCACTCGCACCTCTTTTTGGGTGACCGTTTGCCTAACCTCCACAGTTTTATCCGCTCCGCAGTAATTTACGGCGTTAATCAAAAGGTTGTAAAATGCTTGAGATATTTTGCTTTCGTCTGCCCTTAGTGTAACCTCTTCATCACTATAAAAAGAAATGGTGTAGCCCTCCTTGTTTAGCATACGGTTTAGCCTATTTACGGTATGGTTAAGGCTTAAAGTAAGATTGTATTCTGATAAATTAAGGTCGGTGGTGCCCGATTGCAGTTTGCTTATGTCCATTACGTCGTTTACAAGGGTGGTTAGCCTTTTTGTTTCATCTATGATGATTTGTGCGTTCTCGCTATTGTTTTCCCCCGGTAAATCTCGCATTACCTCTGCATAGCCTGTAATTAGGGTTAGGGGGGTGCGTAAGTCGTGGGAAATATTGGCAATTAAATCCTTTTTAAGCTCTTCCGTTTTGGATAGCTCTTTTGCCGCAATATTTAGGGTATTGGAAAGCTCTTTAATTTCTTTGTATCCCGTGCCGTTAAAGGTAATATCGTACTTACCCTCGCTTAAACTTTTTGCGCTTTTGTTTACCTCTACTATGGGCTTTGATACCTTTTTTGAAATAAATATACCTGCAACTGTGGCAAAAGCAAGCATAATAAATATAATGTAGGTAAATTGGGTTTTAAGGGTGGTGATGGTGGCATTAACAGGGGAAATTACAGAGTTTAGCATTAGCATAACTTCTCCTTTGTTTGTGTTTATTGCTTTTGTATAAATTATGCTTTGCTCTACCCTGTGGGGTGGCTTGTTTTTTCGCATAATATCTTCGTTTATATATTCGATAAGGTTGCCGTTTTTTACTTTTGTAATTGCAAAAATATTGGTTTTTTGCATGGGAGTAAGCTTTAGTATTGCACAATCTACCGGACTGTGGGCGGAATGTATGGTTTTACCATCTGCACTTACCACCTCTACGCAAAGTTGATAATCTTTAGAGATTTGCTTTATGTATTCCTCCGCATCCTCGCTGTTTAACTTGTTTTCTATTAGTTTTCCGCTGTTTTCTATTTCCGATACTTTAATGCTTTTGTAAAAATCCACCAAAAACACAACCTGAAACAACCACAAAAAAATTAGCAGTATCACGCAAAACCCTAATAGAGAAAAAAATATTTTCCATTTAATTCCTAAGTTGTTCATAGCTTACCCTTCAAACCTGTAACCCACACCTCTTAGCGTTACAATAAACTTTGCGTACTCCCCTAAGGATTTTCTGAGTAGTTTAATGTGGGTGTCTAATGTTCTGTCGTCCCCATAAAAGTCGTAGCCCCAAACCTCTGTTATTAACTGCTCTCTTGTTAGGGCTATGTTTTTGTTTTTAACAAAGTAAAAGATTAAATCGTATTCTTTGGGAGACATACTAATTTCTTTGTTGTCTATTATAACCTTTCTTGCGGAAAAATCCACCCTTAGCCCCTCGTTTTCGTAATTTGTTTTGCCTTGTATATTGTTTGTGCGTTTTAGTACCGCATTTACACGCATAAGCAGTTCTTTTGGCGAGAAAGGCTTTACCACGTAATCGTCCACACCCAGCTCGAAGCCGTGGATTTTGTCGTATTCCTCTCCCCTTGCGGAAAGCATTATAACAGGGGTGTTTTTTGTCTTGCGTATTTCCTTAACCGCCGAAAACCCGTCTAACTCCGGCATCATTATATCCATAATGATAATGTCGTAACTGTCTTTTCTGCACATTTCCACCGCTTGCATGCCGTCGGCTGCCTCAAAAACCCTGTTGCCTTCAAATTCGCCGTATTTTCTTATTATCGCCCGTATTTTTTCTTCGTCGTCTACCACAAGTATTTTATACATACCGCACCTTCCTAACTTTTTGTGTTTTTAGTATAGTTTTGCAATGTGTTTTTTAAGTGAACATTTGCTGAAAATGCTTTAGCTCTAAAATAGCATTTTGTCTAAAATTATGCAATAACTTTAGGTATAAAATGCGTATATAGCTAACCTTAATGTATGCATATAGTGGGAAGCTATGAGCATTTTGTCTAAAATTATGCAATAACTTTAGGTATAAAATGCGTATATAGCTAACCTTAATGTATGCATATAATGGGAAGCTATGAGCATTTTATTTAAAGTTGTGCAACTTAAATATTTGGTATATAATATTTACAGAGGTAAAAAAATATGTATCAGCAGGATTATATTTTAAGGCAGATAGAAATTTGCTGTAAGGTTATAGGCAAGTATGTTTTCAGAAGAGATATTATAAGCGGAGAGATAGACTACGAAAATGTGGTTATAATTACGGATGACAGCTTAGAGAGCATACTGCAAGCCTACATTAATCAAAAGCGTATAAACGAGGGGGAGGACCTTTTATTTGAGTATGTAAATAAAGAACCCCTACCCCATTACTTCAACATTGCAATGGATTTTTATAAAAAGGTAAACGAACTTACAGAGGAAGAACTTCAACAATGCAATTTTAGCAGAGAAGAAATTTTACGTGGCATAGAAGATATGAAACAAATCTACACAAACAATGGAAAATAACATAATTATATAGAAAAACAGGGGTATGTTCACAGAATATTCATAATTTGTAAATTTTTATATCATATTTATGTAATATAATTTTTTTATGTAGGAAATATGAGGTAAAAAATGAAACTAAAAACAACCATAGCCACTATTACAATACTTTGTATTATCCCCCTTGCTGTTGGGTGCGCCCAAATAGGCTCTGTAATAAACAAAGCGGAATCTAAAGCACGGGAGTTAATACAGTATAAAGAAAATATAAGCGACGTCCCCAAAAGTGCAGCTCCCAAGGCGGAGACAGCGACGGTAGTGGCAGATAATATAATATTGCAGGAAAGCGAAATACTTGCAATTATAGAGGGGGCATGCCCCAACGCAAAGGTTACGGAATCTGCATACGACAGAGAAAACTTTGTGTACAATGCAATACTTTCAGACGAAAGCGCAAAGGTGTACAAGGTATGCGTAAACGCAAAAACAGGGGAAATAGTAGCTTTAGAAATTACAGAAAGTGTAGCGGAGGAAAAAACGGCGGAAGCTCCCAAAGGAGAAGCCCAAGAAGTACAGGGTGTGCAGGTACCCCAAGGAGCACAGGAATCCCAAGGGGCACAGGCGTCCGAGCCACAGCCCACACCGGATACGGCCGCACAATTAACCCCCGAGCCCACAAACAGCGGTGGGGTAGCACACAGTGCAAGTAAAGGCGAGCCCTCTGCTACGAGTGGCGCAACTAACTGAGTTTGGGTATGGCAGCTTATAATAATAGCATTTAAAGTATTGCCCTGTACAATAAACAGGGCTTTTATTTGTAAAAGTTGTATTTTTTTGTTGCTGTGCAGGCAAAGCTAATGTAGCTTAAAAACAAAGTATTTTTGGTTTTTGGGTTTAGAAAGCTTTCAAATACCAAAAAAAAGTAAAGTATTTTTGGATATATATTTTGACAAATCTGCCGTTTGGCAGTATAATTTTAAGAATACATTGAGAAAAAAATAACACATTTGGTATGTAAGGTATTTAGGAATGGGCATAGAATTAATAATCACTACAAATTTAATACCGTTTTTGGGTCTTATTTTTTTGATTTTCTTCGTGTGCTTAAACCCCTTGTACAACAAGCACCAAAGAAAGTATTTTTTGACTGCGGTAATAGTAACCTTACTGATGATTATAGTAATTTCTTTAGACTATTACTTAAGCTACGACCCTTTTGAAAACGACTGGATGCTAAGGCGGGTAACCTCCTTTTTAAACTTTGCCACAAGCCCTTTAATACCCTTATTTTTACTTAAAATATTCTCGGATAAAAAATTAAACCGTATATACTATATTCCCTTTATATTAAATGCGATTTTATGCTTTATAAGTATATTTGTAAACGTAGTATTTCTTATTAGAGAGGATAATTCCTATGCGAGAGGCTCACTATTTTTTATACCCATAACCGTATCCTTAATGTATCTGATTTTGCTTATTGCAAAGCCAATATCTTTCCATCAACGAAGCAAAAAGATAGAGCGGATATTTTTACTTGGGGTGTGCGGAGCAATTTTACTTGGAATGTCTTTAGAAGTAATTATCGGATATAGATTCTTAAGCTGGGATATTTGCGCAATTTCTCTTGTACTTTACTACCTGCTTGTAACAATACAATGCTTTATTATAGACACTTTAACAGGGGCATACAACAGGGTTATGTATCATAATTCTCTATCCACCATAGACGGCGAGCGTAACTGCATAATAGTATATGCCGACCTTAACAACTTTAAGCAAATAAACGACGAAAAAGGCCACGACTACGGGGATAAATGCCTAATACTCTTTGTAAAGGTAATAGACGAATACAGCGCACATAACGGCACGCTGTACAGATTGGGGGGAGACGAGTTTGTATATTTAAGCAAGAAAAATGTGGATATACAAACGGTAAAAGCAATGATAGACGCCTCCCAAAAGGAGCTTAACGCTAATGGTATAAGCTTTGCCTACGGCATTGTGGAGTACAAAAAAGGCGGTGTACTCCAAGACGCTTTAGACACCGCAGACAAACTAATGTACAAAAACAAAGGCGTTATGAAAAACACCTAAAACTCCTTGTTTTTAAGGAGCTTTACGGATATTTTACTCGATAGGGTAATTATAATCCCCCAAAAAAAACAAAAAAACCTATTGCATTTCCAAAAGAAATCTGATAATATGTTATTAGTAAATCGATAAATTATTATTACAGCATATTACAAGCATTAATAACACGCAATTAAATAAATATGGGTGGTACTTTATGAAAAATGATGAAATCCTAAATCGTTATATTCCATTGGTACATTTTTTGGGAAAGGCTTTAGGGCCGGATACGGAAATAGTATTACATAATTTTAAAGACCCGGACGCCTCTATAATTGCCATAAGCAACGGACAGCTCAGCAAACGTAAAGTGGGTGGGCCTATGACAAACTTAGCGGCAAAGGTTTTCTTACAAGGCAGGCAAAATAACGAAGACGAAATATTAAATTATACTGCAACAGGCCCTAACGGCAAAAAGTTTAAATCCTCCTCTTATTTTATAGAAAACGATAAAGGTGATAAAATCGGTGCTTTGTGCGTAAATATAGATACAGAAAAATATAAAAAGGTGTACGATGCCTTAGGCATAATATGCGGTTTTACCGAAGCGGATACGGGAGATGTAAGCGAAACACTAAACAAAAATATAGAAGAAACACTAAACTCCCTAATAGAAGATGCTTTAATGGGCAAAGAAAAAGCCACTAAAGATATGAAGGCAGAGGAAAAAATAGCAGTAGTAAAACAGTTATATAACAGCGGTGCTTTCCTCTACAAAAAGGGTATACCCGAGGTTGCAAAGGTACTAAAAATATCCGAGCCTACATTATACCGCTATTTATCTAAAGTAAAAAAGGATGTGTAAAAACTTATGAACAAAGAAATCATTTCAACAACAGGATCCCCAAGTGCAATAGGCCCGTACTCTCAAGCCGTAAAGGTGGGTAATGTGGTGTATACCTCAGGACAAATACCCATAGACCCCACAACCAACGAAATTAGTGGCACAACAGCTAAAGAGCAAACACATATGGTGCTTAAAAATCTTGATGCCGTGGTAAAAGCATCCGGCGGTACACTTAAAGACGTAGTAAAAACCACCGTTTTTATTAGCGATATGAACAACTTTGCGCAAATCAACTCAGTTTACGAAGAATATTTTAGTAACAACTATCCTGCACGCTCTTGCGTGGAAGTAGCTCGACTCCCTAAAGATGTTTTGGTGGAAATAGAGGCAGTAGTATATTTAGCATAATTCCCATAAACATTTTTTTAAATGCAGTAGACCCTGCATTTAAAATTTAAGTAATTATGAAACGTTACAATATAATTTAACTTATAACTTAATAATAACCCATACTTACGGTACAAATCGACTGAAATGTTTCAGTAATTTATGTGTCTGACTTGGTTTTACAAAAATATAGTGTTTTTGTAGTAAATATAATTTGAAAAGGAGAACAATTATGAAAAAAATCATTTTACTCGCAGTAGCCGTTTTAATGGCGGTAAGTATGCTTGTAGCTTGCGGACCTGCACCGGCATCGGAAGCACCAAAGTCCGAAGCTCCTGCACAAGATGCACCGGCGTCCGAAGCACCGGCATCTGAGGCGCCTGCAAACGCAGGTAGCGGAGAGACTGTGGAAATCAGCTTTTTAGACCCAATGCCCGGCCCCGCACGCAGCGAGGCATTTAAAAGCGTAATTGCAAAATTTGAGGCGGAAAACCCAAACATTAAAGTACGGTACGAATCTGTGGCTTGGGACGATGCCCGCCAAAAATTAGTTACCTTGGCATCCTCAAAATCTCTGCCCGATGTAATCCAAATGCACGAAATGTGGTACGGCGAATTTATCCTGCCCGGCTGGGTTACGGACTTAACACCCTACTACGAAAAATCCCCGCTAAAAGAAGATTTTAACGACATCACTAAAAGTTTTCTAATAGAGAGCAAACAGGTTGTACCCTACAAAGGCATTTACGGCATACCCGAAGGTGTTACAGCAATGGGTATTTACGTAAGAACGGACTGGATGAAGGAAGCCGGACTTAACTTTGACGAAAACTGGACATGGGATAACTTCTTTGAGTACGTAGAAAAGGTTACAGACCCTGCAAAAAACAGATACGGCAACGCATTTAGAGGAGGGCAATGGGGGCTTACGGCAACAGGTATTTACAACATCTATCAAAAATCCAACGGCAAATTCTTTAACGAGGACGGCTCAAGCGTACTTTTAGACGATTACGCACCCGAATTATTTGAAGAATTTTACGACATCTACAAAGAAGGCTATGCACCCAAAGACTCTATAAACTGGGGCTATCCCGAAATGGTACAAGGCTTTACCTCGGGAATGTGCGGTACATTATTCCAAACAACGGAGGTTATTCAATCCTGCTTAGATACCTTAGAGGAAGGCACATATGCGGTATACCCTGTACCCCAAGCGGAGGACGGCTATGTGTATAACGAGTATTCCTCAAGCACCAACTACGGCATTGCGGAAAACAGCCAATACAAAGACGAGGCTTGGAAGTTTATAGAGTTTTGCTCCAGACCGGACATTAACATAGAAATTGCAAAAGCAAACTATTTAATACCCGTGGTAAAACAAGCAGCGGACGATTCCTACTTTGGCGAAGGCGTATGGAAGGGCTACACAACCATGATAAACAAGCCTAACTACGCAGTAAAATCCGGCTTAGGTTTCTATCCCGAGGTTGGCGAAATAAACGGAGACTTAAGCACGGCGGAAGTACAAAAATACTGCTTAGGTCAACAAGACGCAAAAACCACATTAGACAACATCGGAAATGCTGTAACGGAAGCACAAAAAGCATACATGGAAGCAAATCCGGATATACCCGTTCCTATGCCCTTTTATCCTAACAAATAAAACGGTATCGGCGCACAATACTGTATAATGCTTTGGGGTAGTGCATAAGCATTACCCCAAAAAGCAAAACAATAAGGGAAATTGAGGTATATAATTATGAAGAAAGAAAAAAAATTAAACGAAACTAAACCTCAGAGAAATATCAAACCCAAAACCGATGCATACAGGTATTTAATGCCTACCTATATTATATTGCTTATTTTTATGGCATATCCATTAATAAACAGCATAATAATGGCATTTCAAAAGTATAAATTAACCTACCCTCAAACTTTGGGGCAGTTTGCCGCATTTGATAACTTTGCAAAAATATTTCAAGACCCTAATTTAGGGCAAATAGTGGGTAACTCAATACTTTTTGTTGTACTTAGCGTACTTTTGCAGTTTGTACTTGGCTTTATACTTGCAATGGCTTTAAGAAAATCCTTTAGAGGAAGAAATGTGTATCAGGCAATAGTGTTTTTGCCTTGGGCAATATCAAGCTTTATAGTAGGTCTTACATTTAGATGGCTTTTTAACGGAGAATACGGCGCAATTAACGATATTTTGATGAAAATGGGCATAATAACGGAAAACATTCCATGGCTTGGACTCCCCGGTTACTCCATTTTTGCGGTAATAGTGGGAATGGTGTGGATTGGAGTACCCTTCTTTGCCATTATGATTTTAGCCGCCCTGCAATCCATACCCGACGATGTATACGAGGCGGCAAATATAGACGGAGCATCTGCAATAAAGCAGTTTTTCAAAATAACTCTGCCCTACATTAAACCCACCATAATTATGACGGTGCTTTTGCGTACCATGTGGATTTTTAACTCGGCAGATTTAATATTTGTTATGACAAACGGCGGTCCTGCCAACAGCTCTCATACCCTTGCATCTTATATGTTTAACAAGGCGTATCAGGGGCTGGATTTTGGGCAGGCGGCGGCACTTGGGGTAGTATTTATGGTAATTATGATTATCTTTGTTAAATTCTTCCTAAAAGCCACAAAATACGATGAGGCAGGTGATTTTTAATGTCTTTAAGAGCAAAACGCATACTATCTTCCACAGTAAGAATAATAATACTTGCCATTTTTTTACTTGCGGTACTGCTACCTTTATATTGGGTGGTAATTACCTCCTTTAAAACTAAGGTAGATATTGTAGATTTAAACGTACAATACTGGCCCAAAAACTTTACGCTGGAAAACTATGATGTTTTGTGGAATAACACAAACTTTCCTACAGCGCTAAGAAACAGCATTATATGCGCCATATCCTCCGGGCTTATTGTACTTGTCCTCTCAATATTTGGAGGATACGCACTTGCACGCAGAGAGTTTAGGGGTAAACAGGTAACTTTACTTGGTTTTTTGGTAACCCAATTAATACCGGGCATTTTGCTTATGATACCCCTCTACATTATGTTTGGTTGGCTAAAGCTTGTGGATAATTTACTGGGGCTTATTATATTTTACGTTATAATAAACCTACCCTTCTGTTTAATTACCATGCGCAGTTTTTTTGAGCGAATACCAATTTCTTTAGAGGAATCCGCAATGGTGGACGGGTGTACACGGCTTGCCGCCCTTGGCAGAATAATACTTCCCGTAATGTTTCCGGGGATTGTGGCGGTGTTTGTATTTGCCTTTACGGGTGCATGGAACGATATTTTAGGCGGTGTAATGTTTATCCACTCGGAGAATTTAAAAACCATACCCGTAGCACTCCACAGCTTTGTGGGTAAGTTTAACATAGAATGGGGACAAATGATGGCAGGGGCAACATTATCTCTAATACCCACGGTAATTTTGTTTGCGGTGGTACAAAAGTACATTGTAAGCGGATTAACATCCGGCTCGGTAAAGGAATAACACCGATTTTTGTTTAGGAAAATTGGAATTTTGGTTGTAATAATAAAAAAAACGCAACAGTAGCATAAATGCTTAATTTGAAAGGAGATGCCTTATGACGCAAAAAACAGACTACGAAAATATTTGTATGCACTTAGGGGAGGAGGACATAAGCAATGCTCGCCCTGTCTCACCACCTATATATCAAACATCTCTATTTACTTTTGAAAGTTACGACGACGTATGTCATGCAATAGACGCACCCTACGAGGAAAAACCATGCTTTTACACAAGGGGAGAAAACCCCACCATAGACCTGCTGTGCAAAAAACTTGCGGCACTTGAAGGAGCGGAGTCTGCTTATGTTTTCTCTTCGGGCATGGGGGCAATTTCCTCTGCAATACTTGCATACGCAAAAAAAGGCGGTCATATTTTACTTGTAAACAACGTGTACCCCCACACAACCGCCTTTGTTGCGTATTTGGGAGAGCTTGGTATAGAATACGACAACATTTTTATAGAGGACGTGGCAAAAATAGAGGAATACATAAGGCCAAACACCTCGCTTATTTGGTTTGAATCTCCGGGCACTATGATGTTTAAGGTGATAGATGTAGAGCATATAGTTTCTGTTGCAAAAAAGCATAATATTGTAACGGGGATGGACAACACCTGGGCTACCCCTATATTTTTTAATCCGCTAAAACTTGGTGTGGATGTGGTGGCACACTCCGTAACTAAGTATTTAAACGGGCACAGCGATGTGGTGGCAGGAGCGGTTTGTGGCAGTAAAGAAGTGGTGTACAGAATAAAAGAAGAAATATCCATACACAACGGCACCACCATGGCACCCTTTAACGCATGGCTTATTTTGCGTGGTTTGCGTACTTTAAAGCTACGCATGGATAAACACAACGAAAACACCATGGCGGTGTTAGACTTCCTATCTACAAGGCAGGAAGTGGAGGTAATAAACCACCCATTGTGCTTAGGCAAGGAGCAAAAGCAAATATTTGAGAAGTATTTTAGCGGTACAAGCGGACTTTTTAGCATAGAGCTTAAACAGGCAAGTTTTGAGAAAATACGCCTATTTATAGACAGTCTAAAACTGTTTACTAAAGGTTGCAGTTGGGGAGGCTACGAAAGTCTTGTAATTGCACTAAACCGCAAACACAACGAGGAGCAAATGGTAAAAGACGGTCTCTCTCCTGGAATAATTAGGTTTGCAATAGGGCTTGAGCAAAAAGAGGATATTATTTACGATTTAAAAACCGCCCTTAATCAATTTAGCAAATAAGGGTAAAATTACTACTCAAAAAAAATATATTTTTAAACATAATATATAATACAAAAACCTTCTAAAATAACTTTTTGCTATATACGACACAAATAAAATTATTTGTGCCGTATTTTTGCCTTTGTTACCATAATTTTACTTGTAATTTTAGCGATTTTCTGTAATAATTTAAGCATAACAATTTATATCTAATAGTAAATAGTTTGTTGAATTTATAGGGGTGGGGAAATGTATTTTTTATCAAATCTTTTTACTGTACGATACTTGGTTTGTTATGAGTTATTTTAGCAAAACAACAGTAATGCTAATTTAGCCGTAGCAAATGTATTAACTCAGGATACTTAAAATCATTTTTTTGAAATACCATTTTTTAGCATCAATTTTATACATTCACCCCTTATAAATAACTTGTGAAATGTGCCAAAAGATGCTAAAGCCTAAATTAATACAAAGTGTACCGTAAAAATCTTATTATTATGTAAATTTTTATTTAAAGGGTATATTAATTTCTTTAAGTATTATATAATAAGTTGTATGGTTATATATGATTATACGTGTCTGTGAGTATTGGTTATGGTAGAATTAAAGAAAAACAGGTTAGAAGTCTTAATAATAGGTATTATAGTAGCCGCCACCGTAATATGCGGTTTGGTGTTTATTAATGTTGTAATAAAAAGGCATCTAACGGAAAACACTTACAGTACACTAACGGAAATACTTTCTCAACAGGCATATAACTTTACATCCAAAATTAAAGCGGATATGTTGCTTACGGACACCATAGCATACCACGCCTCCGAGGAGGAGTACGAGCCCCCTCAAATTTTAGAGTTTATAAACGAATTTTTGCCCCAAACCTCCTTTGATGCCATGCTTGTGGTGGACAGCGCCATGCAAGCCTATTCTAACAACGGAGAATTTTTGGATTTAGCGGACAGAAACTACTTAAAAAAGGTGTTTGAAACGGGAAAAACGGTAATTTCAACCCCTCTGACCTCTCGTCTTAGCAATCAAAACAACATAATTGTAATAGCATCCCCCATTAAAAACAAAGGGGAGGTAATAGGTGCAATAGTGGGAGTTTACGACACGGAAAAATTAGGCAATGTGTTTTTGCCCTCTTTTGCGGGGCAGGGCAGTACCTATGTTACAGGAGTAAACGGAGACATTATAACAAAATCGGACAACACGGGAGAAATTGTGGCAAACAACCTGTTTACCCAATGGGAAAATGCGGATTTTTATAACGATACCACAATAGAGGGCACAAAAGAAAACATCTTTATGAAAGAATCGGGCTATGCTTTTTACTCTCAAAACGGCGAAAAATACATAACCCATTATAAAGATTTAGGCATTAACGAGTGGGTAATTTTTACAATTATACCGGATAGAATAATTTCTCAATCGGCAAACAGTATAAGCTCCTTTGTATATACTATGAGCATAATATTCTTTTTAGCCTTTGCATTTATTTTCGTGTGGGTGTACAGACTGCAAAAGAAAAACATTAAAGCCCTAACCCACATTGCCTACACGGACGAGCTTACAGGGGCAAGAAATCTAATTAAATTTAAAATAGACGCCTATAAAATGCTTAAAGAAAATACCCAAACACGATATGCCATTTCTAAAATGGATATAGACCGCTTTAAACTGATAAACGAGCTTTACGGTTTTGAAGAGGGGGATAATCTGCTTATTAGCATTTCTGACACCATTAAGGAAATTCTAAACAGCAAAACGGATATTTATGCACGCATAGCCTCGGACGAATTTATTATGCTTTTTGAGTATATTAACGCAAAAAGTTTTAAGAATATGCAGGCAAAGTTTGACGAGGCATTTTCCAAAATACATGTTACCGACCACAGCTACAACTTAATTTTCCCTACGGGCAGATACGCAATAGACGAAGGGGAAACGGATATAGACATTATTTTCGAGAAGGTTAATTACGCACACAGAAAAGCAAAGCAACAACGCATAAGCCATGTGTGCGATTATGACGAGCAAACAAAAACCGGTGCGCTCAGAGAAAAAGAATTAGAAAACAAAATGGACGGTGCGCTATCCGGTGGAGAATTTAAAGTATACTTACAACCCAAATACTATTTAGCGGACGAAAAACTTGCAGGTGCGGAAGCCCTTGTGCGTTGGGAGTGCGACGGCAAGCTAATAAGCCCCGGCGATTTTATACCACTGTTTGAGCAAAACGGCTTTGTAACCAAGCTTGATATGTACATATTTAAAAAGGTGTGCAGTATAATAAGCGAGCAAATAAATATGGGGCTTTCCCCCGTTACAATTTCCGTAAACTTTTCCAGAAACCACCTAAACAACAAGCGTTTTGTGGAGGAGCTGTGCAAAATTGCGGACAGCTACAACACCCCACACCGATTCCTCGAGATAGAGCTTACGGAAACGGCGATTTTCGATAACGAAGAGCAAATACTAACGGTGGCAAAACAGTTGCACAGTAAGGGTTTTACCTTGTCTATGGACGATTTTGGCACAGGGTATTCCTCTCTTGGTCTGCTTAAAAATATTCCCGTGGACGTAATTAAGTTAGACCGCTCCTTTTTTACCTTTACCACAGATACCGGACGTGCACAAAAGGTTATTTTTAACGTAATTAGGCTTGCAAAAGAACTTAATATTAAAATTGTTGCGGAAGGTGTGGAAGAAAAAGAGCAAATAGACTTGCTAAAACAAGCGGATTGTGATATTGTCCAAGGCTTTTACTATGCTCGCCCCATGCCTTATAAGGAGTTTAAACTTTAGTAGTACCTCTGACTAAACTTAGTCTGCCATCATCAGCATCACCATAAAAAAAGTTGTTATATGGGCAGGAAAATTTCTGCTTTTTCTTCTTCGTAGAGTTTGTCGTTGTCCTCTTTGGTGGCAAATAGGCTGTCTACGGCTATTTTGTCGTCCGATAGTTTGACATATTTGCCTGTGGCGGTGGCGCCTTTTTCGCCGTTTGCCAAATATAGTGTGCCTTTTGCCTCGAAAAATAGGCGTGTGTCTCTTACAATTTCGCAAACTATATAAAGTGCGTCGCAAATGGGTACGGGTTTTAGGTAGCGGACTGTCATTTCTGCCGTCACTCCCCATAGCTCTTCTTCTTTTATATGCACTACTCTGCCCATTGCCTCGTCTAAAAGTGCGCCTAATATGCCTCCGTGTACCCTCCCGGGATAGCTTTGGTAGGGCGCTTTGGGGGATGCTATGCACACCACCCTATCCCCCTCAATTTCGTAAAACTTTGCTTTTAGGCTTACCTCGTTGTTTAGTCCGCACACAAAACAGTTTTTAGATACATATTGGTTTTTTAATACTTTGTAGCCATTCATAATACGTTAAATCGGTTCTCCTTCCTTATTAAACAGGGGTAGGTATTCAAGGGTTGTTATGTCGTCTCTGTATTTAGCATCCCCCTCGGACAGTATTGCCATTTTGCCTGCAACTATGCCTCCTGCCTGTTTTACCAGTTTTTCCACCGCTTTTATGGATTCTCCCGAGCTTATAACATCGTCTATTATAAGGATTTTTTTGCCTGCCATTGCGTCTACATCGTCTTTATCTATATATAAAGTCTGCTTTTTTTCTGTGGTGATGGAGTTGACATCCACCGCTATTGGATGGCTCATATATAATTTTACCGCTTTTCTTGCAATAAAATACTTGTTTTGTCCGCTTTGCCTTGCCATTTCGTGTACAAGGGGTATTCCCTTTGCTTCTGCGGTTATTAAATAATCGTAAGGCGGTGCTATTTTTAGTAGCTCTTTTGCGCTGTTTACCGTAAGCTCTACGTCTCCGAAAATTACAAAGGCGCCTATTTTTAAATCTCCTTTAATATCGCACAGTTTTAAATTTCGTGTTATTCCTGCAATATTTAATGTGTAGTGTGTTTTCATACATTCCCCTCACTGTTTAATTTTACTATCATAGCAACTTAATTTATATTGTTCGCTTTGCGAAAAGCATTAATGTAGCTATATGTTCATTTTATACCATAAGTTACTGCGTAACTTCTGACAAAATGCTATATAGCAACTTGATTTATATTGTTCGCTTTGCGAAAAGCATTAATGTAGCTATATGTTCATTTTATACCATAAGTTACTGCGTAACTTCTGACAAAATGCTATATAGCAACTTGATTTATATTGTTCGCTTTGCGAAAAGCATTAATGTAGCTATATGTTCATTTTATACCATAAGTTACTGCGTAACTTCTGACAAAATGCTATATATATTGTATAATTTAATTATTAAGCCGTCAAGGCAAAAGGAGTTATTTATGAGCGCACATATTTTTTACGAAAAACTTTCCAAATATTACACAAAGATTTTTCCGCTTAACTACGAGGAAATTCAGTTTTTAAAAGAGGAGTTTGCCATAGGTAATATGTTAGATGTTGCCTGCGGAGACGGGCAGTACACATTGGCATTGCTAAAGGAGGGGTACGATGCTTACGGTTGCGACATTAACTTAGAAATGTTACGCAGCGCCAAAAAAGAATACAGCGACAGGTTTTTTGTTAGGGATATGACAAACCTCCACTCCTTAGAAAAGTTTAACAATATTTTTTGCATTGGCACTTCTCTTGCCCATTTAAAAGATAAAAAAGCAGTAGAGAAAACTTTGCAAAGTTTTTACAACTTGTTGGAGGAGGGAGGAGTGGTTATTTTGCACACGGTAAATTTTGACAGGGTGATAAAGCACAATATTACAGCTCTGCCTACCATTGCCAAAGACAACCTAACTTTTGAGCGTCACTACACTATTTTAGGGGAGGAGATAGATTTTACCTCTGTGCTGAAAGTGGGTGTACCGAAAGGACAGGAGGAAGCCTATACCAATACCGTAAGGTTGCTTGGACTATCATCATCATACATTAAAAAAATTCTTGAGGAGCAGGGGTTTGCGGATATTAGGCTACACAACGGCTTTTCCTTAGAGCCTTTTTGCGAATATACTTCCTTTGGTGTGGTGTACGTTGCAAAAAAATAATGGATTTTTTGTAATATTTTTTGGTTTTTTTGCATATAATAATTCAGAAGGACATAATTGAGGACATAAGGGGTACAGGGTGGATAAAATTAAACTATTAATGGTGGACGACGATGCAAATTTCTTTTTGGAAGTTAAAAGGCATTTACTCCAAAAAAGCGAAATAGCTTACGTAAAACACGCAAGCAATATAGAAGAGGCAAAGGAGCACTTAGCTAAAGACAGGTTTGATGTAGTAATTTTAGATTTAATTATGCCAAACTACGACGGTTTTTATTTCTTAGAACGTGTGCACAGCAAATATATAACTCCGGTTATTATGATGTCTGCTTGCAGCGAGGAAGCAATTATTAAAAAAGCCTTTGCTTTAGGGGCAAAATACTATGTTATAAAGCCCTTTAATTACAATGTTTTATACAAGCGCATATTTGATGTACTTGCCTACGAGGCAGAAGAAAATAAAGGAGTGGTGTATGAAAATATAAATATGCAGACTGTATAATATTTAAGAAGTTCCCACTTATAAGCGTACTTACGGTTTTGTCTTGTAGCATTGGCAAATACCCTATGTGTGCCTAAAATGTGGATAACTTTTCCTCAAAAACCCTTATTTGTGTATTAAAATGTGGATAATGTGTATTTCCTCACGGCAATTTCCACATTTTAATGCTGTTTATTTTTACCTTATTAAATATAAAGTTTTTATTTAGCCATATTGCAAATAAGAAATTAGGGGCATATACTTAATTTATAAGATTGGTAAAAAAATAACAATCTCATTAAAAAAGTTTTAAGGAGAAAAGAAAAAATGACTGTAAAAGTATGTATAGGAAGTGCTTGTCACTTAAAAGGAAGCTACGGAGTAATAACACGTATACAAGAGTTGGTGGAAGCCAATAATTTAGGAGATAAAATAGATGTACAAGCAATATTTTGTTTGGGGCATTGTGTGGATGCGGTAAGTGTGGAGACGGACGACGGCACGGTACACAGCGTATCTTTGGTAAATGTGGACGAATTTTTCGAAAAAAATATCAAAAACTAACCAAATTTAAAGAATTTTGTGGTAAAATAGTATTATCCATGCAATAGCATAAAGAAATAAAATAAGAGGTGGATAATATGTTGGTAGTAGAAATATGTGTGGGCAGTTCTTGCCATATACACGGAAGTGCTTTTGTAATAAAAACTTTGCAAGAGCTTATCGCAAAAGAAAAGGTTGCGGATAAAATAGAGCTAAAAGCAAGTTTTTGTATGGAGGATTGTCTAAAGGGTGTGTGTTTAACGCTAAACGGGGAAAAACTGCAAAATGTTACCCCTACTAATATAGCCACAATTTTTAATAAGGAGATTTTACCAAAGGTACTGTAAGTAAGGTACTGTAAGTAAGGTGCTATGAGTATAATAAAATGAGTATAATAAAACTAAAGGAAGCCAACTGCAAAAACTGTTATAAGTGCATAAGAGAGTGTCCCGTAAAATCCATTGCTTTTAAAAACGAGCAAGCCCAAATAATAAGCGATGAGTGTATTTTGTGCGGTAATTGTTTGCATGCCTGCCCTCAACATGCAAAAGAGGTGGGCAGTAATTTAAATAAAGTAAAGGAATTTGTTGCGGCTAAAAAGAAGGTTTATGTATCTTTAGCCCCTTCTTTTCCTGTGTATTTTAAAGATGCAACCATAGAGCAAATGTCTTTTGCACTTAAAAAATTGGGGTTTACCCAAATAGAAGAAACGGCAATAGGTGCGGCAAAGGTAAGCAGACAGTACGACATACTGATAAAAGAGCATAAACTGCGTAACATTATAACTACCGCCTGCCCAAGCACCGTGCTTTTAATAGAAAAGTATTTCCCAAGCCTTGTAGAATACTTAGCCCCCGTTGCCTCCCCTATGATTGCCCATGCCCGTGCCATGAAGGAAGTGTACAACACCCGTATTAAGGTGGTGTTTATAGGGCCTTGCATTGCAAAAAAGCACGAGGTGGAGGATATAACCAACGAAGGTATGGTGTACGAAGCCCTAACCTTTGAGGAGTTAGAGCAATGGTTTAGGGAGGAAAACATCACCCTTGAAGAAGGGGACGACAAAAGCAAGGGGGTAATATCCCGTGTGGCACGGTTTTACCCTGTACCGGGGGGTATTATAAAAACAATACCCAAGGAGTCAAGAAAGCTATATAAATGCGTTGCTATAGACGGTATAGAGCGGTGCATCTCCGTGTTAAAACAAATGGAAAAAGAGGAAGTAAACGGCTATTTTATAGAGATGAACGCTTGCGAGGGTGCGTGTATAAGCGGGCCTTCCTTAAAGGATGCGTGCTTTTTAAACGGCAGAGACTCCCTAATTTTAAGCGCAAACTCCAAGGTGGACGGCTCTCATTATGTTTCCGACGAGTTTGAGCCAAACATTCGCAAAACTTACATAGATAAAAGCGCCAAAAACTTACAGCCCACAGAAGAAGAAATTAGGGCAATACTTAAAAACATTGGCAAATACACAAAAGAGGACGAGCTTAATTGCGGTGGTTGCGGTTACAACACCTGTAAAGATAAAGCGGTAGCCGTATTTAACGGCAAAGCGGAGGCGGAAATGTGCTTGCCTTTTGTGCGTCAAAAAGCGGAGTCTATGTCTAACCTAATTATAAGCAGTTCTCCAAACGCTATAATTGCCCTAAATAAAGAGCTTATTATTACAGAGGTTAATCCTTCCGTATGCGAGCTTTTAAAGAGGGGCGAAAATCAGCTAATAGGCGAGCGTATAGAAAAAGTTTTAATGAGCGATATGTACTACAAAGAAGAGGGAGACGGCGACATTAAAAAGGGGCAGGTGGAGTACCCCGAGTACAACATTACCGTAGAACAAACGGTGGTGTTTGCAAGAGACAGCATAATACTTATTATTAAAGATATTACAAAAGAAGCGGAACAGTTTTTAAAAAATGCACAGCTACGAAGCGAGGCAATAGCGGTTACGGATAAGGTTATTGCAAAGCAAATGCGTGTGGCACAGGAAATTGCAAGTCTGCTTGGAGAAACCACTGCAGAAACAAAGGTTGCCCTAACACGCCTACGAAACACTTTAAAAGGTGAAAAATGAAGTATTTTATAGACAGCGCCTACGAAAGCCTCTTTAAAAAAGGGGAACAACTTTGCGGAGACAAAGTAGAAATTATCCGCAACGAAAACGAGGATATAATTGTGCTTGCAGACGGGCTGGGGAGTGGGGTTAAAGCCAATATTTTAGCCACTCTTACAAGCAAGATTATTGCAACCATGCTATGCGAGGGCGCCTCTTTGGACGAATGTATTAAAACCATTGCAAGCACTCTGCCCGTATGTAAGGTGCGTGGGCTTTCCTACTGCACTTTTAGCATATTGCGTATAAACAACGAGGGGTTTGCGGAGCTGGTGCAGTTTGATAATCCCGATTCGGTGGTGCTTAAAAACGGCAAGTGCGTGGAGTTTAACAAAAGCTACCGCAATATTTGCGATAAAGATATTTTTGAAGCCACCTTTGAAGTGCACGAGGGAGACTTTATACTGCTGTTTTCCGACGGCGTAATCCATGCCGGAGTGGGAAATTTACTAAACCTTGGCTGGCAGAGAGAAAATGTGGTAAAATATATAGAACAGATATACAAAAAGGATATTTCCTCTTTGGGAATGTGCAGACAAATTCTTGCGGCTTGCGATAATTTGTATGGCGGTGAGCCGGGGGACGACACCACAGTAGCGGTAATAAATGTAAGAAAGCCTATGCCCGTACGTGTAATGGTTGGGCCTCCCGTAAATAAAGAGGACGACGAGCTTGTGGTAAACCGTCTGCTAAACAGCACGGGCAAAAAAATAGTTTGCGGTGGCACAACCTCTAAAATTGTGTCTAAAGTAACGGGCAACGAGGTTAAGATAGACTTAAAATACTACAACCCGGCAATACCCCCCACAGGCAAAATAAAAGGGATAGACCTTGTAACGGAGGGGGTTATTACATTAGGTAAAACGCTGGATATTATAAATAAATTCAGCTCTAACGATACTATTTCAAGTAGTCTTAAATTGGACAAAAAGGATGGGGCAAGTATGCTTGCACACATTTTTTTGGAGGAAAGCACGGAGGTTGTGTTTATGATAGGGCGGTCTATGAATCCTGCCCACCAAAACCCAAACCTGCCCCTGTCTTTAAGCCTAAAACTAAGATTGGTGGAAGAAATCAGCAATACACTAAGAAAATTTGGGAAAAATGTGGAAATAGAATACTACTGAGAAGGGACAGCATGATACTAACATTAAGCCTAAAACTGCACAACCCATCTAAAGCAAAAATGCAGTTTTTTGACGACGCCATAGCTAAATATGCAAGTGGGTTAAATCTGCTTTTAAGTAAAGCGGATTTTGATATGCCCAAAAGCAAAAAAGAGCAATGGGACAGTATTTACACCTATTTAAAAGCAAACTTTAAGCATTGCCCCAAACCCTTCAGAGACGCTTTGCAAAAGGATTTTACCGCAATAGTAATGAAAAACTTTGCAAAGGGGCAAAAAAACGCACCCATAAAATGCAAGTATGTGTTTTTTTGCAGATACTCGGGTACACGGGATTACGCTTTGTTTTTTGACACCAACACCAACAGATACTACGTAAAAATGCAGCTACTATCCACAGAGCAACAGGCGCTTAGCCCTCATGCAAATAAAAACACCTTACAAATGGTGGGAGGGGATTTTGTATTAGACAACAAACACCCACGCTATATTTTAGCCCCCTTAAGTTTTGGCAAAAGACAACAAGAAATTTTAGAGCTTGCCAAACAGGGCAAGGTTAAGCTAAAAACCGCACGACTAATAAAAAAAGGCAAGGATTACTTTTTTAATATTGCCGTAGATTTAAAGGAAGAGCCCTTGGTTGCTTGTACCACCTATTTAAGCATAACACGTACTTTAAAGCATTATTTTCATTACACTCTAACAAGTTTAAAGGGGGATGTTATTAAAAAAGGGTTTGTAGATAAAGTATCGGAAAACCGTGAGGAAAACCTGCATATTATAGCAAATACCTTTGTGGATATGGCGGTTTTGCACAAAAGCAACTTTGTGCTTGAGCGTCTTGCAATGCGTAACGACAGCGTGTCTTTAAACAACATTACCCCCGCTTTGAGCATAAAGGAATACCTGCGGTTTGGGGAAATACTTAAATATAAAGCTAAACTCAAGGGGTTAGCCCCACCCATAATGCTAACACCCACACGCCTTTTTATAACCTGCCCAAAATGCGCAAAAGCCACAAGAAACAACCGTATGACAGACGATATTTTCCTATGTACCGGTTGCGGTTATGCGGTAAAAACAGAAGAAATAGGTAGTATTAACCTTATTAACAAACTGATAAAATACAGCAAGGACGGTATTTGCGTGGAAAAGCGGAAGGTACACAACGGATATGTGTATGTAAACAGGGTATACAAAATTGCCTGGATATGTAAAAACGACCAAGATTTCTACAACCGTTTGGAAGGCCTAAAACAGGCAAAAGAGTACGACAAAGTACATGCACCCTTGCGAAAAAAATTAGAAGGTATAGAAAATATGGGAGAAATAGAGCTAAATACTTTCCAATTTAGTTAAAAATAAATATAATTTGCACGATTAGCCGACGTGCGTTATGTGCATAGCACAAATCAATTTATTTGATTAAATATCGGCTATTTTTTTATGTAAAAAAGTTTATATATATTGTATAATGGTTATTGTTATATAGATAAATATAGCAACTAAATTTACACTCTACAAACCTACAGGTATATAATTATGACAGAAACAACAATTAAAATTTCAGGTATGACATGCGCCTCTTGCAGTGCTTCTAACGAGCGTGTGCTAAATAAATTAGAGGGTGTTACACAAGCAAGCGTTAATCTTGCCACTCAAAAGGCCACCCTAACATACGACGAAAGCATAATAACGGAGGACATAATAAAAAAAGCGGTGGTTGCAAACGGCTACAAGATAGTAGACGAGGAAAGTATAGAGCAGGATATAATCACCAAAGAAAAAGAGGTGCGCAACCAAAAAATTAAACTGATAGGCGCAGCAATATTTACAATTCCTCTATTTATTATTTCTATGTTTTTTATGGATTATGCCCATGATACCGCCATAATTCAGCTAATATTAGCAATACCCGTTATGGCATTTGGCTATAACTTTTATGTAAACGGCTTTAAGCATTTGTTTAAGCTTTCGCCCAATATGGACAGCCTTGTGGCAATAGGTACATCCGCCGCCTTTATTTACAGCGTATACGCCTTAGCGGTGGGTATGCATCATTACTATTTTGAAAGCACGGCGGTAATAATAACACTTGTTATGTTGGGAAAATACTTAGAGGTTAAAAACAAAGGCAAAACCAATGAGGCTATAAAAAAACTAATGAATCTTGCGCCCAAAACGGCAACGGTGGAAAAAGACGGGGTAGAGGAAGAAATAGACGTTTCTCAAGTAAAAACGGGAGATGTGGTAATAATAAAAGCAGGTGCATCTCTACCTGTGGACGGCGAGGTTATTTTAGGGGACGGAGCGGTGGACGAAAGTATGCTAACTGGGGAGAGTTTGCCCGTAGATAAAAGTATTGGCTCTGCCGTGTATGCGGCAACCATAAACAAAAACGGCTATTTTAAATACAAGGCAACGCAGGTGGGTACAAACACCGCATTAGCTCAAATAATACGGTTAGTGGAGGAGGCGGCAGGCTCAAAAGCGCCTATTGCAAAATTAGCGGACAGGATTTCTCTGATTTTTGTGCCTGTTGTAATTGCTATTGCCGTAATATCCGGGCTTATTTGGTGGCTGAGCGGTCAAACCGCAGAGTTTGCCCTAACAATATTTATTGCGGTGCTTGTAATTGCGTGCCCCTGTGCATTGGGGCTAGCCACCCCCACCGCCATAATAGTGGGCACAGGCAAGGGGGCAGGGCTTGGCATACTGTTTAAAAACGCGACCGCCTTAGAGCAGGCAGGCAAAACCACCACGGTAGTGTTTGACAAAACGGGCACAATAACCAAAGGCAAACCTCAAGTTACAGACATTATTTCCCATAATTTTGATGATGATGCCCTACTTACCTACGTTGCGTCCGCAGAAAAACTTTCCTCTCACCCTTTAGGTGATGCAATAGTTAAGGAGGCGGAAAACCGCAATTTGCCCTTACTTGAGGCTACGGATTTTATAAACTCCACAGGTTTTGGCATAAGTTGCACGGTGGAGGGCAAAAGTGTAAAAATCGGCAACAGCAGTTTTGTTAAAGTGCCTACGGCAACAGAGGGGGAGGAGCTTGCAAATATGGGTAAAACCCCCATGTTTGTAGAAATTGACGGTAGTTACGCAGGTATAATAGGTGTGGCGGACGTAATTTGGGAAAGCACCCCAAAAGCCATTGCCATGCTAAACAAGGCAGGAATACAAACAATAATGCTAACGGGAGACAACGAGAAAACCGCACAAGCCATAGCCAAGCAAGCAGGCATAAGCAAGGTTTTTGCACAGGTGTTGCCTTCGGATAAAGCATCTAAAATAAAAGAACTGCAAGAGCAGGGCAAAGTTGTTGCCATGGTGGGGGATGGCATAAACGATGCCCCGGCACTAACAATGGCGGATGTGGGTATTGCGGTGTCTAACGGTACGGATATTGCCATAGAAAGTGCGGATATTGTACTGGTTAAAAACGAGCTTACAGATGTGGCAACCGCCGTGGCTTTAAGTAAAGCAACCATAAAAAACATTAAGCAAAACCTGTTTTTTGCTTTTTGCTATAACATTGTGGGCATACCCATTGCGGCAGGACTACTGTACGCCTTTGGCGGACCTTTGCTAAACCCCATGATTGCCGCCGCCGCCATGAGTTTATCCTCCGTTAGCGTGGTTGCAAACGCACTTAGGCTTAAAACCTTTAAGGCGGAACAATAATAAATGAAAGGGATTATTATTTATGAAGAAAATTACTTTAGCATTAACAGCAACTTTAATGCTTGTTTTGATGTTAGGTGTGTTTAACGGCTGCACCAACCAAACCGCACCCACCAAACAAGCTACACAAGCACCTACGGCTACTGTTACCCCATCATCATCACAAGTAAAAACAGCGCAGGGCGAGGGTATAACCTCTTCATCACCATCACCAAAGGGATACAAAAAAATTTCCGCCAAAGAAGCTAAGGAAATGATTGACACAAACCCTAATATAATAATACTTGATGTACGCTCCGAGGAGGAATATAATGAAGTAAGAATACCCGACAGCTTGCTTATTCCCGATTACGATTTAAAGGAGCAAGCACCACAGTTGCTTGCGGACAAAGACGCTACCATACTCGTGTATTGCAGAACGGGCAGAAGGAGCGCTCAATCCGCAAAAACCTTGATGGAGCTGGGGTACACCAATGTTTACGACATAGGCGGAATAGTGGACTGGGAATACGAAACAGAGCCTAAACAAATAAATTAAGAGAGGTTAATTTTATGATACGAGATTATGTGGGAAATATTTCCCAATGCGCAGGAATTACGGACACCACGGTAAACGGTGGCAAGGCAAAGGGGCTTAGACTTTTGGAGTTGTACAATGCACAAGGTTTAAGGGCTACGGTGATGCCGGATAAGTGCTTGGATTTACTTAATTTTAGCTACAAGGGTGTAAATTTCGCTTTTATAAACAAAAACGGTGCCACAAGCCCGGTTAAGTATAATTTTAATAAGGATGAATTTGCAAGCAGTTGGTCGGCAGGTATGCTTACCACTTGCGGACTGTCTAACATCGGCACGCCTTGCGAAGATGAGGGAGAATACCATTCTTTACACGGCAAAATACATTTTCAAGGTGCGGATAATTTATGTGTAAGCGCAGACTTTGTTAAGGACGATTATCTAATGGAAATTAGCGGTAAAATGGGGGAGACGGAGCTTTTTGGCAGAAACTTTTCCCTTAAGCGTAATATTTCTTTAAGCCTTTATTCTAAAGAGCTAACCATAAAAGATGTTGTTAGCAACCACGACACCAAACCCCGTAAATTTGCGGTTATGTACCACTCTAACTTTGGGTATCCCCTTTTAGACGAGGGTACACGAGTGGTAAAACCGAAGGGAGAGATAAAACCTCGAGCAAAAGAATTTGAAAGCGCCATGAAAGACTGGGCAATCATACAACCGCCCAAAGACGAAGTGGGAGAGGTTGTGTTTTTCCACGAGAATAAATGCGACACCAACGGCTTTGCCTATGTGGGTGTAATAAACGATAAATTAGGGCTTGGCTGCTATGTAAAATACAGCTATAAAACCCTCCCCGTACTTGCCCAATGGAAGAGTATGAAAACTCAAGACTACGCCCTTGGCATAGAGCCTGCCAACGCATATTTGGGGGGTGTGGCAAATGAGGAATACAAAGTGTTGCAAAAAGGAGAGAGTGCGCAGTACACCGTGGTGTACGGTGTGCTTGACGGCAAAGAGGAAATCGCCGAGTTTGAGCGTATGCTTAAAACAATTTAATTTTTTATGTTGATGATGATGTAAAAGCTACTTTAGGAAAGGAAAAAATCTAAAATGGATAAAATAAACTGGGGAATAATAGGTACGTCCGGCTTTGCCTACGATGTTGCAATACCTGCGCTATCCCAGGCAAATAACGGCAACTTATACGCCATAGCCGGCAGAAGTTTAGAAAAAGCCACCATGTACAAAGAAAAATTCGGCTTTGAAAAAGCCTTTAGCAGTTACGACGAACTGCTAAAGGACAGCGAGGTGCAGGCGGTGTATATTCCCCTTGCAAACAACGTACATAAGGAGTGGGTAATTAAAGCCGCCAATATGGGCAAACATATTTTATGCGAAAAACCTATTGCACCAAACGTTGCAGATTATAAGGAAATGGTAAATGCAGCCAATGCCAACAAGGTAGTGCTTATGGAAGCCTATGCTTATATTCACGCAGAGATTACCAACCATATAAAATCCGCAATAAAGCAAGGTGTAATTGGGGATGTAGCTTTTTTGGAAGGCAGTTTTTTTGTAAAAATGCCCGACTCTTCTAACTACCGTTGTAAAAAAGAGGGGTATGGGGGAGGTATATACGATTTAGGTTGCTACCCCATTAGCCTGTTTATTTATTTGCTGGACGATACCCCCAAAAAAGTTACCGGCTTTGCAAACTTTACCGCCGAGGGTATAGACGACTACGCCGCTACCTTGCTTGAGTTTAATGGGGGTGCGAAAGCCTCCGTTACCTGTGCAATGTGTAGCACAACTAACGCATCACGGTATTTTATATACGGCACAAAGGGCATTATAGAAGCCCCCATACCCTTTAACGCTTGTGGGGATTTAAGCTACTTTATTACAGATGGTGATGGTAAGGTAACTAAGGTAGATGTAAAAACCACCAACAACTATGTGTTGGAGTTTGAGCAGTTAGGCAGATGCGTTTTGCAAGCCGAGTCGCCTTTTGTAAGTAATGAGTTTTCTTTGAGCACCACTAAGGCTATAGAGGACGTTATTTTGGCGGTGGGGTATTGAGTTTTTGGGGAATTGATTCACCATCACCAAAAACAAAAAAACCTATTTACGCTTCTTGTATATTTTTATTGCTTTGCCTTTGTAAAATTTCTCCGCTTTCTGCATCTATAACAAATATATAGTAACTGCGCATGGGGTTGTTGTACTTAAACTCCCATACTACGTTTTGTTTGTCATTATCATATATTGTTAGGATTTTTTCGTGGTCTGAGGCTAAGGTGTAGCTATCGTAATTTTCTGCATCTAATGCCATTAATTCCTTTTGTGCAATTTCCAATGCCTGCTCGTAAGAAATATTTTTTATGTTGTTGTCAGGTGTATAATTTGGGTTGTAGTTTGCTTTTAAAGACATTAATCTGCCGTTTTGGTCTGTAACTACACTTACTCCGTGCTTAATATCCACATCCGATACCAAAGTGTAGAAATCCGTTTGGTAGTAGGTGCGTATTAAATCTTTGGTATCCCCTTTGCCTACCTTATAGTTTTTTGTGCGTGTTTGTAAGGTGTTTAAGTCGAATTCCGGTACTATTTTGTTTGCAAAAGCCTTTGCAATGGGTAAATTTTCCTCTTGGGAGTTATATACATTAACGTCGAAACTCTCGGGCATTTCCTTTATTTCTATACTTCTAAGTTTGCCCTCTACCTCGCTTACAAGATAGTTGTATAAATCCCCCTCCATTTTAAATATTCGCTCTTGCGAGGTGCTTAGGGCTGAGTCTACACCACTATCTTTAATATTGGTGTCTCCGATGTCAAGATTTTGCACCGTTTGCAAGGCATCCTGTCTTGAAACCTTTACAACAGGAGAGGGTGTGGGAGTGGGAGATGGTCTTGGAGCGGAGGCAGTCTCTTCCTTATACACTTCCTTGTAATAGGCGTCCATTTCCTCCTTTGAGGCACAGCCTAAAAACATAGTTGTAACAAATGTAACTGTAATTAAAATCAGACAAAACTTTTTCATCGTTAATTCTCCGTAGATTACTATATTTTTAGCTGTTTTAAGAGCAAAATTTTTAATTTCGTTGAGAGTGCAGGGGTGCGGGTATTCTGCCCCCTCTTGCTATAAATTTTTGTGGGCTTTGTGTGTTGTACGTCATTATTGGCGCCATACCAAGCAACCCTCCAAAGTTTACGCTGTCTCCTACCTTTTTACCCGGTACGGGTATTAATCGCACCGCCGTGGTTTTGGTGTTTACCACCCCTATTGCCGCCTCGTCCGCTATAATTGCGGAAATTACGTAATCGGGAGTATCTCCGGGGAGGGCTAACATATCAAGCCCCACCGAGCATACGCATGTCATAGCCTCTAATTTCTCTATGGTAAGTGCACCCTTTTGTACTGCGTTTATCATGCCGGCATCCTCGCTTACGGGTATAAAAGCGCCCGAAAGTCCGCCAACATGGGAGGACGCCATAATACCCCCTTTTTTTACCGCATCGTTAAGCAGGGCAAGAGCGGCGGTACTGCCGTGTGCCCCACACGTTTCAAGCCCCATTTCTTCTAATATATGGGCAACGCTATCCCCAATTTTTGGAGTGGGTGCTAAGGATAAATCTATAATACCGAAAGGAACATTTAGCCGTTTGCTTGCCTCTCTTGCAACTAATTGCCCCATACGTGTTATGTTGAACGCCGTCTTTTTTATTATGTTTGCAACTTCGTCAAAAGAGGCGTCTTTACTGTTTTCCAAAGCGTATTTTACTACTCCCGGTCCGCTTACACCTACGTTTATTACGCTGTCCCCCTCTCCTGTACCGTGGAAAGCCCCTGCCATAAAGGGATTGTCCTCCACCGCATTGGCAAACACCACTAATTTTGCCGCACCAATGCCGTCCTTATTTGCGGTAGCTTGTGCACTGTTTTTAATAATTGTACCCATAAGTGCTACTGCGTCCATATTTATACCTGCTCTGGTGGTGGCAACATTAACGCTTGCGCACACAATATCCGTAATGCTAAGGGCTTCGGGTATGGTGTTTATAAACTCCGTTTCTTTTGGAGTTGCTCCCTTTTGCACAAAAGCGGAGTACCCTCCTATAAAATCCACACCTACCTCCTTGCCTGCCTTGTCTAAAGCAAGGGCAAGTTTTGTGTAGTTACCGCATCCTTGTGTAATTAAGGATATGGGTGTTACGGAAATACGTTTGTTTACAATGGGTATACCAAACTCACTTTCTATTTCCTGCCCTACCTTAACTAAGTTTTTGGCATAATTTGTAATTTTATCGTACACCTTTAGGGCACAAGTATCTGCACTTTCGCTTACGCAATCTAAGAGGGAAATACCCATGGTTATTGTGCGGATATCTAAATTTTGAGACTCTATCATCTCCAAAGTTTTTAGTATGTCTTGTTGGTTTATCATATATGCTCCTAAGTTTTATGCTACTAAGATTTTTTTGGAAAAACGTACTTAAATTCTGTGCATACTTTTAAAAATTTCTTCCCTCTGTATTTTTGCTTCCATGCCAAGCTCTTTGCCTATCTGCTCTATTTTGTTTTTCATATCCTCGAAGGAAACTGTTATGTGCTCTATATCTGCAAGCATTGTCATCACAAAAAACTCTTCTCTTAGTACCGTTTGGCTAATATCTAAAATATTTGCGTTGCACTCGTAAAGTCCTGTTGCAAACTTTGCTATTATGCCCGGTTTGTCTATTCCTATTATATTTACTACTGCTTTCATTTTATTCCCCTTTTTTGTTGATAATCTAATTTTGCGCCTTTGTATGTATTGTAGGAAAAAGCATACCAAAAGGGCAATACCACCGCCGTAACTATTATAGATACCACCGCAACACCAATAGCTGTGGGGAAGTATCTGTTAAACACGGACAAAGTGGGGTTTACAAAATATACCTGTATAACCTCCGCTACGGGTAGGGAGGATATATAACCTTTAAGTGCGGAAAGTCCGCCCATCAGCAAGGCACAAAACAACATTTTTACAAAGTTTTTTAAAAAGTTGCCCAGATATATATATTTAAAGGATGTTAGCAATGCCCTAAAGCCACTTGTTTTTTCCTTTACTACAATATAGGGCAAAAAGGCTGTGCCAAGCAAATACAGTACCGTAACTACCCCTGTTATCAGTACGGGTAGCACAATATATGCGTTAAATATTTTATTGGCTAAAAGTGCTATTGCCAAGTTAAACTGCAAGGTGAATGCCACAAGCAAAACGGGCACAAAAACAATAAATGCGGATAAATAAGATGAAAGCATTGCCTTATAGTTTTGCATTGCGGATTTAATACACGTTTTAAAGGTTATATTAATGTTTTCGTAGTCTGCCCCCACCACATATGCCACCCATGCAATAGCAAAGGGCGCAAAAAACAAGGCAAACACCGCTATTACTCCAATAATAACATACATATTGCTAAGGTTTGCACTACCTGCGGTTACAACGGAAATAACTTTATGTACTGCCGCCAAAAGTCCGGGTACGGTAAAAATAAGCATAGGTAAAAATATCATTATTTGCATTAATAACAAGGGTGTAAACAATTTAAAAAAGTTGTGCTTGTAAACAAGAAAAACCTGTTTTAAAGACGAAGTAAAACTCATATACAAAAAACCTTAGCCTATATGGGTAAGCCACTCGTCGGTTGTGGGCACAAACTTATAGTTTTTTACCAAATCTATAACCTCTTCCGGAGTTGATGCAACGGAGTACAAGCCCAAGGTTTCCTTTTTGGCAAAATACTGCCCTATACATTCGCCCATCAGTGCCAAAAGCTTATCGTAATAATGGTTGCTGTTAAGTAGTATTATTGCCTTTTCGTGACGTCTTAACTGCTTTAGGGTAAGAATTTCAAAAAATTCCTCAAATGTGCCTATGCCACCGGGGGCGCACACAAAGGCGGAGGCTAAATCCTCCATTTTTTGCTTTCTTTCCCTCATGGTGTTGGTTACTATTTTTTCGTCACACTCGTGAAACACAAGCTCCGGCAAATCCATAAAGCCGGGTACAACCCCTATTACAAAGCCGTTGTCCACGCTACGCACTCCGCTTGCCACAGAGCCCATAACCCCCGTGCCACCGCAACCAAACACAAGACCGTAATCGTTTTTAGCGATTAACTGCCCTAACTTATATGTTTCCTCAAAATAAATTTTATTTAGTGCATTTGAGGATGCACCGTACACACATATATTCTTCATCTTTAAACCTCTCCAAATATTCTTTTTCGATATTTATTAAGCAACAGCATCAGAGGTATTCCAATGCCGTAACATGCTACCGTTTGCCCTATGCCTACCCAAAGCACATTTATGAAATAGGGTAGTTGCAACATTATATATAATACCAATCCTACCGCAAAAGCGTTTATAATTACGGCAGGCAAGGGTATAAGCCATTTGTTTTTAAGCTTGCTTGCAATATAGGCGCTCGCTAAGGTGGCAAGACTGCCTATAATTACATCTAAAACACCTAAGTTGGTGCCAAACATTATCCCAAAAGCATTGGAAATTAAGCAACCTATAAAAAGCCCCGGAACTGCCGCCGTTGTAAAAAAGGGCAGTATGCAAAGCGCTTCCGCTACACGCACTTGCATTGGGCCAAAACTTATAGGTGCTAAAACTAAGGTTAGAGTGGCATATATTGCCCCTATTGCCGCCGCCGCCACTAAATACTTTGGTTTAGAAGTTACCATAACTATGCTTTAGTTACCCCCAAAAGTGTATTTTGCCCGTTAATATCCCAATTTTTACTGTGGGCGGATTCCTCTTTGGTATAGCATACATTTACTGCAAGTACTTCGTTGGTTATGGTGTTTTCGTTGGCTTTTACCACATCTGTAATTACCTCGTTGTCCGCCACAAGCAGTTTAATTTTGTCCGTAACCTCAAACCCTGCCTCTTTACGCATGGTTTGCACCTTGGAAATAACCTCTCGTACATACCCCTCTTCTATTAACTCTTTTGTAAGGGTGGTATCCACGATTACCGCAAAATCGCCGTGAGCCTCTGCAACAAAGCCTTCCTTCTGGGCGGGCTCTATTAAAATATCCTCATAGGCAAGCTCTATTTTTGTACCGCCTACTTCAAAGGTATACATATTACCGCTTTTTGTGGTGTTTACCACCTCAAAGCCGTTGGCATTTGTAAGATGCTTGCGAATATCGTTTAACAGTTTGCCGTATTTTGGCCCTAAGGTTTTAAGCTGTGGCTTAATGTTGTATGTAATATACTGCTCCGCCGCCGCTCCAAGCTCCACCTCTTTTACGTTTAGTTCCCCTTTTATAACATCTATGTAGGTGGCGTCCAGACTATCCACACCGCTTACAAATATTTTGCCTATGGGTTGGCGGTTTTTAATGTTTGCCGTGTTTCTTGCGCCTCTGCCAAGGGTAATAATATTTACTATTGCATCCATAGATTTTTCTAACTCTTTATCTATTAGGCTTTCTTCCGCAATGGGATAGGTGCATAAATGCACGGAAACGGGAGCGCTACTATCCGCACTTCTGACTAAATTTTGGTAAATGCTTTCAGCCATAAAGGGTGTAAAGGGTGCAATTAAACGCACGGTAGTTTCAAGCACGGTATACAAAGTCATGTAGGCATCCGTTTTGTCCTGCTCCATACCCTTTGCCCAGTACCTTTCTCTGCATCTCCTTACATACCAGTTGGAAAGCTCGTCTGTAAACTTATTTATTTCTCTTGCGCTTTCAAATATTTTGTAGCAGTCTAAATTATCGCATATTAGCTTAACTAAGCTGTTTAAACGGGATAATATCCACTTATCCATAATATGCGTGGGCTTTAGAGTGTACTTTGTTGGGTTAAAGTCGTCTATTTGTGCATATAAAATGTAGAAAGCATAAGTATTCCACAAAGTACCCATAAATTTACGTTGCCCCTCGCTAACCGCATCAACATAAAATCTTGAAGGAAGCCACGGGGAGCTTGCGGAGTAAAAATACCACCGCACCGCATCTGCGCCTTGATTATCCAAAACACTCCATACATCTACCACGTTGCCTTTGTGCTTGCTCATCTTTTGCCCGTCTTTATCTTGCACATGCCCTAAAACTATGCAGTTTTCAAAGGGTGCTTTGTCAAATATCAACGTACCTATGGCAAGGAGGGTGTAAAACCAACCTCTTGTTTGGTCTATTGCCTCGCTTATAAATTGTGCCGGAAACTGCTTTTCAAACAGCTCTTTATTTTCAAAGGGGTAGTGCCATTGGGCAAAGGGCATAGAACCGCTGTCGTACCAACAATCTATAACCTCGCTTACACGGCTCATACTGCCACCGCATTTTTCGCATTTAATTTTTACTTTATCTATATAGGGTTTGTGCAGTTCTATATCTTCTGGCACATTTTCCCCCATTTTACGCAGTTCTTCTCTACTGCCTATAACATGGATATGTCCACACTCGCATTGCCAAACGGGAAGGGGTGTACCCCAGTATCTCTCTCTTGATACTCCCCAGTCTATAACGTTTGCAATAAAATTGCCCATTCTGCCCTCTTTTATGCTTTCGGGCAACCAGTTTACACTTGCGTTGTTGGCAATAAGCCTGTCTTTTAGCGCCGTCATTTTTATAAACCAGCTTTTTCTTGCGTAATAAAGCAAGGGGGTATCGCATCTCCAACAATAAGGATAGCTGTGCTCGTAATCCAAAATTGCTAAGAGAGAGCCTTTTTCCTCCAACTCCTTAATTATTAGCTTGTCCGCATCTTTTGCAAACACACCTGCCCAGTTTGAGCGCTCGTCAAAAGTGCCGTCCTCCCCTACCAACTGTACAAAAGGCAGGTTGTATTTTTTGCCCACACGAGCATCGTCCTCGCCAAATGCAGGGGCGGTGTGTACTATTCCGCTACCGTCCGTTAGTGTAACGTAATCATCACAAGTAACAAACCAGCATTTCTCTTTGGGCGCAACAAAGTTAAACAAAGGCTCGTACTCTTTGTACTCTAAATCCTTGCCTTTTAGCTTTGTGATGATTTTGGCGTCCTCTCCAAGTACAGATTCGTATAAATCGTGGGCGAGGTAGTACCTGTCTCCGTCGCTTTCCGCCAGCACGTAGTTTTCCTTTGCATTTACGCAAAGTGCTACGTTTGATGGTAGCGTCCAGGGGGTTGTTGTCCATGCAATAAAGTAGGCGTCCTCCCCCTTTACTTTAAACCGCACAAATATGGAGGCTTCTTTAACATCCTTATAGCCTTGCGCCACCTCGTGAGAGGAAAGTGCAGTACCGCAACGAGGGCAATAGGGCACGATTTTATGCCCTTTGTATAGCAAACCTTTATCGTAAATTTGCTTTAAGCTCCACCATACAGATTCTATATAGTTGTTGTCGTAGGTTATGTAGGGGTTGTCCATATCCGCCCAAAAGCCTACACGCTCGGACATTTTTTCCCATTCCCCTTTGTACTTCCAAACGCTTTTTTTACATTCTTCTATAAAAGGCTCTACGCCGTAGTTTTCTATTTGCTCTTTGCCGTCAAGTCCCAAAAGTTTTTCCACTTCTAATTCCACAGGCAGTCCGTGAGTATCCCACCCTGCTTTTCTAAGCACGTTATAGCCCTGCATAGTTTTGTACCGAGGTATTAAATCTTTAATGGTACGTGTTAAAATATGCCCTATATGTGGCTTGCCGTTAGCGGTGGGAGGCCCGTCGTAAAAGGTAAATTCCGGTTTGCCCTTGTGCATTTCCACACTTTTTTCAAATACCTTTTCTGCCTTCCAAAACTCTAAAACTTCAAGCTCTCTTTCGTTAAATTTTAAATCTGTTGAAACCTTTTTGTACATATATTTGCCCTTTCGTTTTTAAACGATAATTTAGCATTTTGTCGGAAGTTATGCAATAACTTCCGGTATAAAATGAACATATAGCTACTTTATTATAGGACGCAAGGCGTCAAGCATAAATCAAGATGCTATATAATCTTTCAAATTTATATTGTAGCATAAATTTACCCTTTTTTCCACTTATTTTTTTCTATGGTGATGTTGGAGTTAGATGCCCGTACCCTCATTTTTTGGCAAAATACCTTGACTTGCTTATAAAATGTGCTTATACTTACTATCAGTAGCTTACTTTAGGCTGTTTGAATATGCCGATTTACTACTCGTAATACATTACAACGGTGTGTTCAAAAGGGGGATGGTTTGTCTAAATTTAGTGTAAATAAGCCATACACGGTGTTTGTGGCTGTAATAATAATTGCACTTTTGGGTATAATTTCTTTTATGAGTATGACAACAGATTTGTTGCCTAAGATTGATTTACCCTATGTTGTGGTTGTAACCTCCTACCCCGGAGCAAGTCCGGAAGAGGTAGAAACGGTAGTAACACGCCCATTAGAGCAAAATTTAGCTACTACCGGGAACATCAAAAACATACGTTCTGTATCCAACGAAAACTCATCCTTTGTAATATTGGAGTTTTACCCCTCCGCAAATATGGATACCGCTATGATAGAGCTTAGCGGTAAACTTGATTTGGTTAAATCCTATTGGAGCGAGGGTGTAGGCTCGCCTATGATGATGAAAATAAACCCCGATGCACTACCAATAATGTTTGTATCTGTGGACGAGGATAATAAAACCATAGGGCAGACCTCAAAGTTTGCAACAGAAACACTTATACCCGAGCTTGAAAAACTAAACGGAGTTGCCTCCGTTACAGGTAGCGGACTTTTAGAGTACCAAATAAAAATTGTTATAGACCAAACTAAAATAGATTTGCTAAACAAGAAAATTCTCGATTTAATAGACGAAGATTTAGCGGATGTGCAGGAAACTTTAGACGATGCCAAGGCAAAATTAGCCGAGGGAGAGGACGAGCTTGCACAGCAAACCAAAGAAAAAGGGCTTCAGCTTACCCAAGGGCAGGCAGGCATAATAGAGGGCAAAATCGGGCTTTCTCAAGCGGAGGGAGAGTTGCGCTCTTCCGAGGCACAATTAAATATGACATTAGGCGTGCTAAACCAAGCACTAACCGCCTTGCAAACGGAGGAGCAAAAGCTTCTAACCACAAAAGCGGAGTTAGAGCTACTGCCACAGCCCTTAGCACCCGAGCAGGAGGCGCAGTATCAGCTAACCTTAACCGCCCTTGAAGGCACGGCGGTAGCAATAGAGCAAACAAACGCAGGAATTGCTCAACTAAACGCAGGATTTGAGCAACTAAACGCAGGCAGAGCAATGTTAGAGGAAAAGCGGGCTCAACTAAAAGAGGGGGAAAACCTTCTAAACCAAGGGCAAGCCGCTTTTACCCAAGGAATTAATCAAGCAACGGGGAAACTTGCGGTAGCGGACGCCACCATGCAAATAAAGTTAGAGGAATTTGAAAAGGCGAAAGACGACGCCTTTAAACAGGCATCTTTAGACGGTGTGGTTACACCATCTATGGTTTCTCAACTAATAATGGCACAAAACTTTGCCATGCCGGCAGGCTATATTACCAAAGACAACATAGATTATCTTGTAAAAGTAGGGGATAAAATTGCAGATGTGGAGCAACTAAGGGAGACTGTGTTGTTTTCCCCACAAATAGAGGGCATGGAGCCAATAAAAATTACAGACGTGGCTACGGTAGAAGAGGTAAACAACGAAGAGGAGATTTACGCACAAATAAACGGCAACCCCGGTGTTATACTTTCTATGCAAAAGCAAAGTATGTACTCCACCTCGCAAGTTTCAGACACCCTAAACCAACGTATGGAGGCACTGCAAACGGAGTACCCAGGGCTACACATCACCACGCTAATGGACCAAGGCGTTTACATCAACATAGTAGTGGATAATGTGCTAAACAACCTTTTATACGGCGGAATACTGGCAATTATAATACTGCTGTTGTTTTTAAAGAGCATAAAGCCCACCTTTGTGGTTGCGCTTTCCATACCCGTCAGCGTTGTGTTTGCATTGGTACTCATGTATTTTTCCGGAGTTACCCTAAACGTAATTTCTCTTGCGGGACTTGCCTTAGGTGTGGGTATGCTGGTGGATAACTCCATCGTTGTAATAGAAAATATTTATAGGTTGCGACACTTAGGCGTAAGTGCAAAAGATGCGGCAATTAAGGGGGCAAAACAGGTTACGGGGGCAATATTTGCATCCACCCTTACCACCATTTGCGTATTTTTGCCCATAGTGTTTACCGACGGTATTTCCCGTCAACTGTTTACGGATATGGGATTGACCATAGCCTATTCTTTAGTGGCAAGCCTACTTATAGCACTAACGGTAGTGCCGGCAATGTCCGCCGGTATGCTTAAAAATGTAAAAGAAAAGGAGCATAAGCTCTTTGACAGATTTAAAGAATTTTACGCAAAAGTGCTAACCTTTACTTTAAGGTTTAAATTTATTGTGATAATAATAGTAGTGGGTTTACTTGTGTTTTGCGGAGTGCGTGTCTTTTCTACGGGTACTTCCTTTATGCCCGCAATGGACAGCACCCAAATTTCCGTTAATCTTACCATGCCGAAGGGCAGTACCTTAGAGGATACCAAAAAAACAAGCAACGAGGTTATAGACCAAATACTAACCATACCCGATGTTAAAACGGTAGGCGCAATGCTGGGAAACGCAATGTCTGCCATTGGAGGAATGGGCGAGGGTAGCGGTGCGGTAGACTCGGTAGTAATGTACGTTTTACTTAATGAGGAACGGGCGCAAACAAGTCAGGAAGTTTCTAAGCAAATTGCAGAAAAAACCGCAGGTATTGACTGCGAGATTTCCGTAACTTCTTCGGATATGGATATGTCCGCACTTAGCGGAAGCGGTGTAAGTGTGGTAATAAAGGGGGACAACGGCGATACCCTCCAAAACATAGCAAAGGATTTAGCCAAAATACTTGCAGACACCCCCGGCACAACGGATATTGATGACGGTATGAAAAACACCACCCCCGAAGTACGCATCTCCGTAGACAAAGAAAAGGCTATGGAATACGGGCTAACTGTGGCGCAGGTATACTCTTCCGTTAGTTCTGCAATATCCTCGGGGCAGTCCACTACCTCTATCAACACAGAAAACACGGAGTATCCCGTAATTGTTATTGATGCCCAAAGTCTAAGCACCACACCCTCCAACATTAAATACTTAAAAATTCCGGTGACGGATAAGGGCGAAAAAACTACCATAGATTTATATAAAATTGCAACTATTACGGAAGCGCAGGGGCTTTCCTCCATAAACAGAGATGCTCAGGAAAGATATTTAACCGTATCTGCATCCGTACTGCCCGATTACAACATAGGGCTTGTCAGCAGAGATTTTGAAAGCAGAATTGCAAATTATACCACCCCCGAGGGTTACAGCATTAAAATCTCCGGAGAAAACGAAACCATAATGAATACCCTTAGGGATTTATCGTACATGCTACTACTTGCCATTGCCCTTATTTATTTGATTATGGTGGCGCAATTCCAGTCCTTGCTTTCGCCATTTATTGTTATGTTTACCATACCACTTGCATTTACGGGCGGATTTCTTGCCATTATGATAACCGGCTTAGAGCTTAGTATGATAGCAATGTTAGGATTTTTAATACTGACGGGAATTGTGGTAAACAACGGCATTGTGTTTGTGGATTATATCAATCAGTTAAGAAAAAGCGGTATGCCACAAAAGCAGGCGATTATAGAGGCAGGCAAAACAAGACTACGACCAATTTTAATGACGGCGCTAACCACAATTTTAGGATTACTGACACTATCTTTGGGAGTAGGTACGGGTGCGGATATGCTACAACCCATGGCAATAGCAACCATAGGCGGACTTTCCTATGCAACCTTGCTTACCCTGTTTTTTATACCGGTGCTGTACGATATTTTTAACGGCAAAGAACGGCGGTTGGCTAAAAAAGCACTAAAAAGCGGTAATGAAGAAAAAGCGATTAAGCCCCCCGAAAAAAGCGGTAAGTCTTTGCCATCGGATAAAAATATGTTTTAGTTTACGGCTTTTTGGGGTAGTTAGACGGGTAGTCTTATAATGTTGACATATAATCACTCCCGTGCTATATTTTATAAATAGCAAGTATTCTAAAACAAACGGAGTATATTTAGTTTAAAAGAGAAAACAATGCAACAACAGGAGGTATGTGTGGACATTTGTGTGCGTCCCACGGCACTTTTATGAAAAAAACGTCCTCTTTGCTTAAAACGGTGAGCATCCTATATATCATATTTGGCGCAGTAGTGCTTTGTTATGCCATTGTATCTCCAATTTACGGACTTATGGTAAGCAAAAAGGCTGCCGCAGGATTTGATATTTTTTTATTGATACTAACCTTTTGTTTGGCTGCCATAATGCTAAGCGCAGGTATAATAGGGCTTAAAAGCAAGAGTTTTAAATTACGCAATACTATGGCGGTGCTAATCTTAACATTAAGCATAATCTCCCTAATTTTTGCATTGAGTGCAGGAATTGTAACATGGCTATCCTTTGCAAATTTGGTACTGCCCGTGCTTTATTTTATGGGAGTGCGTAAAAGCGACGTTGACAGTGAGGAATGAGGAGTTAGGGATAATTTCGATAGTTTTTACTTGTATTACTGATAATCTTTAGTATATCAAACAAAACAACCACATATGTATCTTATCTAATTTGGGATTTTCTTTTGTTTGTATTATACTAATTATGACAGGGAAATGAGGCGGTTAGCTACTCTCTTTTATAAGGGGGTGGCAATTATGGAGTTTGTAATAGTTGTATTAACTTTGGTTTTACTACTCGTACTATCCGTAAAAAAATAACCGTTCTCAAGTCCAAGTGAGAACGATTATAATTTAATTTAATCAATCTTTTAGGGCTAACCGCTTAAAACGGTTTCCCTGTTTTTATTATAAAGGTTTTTATGCAAAAATACAATAGTTTTTACTTACATTACTGACAACTTTTAGTATATCAAACAAAACAACCACATATGTATCTTATCTAATTTGGGATTTCATTATGTTTGTGTTATACTGATTACGACAGGGAAATGAGGCGGTTAGCTACTCTCTTTTGTAAGGGGGTGGGAATTATGGAAGCAGTAATTGTTGTATTAACTTTGGTTTTACTACTCGTACTATCCGTAAAAAAATAACCGTTCTCAAGTCCAAGTGAGAACGATTATAATTTAATTTAATCAATCTTTTAGGGCTAACCGCTTAAAACGGTTTCCCTGTTTTTATTATAAAGGTTTTTATGCAAAATTACAATAGCTTTTATCAACAATATTCAAAATTTCATACAAAACTTCAACAAGCGTATCTTATCTAATTAACCCAAAACAAAGTCCGATTATACCCCTGAGTTAAAATATACTCTCTATCTTTTACGGACTTTATACCTTCAAGACCGCTCTGTTCCTCTAAAACTGCACTGCATACATCGCATAGCGTGCCGGAATCTCTTATTATTATACGGGTTTTATCTGCCAAAAACACCGTGCATTCAAGCATATCTCCCCGCCTTTTTTCCTTGTTGTTTGCAATGGAAAATAAGGCGGTTTCCTTTATTATCTGCCCTATATTTGCTACCTTTTCGGGGCTGACGCCTCTGCTCTTCAAATCCTTGCATATGGCGTTTACCATGTCTTGTGCATTTGATTTGGCTTTAATTGTGTCGTAGGATAACTGGTTTTTTTCTATGGTTTTGTCTAAAAGTAGAGGGAAGGTGGTGTTCTTTTTTTGCAGTTTAACAAGCCATGCCCCAAGGAAAAGAGCAATAAAGGATGCTAACATTAAGCCTATCCAAACGCCTGTAATGCCAAACAATTTTCCCATAAAAATGGCTAAAATGGGCATAAGTAGTAGTTCTTGCAGGGTGATTAATTGAGAGGCAATACCTATGCGCTCGCTGTAACTGTAATAAAACATATACAGGGTTATTAGTGCGGTGGGTATGCCCGAAAAAGCAAATATTCGTACCGCCTCTGCCATGTTTGCGGCGGTTTGGGGGTCTGTAATTCCAAAAAGTTGGGGTAGCAGGTTTGCAAAAAGCACGAAGGGCAGGGTGGAAATTATGCCAAACAATACCGCTTGTTTGGTGGCGGCACTCATAGTTTTTTTAATGCCGAATACATTGTTTTCTCCACGATATACATTAACCAAGCCGGAGATACCGTCGCTTAGTCCGTCGTATAACGTGTTTTGGAATGCCATCACTATCATAATAACGGAAAAAATTACCACCGCTTGTTGCGAGAAGGTTTGTATTAAAAACTCGTTCATCACAAACCCTATTATTGCAATGTATAAGTAGTTTAGGGACTCCACCACGCTGTATTTTACCACGTTTAGAGCGTCTTTTAACTTAAAATGTATGCGAAAACGCAACATATTTTTTTTTGTAAAAAAGTGGATGCTAAGTATGGCTACAAGTAAAACATTGCTTATTATTGTGCCAAGGGCAATTCCGCCAATGCCTATTAAACCGCATAACCATACGGAAAGTATTATATTGCTCGCAATTTGTATGCCCGAGGCAACCGTGCATAAAAGCTCTCTGCCTTCGTTTAAAATTACGCAGAAAAATAGGCTTCCTACAATCATCACTATGGGTAAAATACACATATAGGCAAAGTATTCGTTTAAATAAACCGCTACGTTTGTAGGTACGCTTAAACGCTGGGAAAGTCCGTTTCGCATAAGTAGGTAGGTTACCGTCATCACTATTCCGCAAAAAAGCGCCAGCAAAAAGCCCTGCCCGAAAAAGTCGTTGCCACGGTTTCTGTCTCCACGACCAACGTGGTATGCCACCATAACTTGCGTACCTACCCCTATTAAAAAGCACACAAACACAATTACGCTAAAAAATGGTGATGCAAAGTTTAGTGCGGCAAGGGCGTCCTCTCCTATTTGTAAGCCGGCGATTACGCTGTCTGACACGAAGGAGAAATATTCTATCATAGAGGCAAAGGTGCTTGCAAGAAGTAACGAGTAAAACTTCCGCTTTGCAAACGTTTTCATGGTGTCAATTCCACAATATCAAGTAGCCAATGGGACAACTGTTTTTTGTAATAGGGAAACTGCTCTGTTAGCTCAATTAAGTTGCTTTTTTCTTCTGTAAACAAATTAAACATCACCTCATTTAATTTGCAGTATTCTAAAATATGTTTTTCGCTAAACTCCTTGTGCATCCTGCCACACCGCCCCATGCACATATTTTGCCACTTGCACTCGCTACACACAAACTCAGTGTACTCGGACGTGGCAAACTCTATACCCTCATAAATTGTGCCTATGCTGTGTATACCTTGTAAAACGCTGTCGCAACAGGCATAACAACTGCCGTCCGTTTGCACGTATATTTGTGTAGAGCCGTATCCGCAACAAAATTTGTTTGTCTGCCTACTGTCCATTTTAAGCAAAGAGCGCATAGCGGACATAAAGGGAATAATATTTTCCATAGTACCCTTTTTTAGCTTTTCCATCCAGATGTTAAATAATGTGGATATTTCAAAGGCGTAGTTAGTGTAGTATTTCTCAAAATCTGTAAATTCTTCGCAATTTTGTATTTGAAAATATTGATAGTCGCAAATATCCACAAACAGCTTGCTTGCGGTGTACAGGCTTGTTTTTTCCGAAAGGGTAAGCCTCGCCATAATAAGTGTGTCCGATTGCCCTTTTACATACTGCACACCCTCGATAATTGTTTCAAAATAGCCCCTTCCCATATTGTAAAAGGGTATTTTTTCGTAGTTTACGGATAGTATTACCAAAGTTAAATTTTCCACTACTTCTTTAGGTATTTTTTTTAGCAAAAGCCCGTTTGTGTGTAGTGTAAAGCGGATTTGGTATTTGCTTAAAGCCTTTTTTGCCATATTAATCAGGGTGCCTATGGCAGAATATTTTAAGGTGGGCTCTCCGCCGAAAAATATTAAATCCACCGTAGTATCACCATATTTTTCTTGGGTATTATTAATAAACTCAAGAAGCTTATTATTATCATATTCGGGAGTTATAGGCAGGTTATTTTTCTCGCAATCAAATAGTACAGAGCAATAGTCGCACATTAAATTGCATTTGTTGGTCATGTATATATAATATTCCATATTACCCCTTACCTTCCTTTAAGCACTCACTCACAGTAGCTTGCAGGCAATGGAGAATACCGTCGAAAACCTCTTTTGCCTGCTTTTTGGTAAGTGCGTCTTTAATATAATGAAAATAAATGTAAAACCCCTCTGTTTTGCTGTATGCCACAAGATATTCCACCGTGGTTTCGGGGTATTCTTCGTTTATCCACTCAACTTCCAAACCTTCGGCTATGGGCACAAAGCCAAATTCTAAATCCCTTATTTTTTTAATTTGTGATGATTGTTGTTGAGCAATCGCAAGCACCTCGTCGTGTAACACGCTTGCGTGCCTTAAACTGCTTATTTCGCCTAAGGCTACTTTATTTAGTAGCTCCTTATAAGTAGGGTTTGCGCCTACATCTACACAAAATATTAATTCTTTGGCAAAGTTTCCCACTGTTGATTTTTCCTCTATGGTTTTTCTGCCGTGTATCATTTGAGAAAAAGCCACGGGAGATGCCTTAGGGTTTTGAGAAATCAACCATGCCGTAATTGCCGTTTGAAACACTACGCCGGGAGATATAGCATTTTGTTTGGCACACTTAACTAAGGATTTAGCCAGCGCTTGCTCTAAGGGTTGCTCTATACGCCCACCCTCTCCACTTTTTTTGCTTTTTGCGTCCTTATGTACCTTGCATAGTGTGGGTGGTTTTTTATACATTTCCTCGTAATACAAAACATCGTTTTTATAGGCGGTTGAACCTAAAAAAGTCTGTTCTTTAAGGCAAGACTCGGTAAAGCTGTACACATTTTCTTCAAGGGCTTCCCCTCTAATCAATTTTTCGCAGTATTGCAAAGTTAGGTGTGCAAAAAGCAAAAAAGAAAGTGCGTCAAAAAGCACATGATGCCCTGTAAGTACCGCTAAAACTTCGTCTTGTAATTGGTATAGGGTAATGTAGTACAGTTTTTCGTCCAAATAGGAAATACTGCGAGCAGACTCCTTTTTAACCGCTTGGCTTAACTCTTCCTTTGTTTTTGAAGAGTAATCCTGCCAATCAAATTGTTGTATTATGTAGGGCTTTTCTGCTTGATAATAACCTTGAGTGTCCTTATAGATTTGCAACCGTAATGCCTGTTGTGTTTTAATTAAGTGGTTTAATGCCTCCTCTACCCTAACTTTAGGAATATCCTTACCGATACTAAAGGAAATGCACTGCACGTTTACCGCTTCGTTATAGTTTTTGCACTCCTCTAAATTACAAATTTCAATTTGTGCCTTGTTTAGTGGCACTTTTTTTAAACACATCTATTTACCTTCCTTGCAAAAATTCCCTTAAATGCTATTTATGAAATAATTATATAACACCCGGGCAAAATGTTCAACAAAGGTTGGATATTTTTTTTATTTGAGACAAAATAGGACAAAATAGAAATTTGAAACTTTAAAGAGAAATCTGACAAAAAATATGGTATAAAATTAAAGCATTATTAATTGGGTGGAGGAAAACAGATGGACAAAGAATTGTACGAACAAGCAAAGGCTAAACTTATAGAATACGGTATCGACATAGAAATTTTTGAAAAGGATATTGTGGATTATCTCGTGCGATATAAGCAAAACTTTTTATGCGATGTAATGAAAAACGTAAAGGAAGAGAAGCATTTCCCAAAACTTAAAAATTTAGTTGAAAATTCTGCCGAGGAAGACCTTTTTTACAGGGGAGAAAATGTTATTATGTGGGCGGCGGTAAGTGCGCTTGGTTACGAAAAACTCCTATTATTAAAGGAATGTTTGGGGGATTTTGTAAAAAAGCACAGCAGGGACAAAGGGCATTATTCCAAAACGGCATTGCATTACGTGGCACGAAGTGAGGAAGACAACCCAAAAGCAGTACATCTGTTAGTAGAATGGGGTGGGGATGTTAATGCCACAGACGATGGGCACTACACCCCCTTGCACGAAACCGCTGCCCACGACAAAGCCTATCTAAATTGATGTGGTCAAGAAAAAGTAGACACAGCAAACTCCGAGAAGGCATATTATGATACGCAGCGTTTTCAAATTCAGAGGGAGTTTTATATGGGGGCATTAATCTGATAAAATTTTTATACAGGCTCTCCCCCAAAAAAACTCATCCCCCAAACTCCAAAGCCGCCTTATATAATGCAAACACATTTTCAAGGCTTGTATCACCCTGAACGTTATGTGCCGGTCCAAGCAGGTAGCCGCCATTTTTGCCAAGGGTTTTTATTCTTAGTGCAACTTCCTCTCTAATTTGAGAGGGAGTGCCTTTAGGTAGAGTTTCTTGTACACAAATGCCACCCCAAAAACTAAGCCTGTCTCCGTATTTTACTTTTAGTAAAGCAGGATCCATTGCAAGTGGTTGAATGGGGTTTAGCACATCTATGCCTATTTCTATTAAATCCTCTATAATAGGCTCTATGTTTCCGCAACTGTGATATGCTACCAACACATCAGGTTTTTTTGCTTTATAGGTTTTAACAAGGGTATACAACCGAGGTTTTAAAAATTTGCGCCACATATGTTTAGACATTAACATACCTTGTTGCATGCCAACATCATCACCAAGCCACAGCATATCTATATCTTCATCCAACAGTTTTAGTCCCGCTTTTAGAGGAAACTCCATAACTTTGTTAAACAACATATTTGCATAGTCAGGTCTTAGGCTCATATCCGCCAATGTGTCCTCAAAACCATGGAGATACCAACCTGCTTCAAATATGGAAGATGTAATTGCGGCACAAATAAATTTGGTTTTTCCGTAGTTTTTAATTAACTCTTTGGTGGGTGCAAACACTTCCTCGCAGTTAGGGTCGGGAATTTTATACGCACTTAGTTTGTCCCCGTTTTTGTCATCTGCTAAAGGATGTTTGCATATTTCTGTGTAGCGTCCTGTGTCGTTTTCAAAATATTGCCATGTACAACCCCATTTACATACATATTTGTCACCTTTGCCGTAATAGGAGGTGCCAATGCCGGCATAGCCTATTAGCATATCGTTGCCTAATTTTACAAGAATATCATAATAGTTATTTATGTTAAAATAACTGTACAGCTTTTCCTTAACCTCGGGAACAAAATCCGCAAAAATAGGTACTCTATCCGGTTTTTGCCTGCTTAATGCCAATTTAACTCTTTCTTTAGATGTCATTGCAAACTCCCTTTATTCCTCTACCATTTCTTTTGCTGCATTTGCTACCATTTTACGCATTAACACAGCGTTTTTTGCCATTTCCTCTATTGTTCGTACAGGTTTTTTGCAACCCTGTGTTGAGTTTGGTTTTACTAATTTTCCTTCTTTTTTTGCCGTCTTTAAATTTATTTCCGCTTTCTCTATTGCCTCCTTGTATTGGGGTAACCATTCTTTTTGCGCTATTAGCATTTCGTCTATCATTTGCCAAACTTCTTCGGTGGTGCAAACGGCACTTGTAAGAGGGTCAAGCAACGTTGCTTGCTTCAGCAGTTCTTCATTTCCCTCTACAGCCGCAATTACCGCTATTCTTTGCACATTTACAGATTGAGATAGTATTGCCGCACAACCTAAGGGCAGTTTTCCCACAGATAAGGGAAAAATCCCATTACCGTCAACATAACAAGGTACTTCTACTATACAATCTTGGGGTAAATTTTCTATACTGCATTTATTTACCACATTAAAATGCCCTCTGTATATTCGCCCTGTACATAATGCCTCTATTATATATGATGCATGCTCTATGGATCTGTCCTTTTTATCGTAAGAACGTGGAGGTTCCTGCATCCAGTTTGGGTAGTCCGTCATAAACCAATCTCTACTTTCTGTACAAAGGCGCAAATATCCACCCGTTTCTCCGTTTATCCAACAATCTAAATCTATCCATTTTTCCATATCTCTTTTTCTGTACCAAGCAAGATACTCGGATAAATGCCCGTTAGACTCTGTGGAGTAATAACCGAAGCGCTTTAGTACATCTATACGCACCTTTTCTTCTTTAGAATACTTTGGATGATTTTCAAGCGCCTCAAGCAGTTTATCTTTTAACTCGATGCCCTTATGTTTTACGGAAATATACCAAGTTTGATGATTAATGCCTGCGCAAATAAAATCTAATTCCTCACGATTATAGCCTAAAACCTCCGCTATTTGCATTTCGCCGTGCATTTCGCCGTGGCACAGCCCAACGGTATTTACGCCGCCGTACTCGTTGCATGCCCATGTTATCATTGCGTTAGGGTTGGAATAATTTAATAATATTACATCCTTTGCACTATAAAGCCTAATATCCTCGCAAATATCCAGCATTTGCCTTATTCCTCGTTGAGCATACATTATTCCTCCAACGCACAAGGTATCACCTACGCATTGGTCTACTCCGTATTTTAAGGGTATATTTATATCCTGCTCGAAAGCCTCAAGTCCTCCGGGACGTATGCAGTTAATAATAAAATTTGCATCCATAAAGGCTACCTTGCGGTCTGTGGTTGCTTCTATTATGTTATTAAAACCGTTTTGGTTTACATCTCTTTGGCATAGCGCCCTAACCATTTCAAGATTTTGAGGGTTAATATCCGTAAAAGCAAACTTTGCTTCTCGAAGTTCGCCCACCGTCATAATATCTGTAAATATTTGTCTGCAAAAGCTAATGCTACCTGCTCCTATAAATGCAATTTTCATATTGTACTCCTTAGTATGTGCATTTTTTTGCCGCAATCCCAATCGCCTTAATATTTTCTACGGAAGCCTCAAAAAAGTGGTCTGCTGCCGAGAGTATGTAACCGCCCTTACTTCCAAACAGTTTAAACAAACGCAATACTTCATCTTCCACCTGTCCTTTTGCACCCTGTTCTAATATGGAGATTTGGTCTAAACCACCTATTAGTGCCACTTGTGGAAATAAATCATCAAACACTTTTTGTGCGGTTTTTGCGCTGTCTATATCTCCGCCTATGGTTGTAGGAGAAAGCGTTTCAGAAACATCACATCCGTTTTTTATTATTAAATCTGTTATTTTTGACATACCGCCGCAAGTATGATATACCGTTTTAAAGCCTAAACTTTTAATGGCATCGTGCATTTTTTTATCGTAGGGAAGGCAAAACTCTTCGTGTATAGTGGGAGAAATTACAGTATTGCTTGCAGCTCCGCCACCTGTTTCTATTAAATCAAAGGGCAAATTTTTAAGATTTTTATCTATATAATCTAATTTTTTTTCAAGCAGTATATTTAAAAAGTTATGTACCCACTGGGGATTATCGTAGCACTCATAAATAAGTTGCTCCGTTCCGTAAAGCTCGCAGGCATCCTGCCAACATCCGCCCTGCTTAAAGGGAATAAAAGTGCGTAAAATGCCATAATCGCTAAGTTCCTCGTATTTATTTTGCACACCTTTTTTATCTAAAGTAGGCACGGGCATATATTTTATTAATTCTATATCCTCGTATTTTTTAATTAAATGAGAAGTAATCCATGTGGTCATGGCGTTGCTTCCTTCTTTGGAAGTTAGCTCTCCTTTTGGAGTTTTTATGGTGTATTTAGTTTCTTTGCCCTCTTTTATTTTGCTGATTTGCCAGTTTTTGTCTACTTCCTCTATTAGGTTAAAATATGTAATAGAGGCATCTAAGCCTGTTTGTTTAAACGCTTCTACATCACTTATATTATTCATGTATTCTTTTAGATGATAAGGCTGCCATTGATGAATTGTAGCAGGCAGTCTATCGGGTTTTTCTTTATTTATTGCGGTCAGTAGCCTCTCCTTGCTTGTCATTTATTTTTGCCTCCAAGTTTTCTCTACAATTTCTACAATACTGTTTGCTTCCTCAACATTTTGGGCTTCCGTGTGGATATAAAGACCTTTTGGACTTAGGTGCGTTGCCAAAGTTGATACATCGCAAGCAGGTGTCATAACTATTAAATTTTTGCCTGCGATTTGTATACGTTTAAGCACATCTAAAAACTGCGCCGGATTTGGCTGTCCTGCAACATGCGTCCATTGTATCGCCCTTAATTTTTTTAAAGAGAGTAGCATATCTAAATGCTTTATTTGCTCTATTCCGTCAAAGTGATACACAGGGTATTCAATCCACTCCATTTGCTCATAAAGCTCGGGCAAAACAAATTCTTCGTACATAGTAGGGGAGAGCATAACGGAAGTATCGCATTGCATATGCTGTAATACTCCGGTTGCATAAAGGTGCATCCAACCGTGCATACATCCGTTATCCGCCATCTTTTTTAAGTTTTTATAAAATTTTAGCGTGGAAATTTTATGCCCTTCGTTTACCTTTTTAATAGCTTTTTTAATTTCCTCGGGCTGTTCTATTAATGCAAATAAAAAATCCTCGGCGCCTACAAGTGTTGCCACTGCATCTATTGTGCCTGTGTTATCGGGCATAGATAAAAACCATTCGCCTTTTGTTTGGGCATAAATATACTCCGCAACTTTAAGCTGTCTATTTAGAGGAGCATCATCATATACAAGTTTGGAAGCATCAATTTCTTGGTTAAATACAGGCTCGTACCATACCGTATCCGGCTGATAGGAAGGCTTAGAACCATAATATGCACAATGCCCCGATGGCCCAAAATTAAAAAATATAATAGGCAATGTGTCCCCGCCAAAATAGGTATTGTTTAGCCTTTTTAAATTATGATCTAAAATAGTGGGAGCATCCTCCCAATGTTTGCGTAATTCCTCCTCGCTAAACTGCATATCAGTCTTAAAAGGAGATGTATTTGCACCAAAAACCTTTGGAGCGGTAACACTTATTAGCGGTCTGTCTATTATTTCTTTTTCCCAAAATGCCAGCAACCGCTTTTTTGTTTGGCTGTAATCCTCTTTATATTTCATTTGCCCATGCCCTCGATTAGTAATGTAATAATTTGTGCGCTGTTAACGCTTATGGCAAAGCCGCCTGTATTAGCAATTTCTTTTTCTTTTTGCTCTGCAAGATTTGCGTAATAAACTTTTGTGCAAGGTATATTAAGTGTAAAATTCACAGTTTGTTTGCCAATATTTACTATGCGTACAACAATAGCGTTGTTTTTACCTGTTTTTACCGCACTTATGCGTATTTCGGAGGGTAAATCGGATAAAAATTTCAATTTGTTTTCCCCGATGTATTCCTGCTTAAACATAGGATAAATTTTTTGTGGAAATAAAAATCTGTCCGCTTCCGTATAGGCTTTGGCGGTCAATATATCACCATTATGATATGTTACACAAAAACTTGCATCGTAGCTACCTATACATTGCCCTTGGGGAGTGGGTATCATCCAACCGCCGTTGCCGTTTCTCGAAAGCAAATCCGGACGAGAAAGCCAACCAACGCACCTTAGCAAAGTAAACATTAAATAACTTTGATTATTCTTATTTACTGCCTCGTATTCGCAAATTCCTTTAATGCCTGCGGTTATGCCGTAGCTTTCGTCGGAAATACTTGCATAACCGTGGCACATATGTTGCAACTTTGGGTATTCCTCGTAATGCTTGGGAATTTCTACCTCAATAGGAAATTCGTTTAATGCAAAGGTGGAAAATGCACTACTTGTTTTAGCATACGTGCCCGAGGGGAAGGAAACTAAAAGTTTATGGTCTTTTGCAGTATTTGTAATATTGCAATTAAAATCTATGCGGTTAGTGTCTTTATTTAGTTTAACCAAAATATTAACCTTACACTCTGTTAATTCCTCACTTCTTGATTGCCTGTCTGCCATAAGCTCTGTTGGCAACATAAGCCGTCCTTGTATTTCTAAAGTTTGGCATAAGCTATTTACGTTGCACAGGGGTGGTGCAGTTGCTTCAAAGGTATAGGAGCTATCCTTTTTTGGCCAGGAATAAGAGTATTCGTCTCCGGCATCTCCTACATCTATAAGCTTGCACACCTCTCTGTGTGTTCTGCCCGTCTTTTTATCCAAAACACTAAAACTGTCCTTTTCAAACTCTATTTTATAAAACTCGTTTTCTATGTAATTTTTACTTTCTTGCGATTGCTTGTTGGTGCTATTGCCTTTTTTTATGGTAAGACAATGCACACCGTAATCCATGCCATTTGTATTAACCAAAACGGTGGCTTTGTTCACCTTATATGTTTCGGGCATTGCTTCGTCTTGCAAATACATATACTCCGCTTTTTGTGCTTTAAGCATAAGTGCAGGCAGTTTATTTCCCTTTTCGTCAAATACTTCTATGCCTGTGGGTAAACTCGGATGTATAATTTCGTCCTCGTACTCTAAAATAGCAGAACGGGCAAAATCCACCTCTCTTATTAGCATAGGGTCAAAATCAACTTCTACTTGTACCAAATCTTGCTTTTTGTCTGAGGTAGGCTCAAATACAAGCACATTTACTTCCTCTTTTATGTTTGAGGGTGCGCATATGGACGCACACATATCCTCAAATTGCGTTTTTTGTGCAATGTCTATTTCTTCGTAACGTGCAATCATTGCTCTGTGCACTTCGTCTACAGAACAGCCACATATAGAATCGTGAGGGGCATTTTTTAAGATGCTCTTCCAAATATAATCCGCATAGCCCGTAAAATCGTATTTACCCTTTGTTATGCTCTCAAAAGCAAAAAGTGGCTCTAAATACCTTTCCATCATGGTTTCCGCTTTTTTGTGATGCTGTTTTAAGTAGGTACGTGTAGAGGCGGTACCGCCTAAAAGCAAGGCTCTGTCGCCGTAAGAGATTTCTCCGCTGTAAGTTTTAAGCTCCCCTATTTTAGCGGTAACCTCTTTTAAAAAGTCGTTTATGGTACTAAGCACTATTTTATAAGGTTTTTTTGTAGAGTTATTATACCCCTCAACAATTTGCGTTGCATTGGCTTGCCCAATAATATGGTCCGAGCCGTTCATAAGCAACACCACATCAACTGTGGATATTTCTGCTAAAGTATCTATCATATCATCTAAGCGTTTAACAGTTTTTTCCAAATCCTCACTTAAACGAGCGCTGTTGCCGTAACCGCAGGGCAGATGCACGCATAAAAGTTTTATGCCTTTAGCGAGAGATTCCCAATAAAATTCAGTTTTATCCATTTTGTTTGATGTTCCGCGCCAAAAAAGCATAGCGGTTAGCCCAAGTCCTGTAATAATTTGTGGCATTTGTGCAGGATGCCCAAAAGAATCGGGTAGGTAAGCAAAATCGTTGCTTTTGCCGTATTGCTTGCATAATTCTTGTCCATACATATAATTTCTTATATGAGATTCTCCGCTAATAAGCAATTCATCCGGTAATATATACCAAGGTCCTATTGTAATTTTACCGGATTTTATAGCACTTGTAAGCCTTTTTTTGTTATTTGGTCTTACTTCAAGATAGTCCTCTATAACTATGGTTTGCCCATCTAACATAAATACGGGAGCTTGCGGATTTGTATCTATTTCCTCTAAAAGCGAGTCTATAAGCCTCACAAGTTTTGTTCTGAAAGTTTCAAAAGGCAAATACCATTCTCTGTCCCAATGTGTGTGCCTTATCATATGTGCTTTAATATTCATTAAAAAGTTACCCCCGAGCGTAATATAATGTTAGAGTAAGGTGTACATTCCCCCGTGCGAATAATTGCACTGCAATTTTTAGACATATCTTTTAGTGCCTCATGACTTATAAAAGTAGTTTTTGTATCCAAAAATTGCTTTTCTATATAGCTTTGCAGTTCTTTATTAGTTTTTGCTTCGTTTGCAAGTATTATTTCCTCCACCTGCAATTCGCTTAATATGTTTTGCAACACCTCTTTAAAGGTAGGCGTGCCTAAATTAACCGCTAAATCTATCCGTAAAGTTTGTTTGGGTACGGGAAACCCTGCATCTACTATTGCAATGGTATCCGTATGCCCCATTTTAGCAACAACACTTGCTATTTGTCCGTTTATAATGCCGTTTTTCTTCATACTCTGCTCCTCACCCTAAGTAAGATTTTGCAATTTCTACCCATTTAATAATGTTGTTGGGGTTAGAATTACAAGTGCGTAAATCTTTCAAAACAAATTCTACTTGACACCCTTTTGCCGCCTTTAACACAGCTTCTGTTTCTTTTTTTACAATAGAAGTATCCGTGTTTACACTAACAACGGAAGGGTTGGGTTTTCTTGAATATATTGCCTTTCTGCCAATTTTTTCCGCCGCTAAATTAATATCCGACCACGGACTTACGGAAATACGCCAGATGTTTGGTATGGTAAGAATATCGTCTAATTTTTCGTCCACCTTTTCGCAACAGCCGTAACAACTAAGCCCAAACAAAGCCAATGGTTTTTTCTGATAGGGAAATATAAATTCCTTAAACATTTCGTTAGATACCACGGCAAATTCTTGAGCATCCGCAAACCCCCAAATATCTTTAAGCCTTACTGCATCTTTATAATCCTGTGCAGGCAAACGGTTGGTGTAGGCTACTCCACCCGAGCCTGTGTATAGGTTATCGTTGTTTAGCACAAGCGAGCCTTCCTTTTCTAACTTTAGCAAAAGCGATTCTTTTTGGTTAGACATATGTGCCATTATTTTATGAAGCATATCGGGCTCGTCGTACACATCTAACATTAGATTGTTCATACCCCTTAAATGCACAAGCTCTATTAGCAAAGAGCAAACAAGAACGGAGTAGGGCATTCGTACAAAAACGTCCAGTTCTCCGTCTAATGCCTCTAAAAGCCTTGCTTTTTTTTCTTCCGTTTGCTTTTTGTCGTAAATAAAATCAAGTTTATGTTCAAGTAAGATATCGTAATCCTCTTTGGTGGCAAGTAGGTTTTTAAGAGAGTAGGAGCTGTCCTTTTTTACGTTTAAATCAGGAAGTTTCAGCCCCCACGCAGTTTTTTGGTTTTTTTCTCCGTAATGATAACCGGTGTACTCTCCACACATATCCATGGTAAGATAGGGCTCGAAAATTTGGTCATCCATAAAATTTTGTGCGTGAAATATCAACCGCCTAAGCATAAATTCGTACTCTCTGAAAAATGGGTCTCTTGCTTGTAAAGTGGCAGGAGGGATAATTTCCTGCCAAACTCCGTCATCATCGGGAATAACAAGCACCATATGCCCTACATCTTCCATATCATTAAAACGCCTGTAACGTGCCCTTTTTTCTTTTTGGATAGGGTGATGTGCAATTTCAGCGTATTTTTTTGCAAGCTCTCTTATAATTAATACATCATTTACCATAGCTTAACCCTTTAACGCTCCACCGGTAATACCTGCAATAAAGTGCTTTTGGAAAGCTATAAAAAATATTGCAGGAGGCAAAATTGCAAGACATCCGCCTGCCATCATAAGCCCCCATCTTACACCTTGCTCGCTCATTAAACCACGCAGTACAATGGATAGGGGTTGTACTTTATTGGATGTTAGTACAAGCGCCAGTAAAAACTCGTTCCAGCAGGCAAAAAAGGTTAAAATGGCAGAAGCTACAATTCCGGGTTTTACTAATGGCAGTATTACACTTCTAAAAGCACGCCATTGTCCACAACCGTCTATAACAGCCGCCTCGTCCAAATCTCTTGGTATGGAATCAAAAAATGTTTTCAATATCCACACGGAAAAGGGTATGTTAATGGAAGAATACACTATTACCATTCCCCAGTAGCTGTCTAACAACTCCATGGAATTTAGCATTGTATATAAAGGAATAATTAGAATTGCGGCAGGTAACATTCTTGTTACAAGCAACACGTTCATAGATGCGTCCTTCATCTTAAAATCAAACCGAGAAAAACCGTAAGCCGCAAAAACCGCAAGTACGGTGGAAAAGCCCGTGGTTGCAAGGCTAATTATAAGAGAATTTAAAAACCCCTTCGGGAGTAGTGTAAATGCTACAACATCGCTGTAATTTTTTGCGGTGGGGTTTAGGGTAAACCATGTAGGTGGGTTTGCAAATATTTCCTCCGGTGGTTTTATTGACGTAATAAATGCCCAGTAAATCGGTATTGCAAATATTACAAATACTATTAAGTAAAGTAAATATCTTGTGGAAGTTTCCAGAGGTTTTTTAATCTTGTTGTTCATCTTTTATTGCCTCCGTTTTTATAAAATTTAACTTCTTTTGTTTATCTCTGAATATTATTAAATATACCACTGTAAGTGCGAGTGCCAAAAGTAACATAGTTACGGCAACTGCCGATCCTCTACCCATATTTTGCGATTTAAACGCAGTATGGTACATATACAGTGGCATTACCTCCGTGAGCCCGGCAGGCCCTCCGTCTGTAATAGCGTATATAATATCAAACGAACCAATGGTTGCAATAGTTATCATAATTAAATTAATACGAAATGTATCTTTCATCATGGGCATTGTAATGTGTACAAGCCGTTGCCAAGCACTTGCACCATCTACCGATGCCGCTTCGTACAGTTGGTCGGGTATTTTTTGCAGGCTTGCCAACTCTAACATAAAAGAGAAGGGCACCCCACACCAAATAGATATAATAATTACCGATAGAAGTGCAAAATCAGGGCCAAACCAGTTTACCGTATCTGCACCTAAAGCAAGAAGTACAGAGTTTACCACCCCAAGATTGCCTGCCTTTAGCACCCATGCCCAAATTAGCGCAAGAGCTATGGGGGGCAGTACCCAAGGTAGCATAACAGACATTCTTACTGCACCTGTCAGCCTTACTTTTTTGCTAAGCAACAATGCCAGCAAAAATCCAAATAAAAATTGAAATACAACAACCGTAACGGTAAAAATCAAAGAACGTGAAACGCTGTTCCAATATTTTGGGTCTTGAAACAATTCTATATAGTTTTTGAATCCTACAAAGTTGGTTTGTGCGCTTAATAGTGTTTTATCTGTAAAAGAAATTGCTATGGAATAAAAAAAGGGATATATAGCAAAGGCAATTACCCATATTATTGCAGGTAATATAAAGAGCATAAATACATATTTTTTCCATGTTTGCCTTTTCCAAAAATGTGCATGTTCCAATTATATTTCCTCCCTTCATAAAAAGTTTGTATTATTGTCGGCATAAAATTATTATTATGCCGACAATAAATTAAGTATAGTAGTGTAATAGTTATTCGGGATATACTCCAACTGTTTTAGCTTCGGTAATTGTATTTTCCGCAGCCTTTGTTATTGCTTCATCCAAATTTGTGTCTTGCATGGATGCAAGTTGAATTAAATCTTGGAATTGAAGATCCATCATACCTTGATAGGGTACTGCATCTCTTGTTTTACCGTTTTGAAGTATTTCGTAGAAGTTCATTATAACAGAATCGCTTTTAACGTCCGGTTGCTCGTAAACTTCTTTTAGTGTAGTCATTTGTCCGGAAAGTGTCAGGACTTTTTGCAATTCTACATTTGTTGTCCAAAACTCCATAAATTTCCAAGCTGCATCTTGTTTAGCTTCGTCTTTACAGAACATCGCCATTGTCCAACCGCCTGCACAAGCAACGGGAGTACCGTTTTCGTCTGGATAGGGAATGGGAGCTATTGCAATTTTAGATGCAAACTCTTCTCCGGCATTAGCCTTAATTGTGCCGTGTTGCCAACCGCCTAAAATAGCCATTGCGCATTGGTCGCCAATCATGTTGGATTCTATTTCTACAAATCCTAAAGAGGGGGTATCGGGTGTTACACCACCTTCTTTAATAAGAGAGGACAGATAGTTTAAAGTTTTAAGCATAGACTCTTTGTCTTTGCCTTCGCCAAAGGAAACTTTGCCGTCACGTGTCATCTCTGCATCGTTGTTGCCCCAATAGAATGGGTACATTGTAAATGTTGTAACAACCGCTTTTTGTCCGGGATAAGAGAATCCGTAACGGTCTATTTTACCGTCGCCGTTTGTATCTACTGTAAGTGCCTTAGCCATTTTTGAAAGCTCGCTCCATGTTTTTGGGGGCGCATCAAATCCTGCTTCTTTAAGTAAGTCGGTTCTGTAATATAAGCCGGAAGAACCTGTGTGGAACCATACGGATTTAATTTGATTGTCCAAAGTTGCGCCTTCTATGGCATAGTCCATAAACTTGCGTTGTAGCTCGGGTGTAAACCATTTGTCTAACGGTACAAGCGCATCAAGCTCGTTAAATTCGGGTAGCCAAGAACCATCAATAAAAGCTACGTCCGCCATATTTCCTGCCGCTACATCTTGCAGTAGTTTTACTCTGTAAGGGTCGTCGTTTACGGATACGGTAAGCTCAACTTTAATGTTGTTTTCGGCTGAAAACTGGTCTATAAGCTCTTGTATACGTGGTAGAGTCTGGGGGGATGCAAAGGGTTGCACATCCACTCTTATGGTGGTTGCTTCTCCGCTTGCGGCAGGAGCCTCGGATGCTTTGTTTTCCTCTGCCGGTTGTTCGTTAGCCGCAGGCTGTTCGTTAGCCACCGGTTGCTCGCTTGCTGCCGGTGCCGCCGGTTGACCGCAAGCAATTAGTGAGCATACCATTACAACTGCTAAAATTGCTACTAAAATACGTTTTTTCATTTTCTTCCTCCTAAATTGTTTTATTTTTTTTGGAAATGTTTTGTACCCTTTTGGGTTAATATCAATTTAAATTTTTCGTCTTTAATACTTGTATTTTATTTTTATATTTGTTGATGTCGGTTAAATAGTTTTTATTGAAGTAAAACACCTCAGTTTACGTAAACGTTTTCTTTAATTGCAAAAGTAAATAACCACCATTATTAGTGCGTTTTAGCCATATATGCTGTTATTAAAGTGAGATTGCGTAAACGTTTTCTTAAATTATAAATTTATTATAAATTCTATTTTTAAGTTTGTCAATAAAAATTTTTAACTATTTATAAAATGGGGGAAATATTTGCGACAAAGTAGCATTTTACTGTATCTTTTTGCTAATAATAATTATATTAAAATTATTATTGCCCCTCTTTACTGATATTAGCTAAAGAGGGGCAGTATCCTACATTTTCTTATTAGATTCTCTTATTACAATACTTGTTTTAAGTGTTTGAGAGGTTACTTCTTTTCCGTTCATAATATCTACCAACAAATTTACCGCTAACGAGCTCATTTGCTCTACAGGCTGTTTTACGGTAGTTATTGGAGGATTGTTAATGCTCGAAAGCAAAATATCGTCAAAGCCGGTTACGGAAATATCTTCGGGTACCCTTATATTTCGTTTTATTAGCCCGGATATTAAGCCTAAGGCAATAAGATCGTTGCCGCACACACATGCCGTAACATCCAATTTTGCTATTTTTTCTGCGTAATCCAGTCCGCATTGAAGGGTATATTCGCCAAAAAATTTGTTTTGCTCAAGTACATTGATTCCATAATCTTTACATGCGTTGTAAAAACCGGAGAATCTGTCAAAGGCGTTATGGTCGTTAAAAGCACCGCCTAAAAAGGCGAATTTCTTATGTCCGTCCTTAATCAGCTCTTTGGTAATCATATAGGAGCCATAAGCATTATCTACGTACACACCTATATGTTCGCCGGGGAGAGACCTGTTTATAAGCACCACAGGCATAGGAAAAAAGGCATCGCTTTGTTTTGCTTTTTTGTCCGAAACGGGTATTAGCAATAGTCCGTCTATCTTCTTTTCTTGGAGAGCGCTAATATAGCCACGCTCTTTTGCAATGTCCTCGTCGCTATTGCATAAAAATACGTTGTATCCTGCTTTTTTAGCGGCTGTTTCCACAAATTTAGCAATATCTGCAAAAAATGGGTTGGAAACATCGGGTAGAATTAACCCTAAAGAGTTGGTTTGCTTTGTAACCATACTTTTGGCAAGGGAGTTTGGATGATAATTCCACTCCTCTATAATTTTGCGCACCCTTTGGCGAGTTTCTTCGCTTACTCCGTCTTTATTTTTGTTAATAACACGAGATACGGTAGCTATGGAAACTCCTGCAATACGTGCAATATCCTTAATTGTTACTGCCATAATCACCCATTAAATCCAATAAATCAGATCCTTTCTTTACAAAAAGCGGAACGCAATTTATTTGTGCATCTACCGTTATTTTGCACCCTCCCTCATATTCTTTTTTAGTTGCTGTCTCTGTCCAAACCGCATCCCTTGGCAAATAAACACTACGTTTATACATTTTTTCGTATAACACCGGAGCCACCATTAAGTCCGGACCAAACATAAATTGATGTTCCGTTTTCCACGTGGTTTCATCATTGGGAAAATCGTAAAACAGCGGACGCATTATGGGAGTTCCTTCCGTGGAGGCTTTGTCAAATTGCTTGCGAATATATGGCTTAATACGCTCTCTAAGCATAACTAAATTATATATAATCTTATATGCATCCTCGCCAAAAGACCAAATTTCGTTATCTCCGCAGGTTTCAAAATCAAATAAGCCGGAGTCCATTTTTTCGTCACCCTCGCCTGTGGGCAATCTCCATCCGTGCAGGCGAAATACAGGGCAAAACACTCCAAACTGAAACCAACGTACTATTAATTCTCTAAAATAATCGCCTTTAGGGTCTCCACCGTAAAAACCGCCGATATCCGTAGTCCACCATGGTATTCCGCACAGTGCCACATTAAGTCCTGCAGCAAACTGCATCCTCAAAACTTCAAAGCGAGAGTGAATATCTCCCGACCATAAAATAGCGCCTTGTCTTTGAGAGCCAAACCAGGCACTACGCACAAGGGTTATGGGGGCATCCACCCCTTCCGACGTTAGTCCGTCGTAAAAGCCTTTTGCATAACACATAGGGTAAATATTGCCGGTTTCCAAACAACTTCCGCTATAATAGCGATAATTATCAAAATCGTAAGTAGTGTATTCGGGCTCCGCAACATCCAGCCAAAACAGCTTAATGCCGTGTTTTAAATAGTTTTCTTTAATTTTGCTAAAGAGATATTTCCGTGCATCCGGGTTGGTTGCATCGTAGAAAACATCTGCACCCAGACATATCATTTGAGTACGCACACCTCTGTCTGTCCGCACTAAATAGCCTTTGCTTTTCATTTCTGCATAGTTATCACTTCTTGGATCTACGGTAGTCCAAACGGAAACCATAAGTTCCATACCCATAGATTTTAGTTCGTCTACCATTGCTTTTGGGTTTGGCCAAAATTTTTCATCAAACTTCCAATCGCCTTGGTTTGGCCAGTGGAAAAAGTCGCATACTATTACGGATATCGGAATATTTCTTTTATGATATTCCCTTGCGACCGTCAGTAGTTGTTCTTGTGTTTCGTATCTTAATTTAGATTGCCATAACCCAAGTGCATAAGAGGGAAACTTGCTTGCTTTGCCCACTACATCCGTAAACTGCTTGTTTATTTGTGCCGGCGTGCTTCCTGCGGTTATCCAATAATCTATTATTTCTGTGCTTTGCGCATAAAATTTAGTATGATTTTTTGCAAACATTGCTCTGCCTATTGCCGGATTATTCCACAAAAAACCGTATCCTAAATTTGATTGATAAAACGGAATACTAACTTGAGAATTGCGTTGCGCAAGTTCTAACTCGCATCCCATTAAATCTTGATAGGGCATTTGGTATTGCCCCATACCGAAAATTTGCTCATTTTCTTTAGGCTCGAAAATAACCTCTGCGCTGTATTTTCCGGCAATAACAGGTTTAAGCAACCGTCCTTGTATAATATGAGACATTCTGTTGTCTTCGTCCTGCCTGTCCTTCCATTGCTCTTTTAAAAGCAAGTTGTTGTTTTTGTCGTAAAAAGCTAATTTGCCGGTTGTACTCAAATGCCCTTTTATTTCTCCGTTTATTAAAGTTATACCGGTTTCGTCTTCCTTAATTACTGCACTTACTTCTTTTGGTGTCAGTAATGCCCAATCCGCGTCGGGCATTTGCGCCAATTTTGTTGAGCGCACACGAATACTGTTAGCACCGTATGCTTCAATCCATAAAATTTCATCATCAAATTGCCAAATAATTTTTTGACTCTCTGTTTTTAAAAAACCTTTCATACTGCTTATCCTCTTTGTTGGGATTTAATTAAGAAAACGTTTACGTAGTTATTATTTCATATTTGGCATTTTATGTCAAGGGGGAAAGGCGAGGGGGAAGTGGACAAATGCACTTAAGATATAAAATCCAATACAGAAAATATTTAACAGAGCCAGTGGTTAGTGGTTAGGCTTTTGGGGTATTCCTTATTTGTTAGGTATGCCCCTTTTTTTATGGTGATGATGATGTTTGGCGAGGGTAGTTTCCTTTGTTTTTATTTTTTGGTGATGATTGGGGGCGGTGGTTGTAGGTGGTTTTTTGGCTCTTAGTTTGTTTTTTTGTACTTTTTTAAAAAAATTTTTGCAAACTTATTGACATTGACGTTACGTTATAGTTTACAATAAGTATATCGGGAGGTGAGAGGATGGAATACACCATCAATAAATTAGCCACGTTATCTAAAGTAAGTAGGCGTACTCTGCATTACTACCATGAAATCGGACTGCTTACTCCTGCACGAATAGATAGCAACGGTTACAGAATTTACGGAAAAAAAGAGGTTGAACAGCTGCAACAAATACTTTTTTTCAGAGAAATGGATATGCCACTTTCGGAAATTAAAAAAATCATGACGCAGGAGGGTTTTAGTGAGGTTTCCGCACTAAAAGGGCATTTGTCCGCCCTGTCAGAAAAACGCTCCCGACTAAATTTACTGATAGCCAATGTGGAAAAATCCTTAAAAACAGCAAAAGGAGAAACAATTATGACAGATGCAGAAAAGTTTGAAGGCTTTAAGCAAAAGCAAATAGAAGAAAACGAGAAAAAATACGGCAAAGAAATACGTGCAAAATACGGCGATTGTGTTATAGACAACGCTAACGCAAAGTATATGGGCACTACACAGGCACAGCAGGAAGAAACAGAAAAGCTAACAAAGGAGCTAAACACAGCCATAAAAAATGCTTATGCAAAGAAAGACCCAACAACCGCCCTTGCAAAAAGGATGTACGAATTACACAAAAAGTGGCTGATGTCCTATCTGCCGAAAGGCACCTACACTAAAGAGACGCACAAAGCCATAGTGTTAGGGTATACACAGGATGCTCGCTTTAGCGAATACTACGACAAAATAGCGGTTGGAAGTGCGCAGTTTATAAAAGATGCGGTTTGGTTTTTTTGCGACACCACTAAATCCGATTAATGTTTTAAAGCAGGAATAAAACTATAAAAGTAGCTGGTATACAGCTACTTTTTATGCTATTAAAAATCCTGTATATACTTTAATAATTAAAAAAAATTAATAATGCCAACTAAAATTTTTACTAAATTATTGAAAAATTTAGTAAAAACATTTATAATTGTTATAAAATATTAAATATGATAGAATAAATTAAAAGTAAGGGAAAAATGGAGAAAAAGTATGACGGTAAAGGAAATTGCAAAATTAGCAAAAGTATCCGAAGCTGCGGTGTCTATTGCGCTTAACCATAAAAAAGGCGTAAGCGAGGTAACAAGAAAACGCATATTAGCCATTGCAAACGAGCATAACTACAAAACCAAACCAAAGAAAATCAAAGGCGAGGAAGGCAAGCAAAAAAATGTGCGCTTTTTGGCATGCGTGGGAGAAGGCATAGTAAATTCCGGCTTTAGCTACATCCCTTTTTTTGGAGATATTATAGAAAGACTAACGGTTAAATGCAAAGCCTTTGGGTATAACTTACTGCTATCTTCGGTAAACTTAAATAATTTAGCCGAGGAATTAGCACAAACAGAAGGCACACTACATTCCGACGGTATTATACTTTTAGCCACAAACCTAACCCAAAAGGAAGTAATGGGTGTATATAAAATTCAAAAAAATCTTGTGGTTATAGACAACAACTTTAAAGATTTAAACATAGATTGCATAACAATGAACAACGAGCTTGGAGGCTATCAGGCGGCAAGCCACCTATACCGCTTGGGGCACAGAAAAATGGGGTATGTGCAATCAAAAAACGCAACCAACAACCTTTTTTGGAGAAAACGGGGGTTTACAGCCTTTTTAGAAGAAAATAACTTAAGTTTAAACAAAGATTATTATGTAGAAGGTACTTTAGAGGAATCGATGGTGGATTACAAACAACTGTTTTTAGAGTACGGCGGAGATTTCCCAACGGCATTTGCCTGCGAAAACGATTATGTGGCAATTTCTTTTATTAAAGCCTTGCAAAAAAACGGCATTAGAGTACCCGAGGATATTTCTGTGGTGGGGTTTGACAACATTAACAACGCAACGGTTATTTCTCCCGAGCTAACCACAATCCACGTACTTACAGAAGATATTGGCGATACCGCACTTAACCTGCTTGCCTCTGTAATGGAAGGCAAAAAAAATTATACCTGCAAACTTTTAATAGACACTAAACTTATTAAAAGAAATTCCACTCAACAAATAAAAAGTATATAAGACAACCTACCTTTATTTAACACATCACATAATAAATTTAACTAAAATAACGATATTGCAACTAAATATTTATTGACAATTTACTAAATACATAATATAATTTAGTAAAACGATAGATAGTTTTTTGCTGTTTATCAAAATTAAAAATAATAATAAGAATTCTATGGGGAGGAATTGGCTATGAGCAAGTATAATGTGGCGCTATTGGGCGCCGGGGGAAAAATGGGTTTGCGTGCGGTAGACAGGCTTTGGGACTCGCAAGATTATTGCACAAGTTATGTGGAAGTATCGCCTTTAGGAATAGAAGAGCTTAAAAAGCGAAACATAAAAGTAACACCGGGAGAAGAAGCGGTTAAATACGCAGATATTGTTGTAGCCGCAGTTCCCGACAGATTAATAGGCAAAATTTTAGCACAATATGTGCCCATGGTAAAAACAGGCACTTTAGTTATGACGTTAGACCCTGCCGCCGCTCGTGCAGGGGTGTTGCCCAAACGAGATGATATTGCCTATTTTGTAACCCATCCTTGCCATCCATCTATATTTAATAAAGAGCCAACCTTAGAGGCAAGGTTGGATTATTTTGGCGCAATAAAAGCAAAACAAAGCATAGTAAACGCATTAATTCAAGGTAGCGAGGCGGATTTTATCAAGGGAGAAGCGCTTTCCTCCGTGCTGTATTCTCCCTTAGATAAATCATACAGGATGACGGTAGAGCAAATGACACTCTTAGAGCCTGCACTTACAGAAACTTTAGCGGCTACCTGTGCGGTGATAATAAAAGAAGGGTTAGACTATATTATAAGCTTAGGTGTGCCACAAGATGCCGCACGGGATTTTTTAATGGGGCACTTAAACACCGCCTTTGCCATCTCTTTTAACGAGTTAGACACCGTGTTTTCCGATGGTTGCATAAAAGCCATAGAACGTGCAAAAACTCATATCTTTAAAGAAAACTGGAAACAAATTTTTGATGATGCCATGGTAATGGAAGAGGTTAGGGCAATAGCTCAAGGCTAACGGTATGTATATTTAGGAGAAAAATTATGCGGTTTGGTATTTGCTCTTATGCGTATACATGGTCTGTCGGGTTTTTGGAAAATATGCCCTCAAATCCTATGGATATTTTTGCCTTAATAAATGGCGCAAAACAACTAAATATTTCTTTGGTGCAAATTGCGGACAATATTAATTTAGCAGACTACTCTAAGGAAGAAATTGAAAAAATCGCAGACTACGGAGAATTTACAGGGGTTTCTTTCGAGGTGGGCACACGAGGGCTAAATAACATAAAAAGGTATTGCCACATTGCAAAAAGGCTAAAATCCTCTTTTGTACGCACGGTTATTGACAACCCCAATAATGCTTGGGGGGTGGAGGAAATAATTGGTAAGATTAGGGCACTACTGCCCACTTTAGAGGAGCACAACATAATACTGGCAATAGAAAACCACGACCACCTACCCTCCCAAACAATAAAGGATATTTTAACGGAGATTAACAGCTCTCTATTAAAAGTGTGTTTGGATACCGTAAATTCCATAGGCATTTGCGAGGGGCTTAAGCAAACTATACAACTGCTAAAGCCATGGGTAATAAATGTACATTTAAAGGACTATACCATATACAGACCCTATCATTTAATGGGTTTTGTGGTGGAGGGTACACCGGCAGGCAAAGGCGTGTTGGATATTTGTGCGCTTGCAAAAGAGTTTGGAGAAGCCACATTTGTACTGGAGCTTTGGACACCGCCCGAAAACTCTTTGGATGCAACAATAAAGAAGGAGCAACAATGGGTAAAAGAAAGTGTGGAGGCAGTAAAAAAATTAAATATATTTGAAATTTAAGCAAAAGGGGTATTGCTTATAAAAATCAACAAACGAAAGGGGAAGCATATGGGGAAGATGACATCAAGACAGCGGGTGAGAGCCACAATTAATCACAAGCAACCGGACAGAGTGCCAATAGATTTAGGCGCATCGCCACCTACCGGCATACAGGCAGGTGCTTTGGATAAACTACGGAAAGCCTATGGTCTTAGCAAAAAATCCGTAAAAATTATTGAGCCCTTCCAACTGTTGGGCGAGGTAGAAGAGGATGTTTTAAAGAGCGTTAATGCAGATGTGGTGGGCATATGGTCGCCCTACACTTTTTTTGGGTACAAAAACGAGAATTGGAAGCCGTGGCAACTGTCCGATGGCACACAAGTGCTGGTGGGGGGAGATTTTCGGTATTGTACGGATAAAAATGGAGATACTTATTTTTATCCGCAGCAAAGTATGGTACCAAGCGCAATACTGCCAAAGGGCGGATATTATTTCGATTCCATATTAAGAGAAGAAGAGGTAGACGAGGATAATAGGGACGGAAAACGGGATTTTAAAGATATGTTTTCCCTATACACGGATGAAATTCTTCGCTTTTTCCAAAAACAAGCCGAAAATTTATACAACAATACGGAGTATGCAATAGTGGGAAATTTCGGTGGTATGGCACTTGGAGATGCAGGGTTACTTCCCGGACCGGGAATGATGCGCACACCCGGCATAAGACGGTTAGAGGACTGGTATGTTGCCCACTACACACATCCCAACTACATAAAAGAAATATTTGATTATCAAACAGAAATTGCAATAAAAAACCTTAAATTATATATGCAGGCGGTAGGCAATAAAATAGATATTATTTATATGAGTGGGTCGGATTTTGGCACACAAAGGTGCGAGGTTATGTCTGCGGATATGTTTAGAGAGTTTTACAAGCCTTATTTTAAAAAAGCAAACGATATGCTACACGACAAAACTAATTGGAAGCTAATGTATCACTCTTGCGGATCTATACCTAATTTACTGGATGATTTTGTGGATATGGGTGTGGATATTTTAAACCCCGTACAATGCTCGGCAAAGGGTATGGAGCCAAAGTGGCTTAAAGAAAATTACGGAGATAAACTGGTTTTTTGGGGAGGCTCTGTGGATACTCAACAAACTTTGGCACACGGCACACCAACAGAGGTGTTTGAAGAAACTATGGAAAGAACAGAGATTTTTGCTAATGGCGGAGGGTATGTGGCAAACGCAATACACAATATTCAGCATGCAACACCCGTGGAAAACATTGTAGCCTTTTTTGAAGCCCTAAACGCATATAACGAAAAAAGGAGTAGCCATGAATAAAAATAGTTTAATGAAACCGGATAAAGCAAGACTTGTAGCGGCATTAAAAGGGGAAATTCCCGATAGAGTGCCATGGTTTGAAGTGGTGGTGGAGGACCGTCTGGTAAAGGAAATTCTTGGCAGAGATGTCGGCTCTACCTTGGCAGGCTCCAGAGGCAAGTTGGACTCTTCCTATTTTACACCGCCCATGAATCCTAACGATTACATAGAAATTGCTAATTTTATGGGGCAGGACGTAATAGGATTTGAAGCAATGTTTACCCCTTTTAAATATAAGGACAAGCAAGGCAATTTTCATATGATTGATGATGGGCGGATAAATTCTTGGGAGGATTACGAAAAAGCAATTAAATACGATTGGGAAAACGATCTTGCACCTCGCTACGAGTATATGAAACAGTACAGAGACGCGGTAAAAGGCACTCAAATAGGTACTTTTATACTCACGGGTTGTCTTTTGCAGTATTGTTATAACTTTTTGTGCGATTTTACCGAGTTTTTTGTAATGTGCTACGACCAAAGAGATTTAGTAGAGCAGTTGTTGGACGATTGTGTGGAGTATTGCCTAAAAATAACAGAAATGGCAATAGATTGCGGAATTACTTTTCTCTACCTTGGTGATGACGTTGCATATAAACCGGGTACGTTTATGAACCCCGAGTTGTTTAAAGAGCTATGGTTTCCTCGCATCACCAAACTAATAAAAACGGCAAAAGATGCAGGCATACCCGTTATGTTTCACTCTTGCGGAAATTTACAGGGCATTATGGACGACATTATTATGCAAATGGGAATAGACGCACTAAACCCCATAGAGCCATACTCCAACGATATTTACGAATACAAAACAAAATACGGCGACCGCCTTACACTCGTGGGCAACATAGATGTGGCAGGGCCTTTGGCATTTGGGCCAAAAGAGGAGGCACGCAAGGATATTATAGAGCATTTAGAGCGGTTAAAGGTAGGTGGGCGGTACGTATTTGCCACCAGCCACAGTTTAATGAACGATATCCCCCTCGAACATATGTTGCTTATGCGAGAAGAGCTTTTGAGTAAGGGGATTTACTAAGGGGAGGAAGGGTAATGAACGAAAGAGAAAGATTTTTAAATACCATGCACTATAAAGCTGTGGACAGAGTACCCATGTGGCCACCGCCGGACGTTTGGGCAAGTACGTGGAAACGTTGGGAAGAGGAAGATTATACCATTATGACCACGCAATTGGTGGGAGAGCACGGCGGAGCGGGCTCGCTTGGGTTTTGGGACTATTTTGGATGCGACAGGCAGGACGAAGTAGGTATTTATTACGGCTTTTGCCCCGGATTTGAATATAAAGTAATACAAGAAAACAGCCGTACAATAACTTACAGAAATCACGAGGGGATAATTATGAAGGAGCTTGTGGAGGGCAGAGAAACCTCCATGCCCCATTGGCTTGATTTTCCCATTAAAACACGGGAGGATTTTAGAAAAAATCTGTATAGGTGGGAACTTAATTTTGAAGAACGGTTTCCTGCTAATTGGCACCAAAAATGCAAAATTTGGAAAAACAGAAATATCCCCCTTAGGATGTGGGCGGACAGAGAGGGCGGTTTTTTTGGACCACTCAGAAATTTATTTGGTTTAGAGGAGCTTTCCTGCCTGTTTTACGACGACATCGCTTTTATAGAGGAAGTGCTTGATGCAAAGGTAGAGGCAATGATACGCATAATAAACAAAGTTGCACAAGATACAGATTTTGATTACTTTGTGTTTTGGGAGGATATGTGCTACAAAAACGGGCCATTACTCTCGCCCGAGATGTTTGACAAATATTTGGTGCCAAGGTACAAAAAGGTTGCGGATTGTATTCGTGCCACCGGCTGCGACACTATTTTTGTGGATAGCGACGGAGATGTTACAAAACTTGTTCCGCTGTGGCTAAAAGCAGGTGTAAACGGTGTACTGCCCTTCGAGGTACAGGCAGGCATGGACGTAAACGCTTTCAGAAAGGAGTACGGACATGACTTACTGCTAATAGGCGGAATAGACAAACGAGCACTTGCCCAAGGCAAAAGCTCTATTGATGCAGAGCTTAAACGAGTATCCCCCTTAATTGAGGACGGGGGCTACATACCATGGACGGATCATTCCATACCGCCGGATATTTCCTATGATAATTTTTTGTATTATATGGAGCAGTTGCAAAAACTCGTGGAAGGTAGGCTGTAAAAAGCTGTTTTTAAGCAATGTAAATAGAATATATTGTAGCTTAAGTGCAGTAGTTATTATTGACAATTTTGTTATCATCACCGCTTTTTAGTTGGATAGGTTGGCTAAATTGGGTGTGGGCTCTCACACTGTGGTGGTGTTATAAATATATCCCACATAAAACCCCCCAAACAAAGGTTTGGAGGGGTTTTTATGGTAATTTGCTATGCTTACTCATCCCCCAAAAAAACAACAAACTCGCTTCCACCACCCTCTCTGTCTCTGTATTCAATACTGCCTCCAAGCCTTGTAACACCGTCTTTTGCTATGGCAAGCCCAAGCCCTGCACCACCTAACTTCCGTGCTCTTGAAGGATCTACACGAAAGAAGGGCTCAAAAATCTTGCTTTGGTATTCCTTTGGTATGCCTGCCCCATTGTCCGCAACTGTTATTTCCGCTGTATCTGCCGTATCCCCGTTTTTTGCGGTAATTTCTACATTTCCGCCACCGTATTTTATGGCGTTTGAAACCACGTTTAAAAGCACTCGGCTTAGGAGCTCCTTGTTGGTAAATACCTCCAAACCCTCTTTGCCGTTAATTTTTACCGTTACATTTGACTCTCTTAATTGATGCGCTGTTTCTTCCGCTATTTGCGCAATTAAAGGGGTTAGCTCCACAGTTTCAAATTCAAGCTTTTCCCATGCCGCCAACTTGAGTAATTCGTCTACCAAAGCAACCATGCGGTCCGTTTGGCTTTTAATTACATTAATCGTTTGTGCGTATTCCTTTGGGCTGGGCTTGTCCTCCAACTCTAATACCTCTATGTTTGTTTTTATGGCACACAGGGGTGTTTTTAGCTCGTGTGCGGCGGCGGAGGCAAAGCCTTTTTGTCCGGCAAAAGCCTTGTCTAACCTCTCTAACATATTGTTAAAGGAGTCTGCAAGGCTGTTTATTTCGTCTCCTGCTTTAAACTCTTTAATGCGCAGGGCTAAATTGGCTTCGCTTATACCGCTTATTTCCTCGCTTAACCTTCTTACGGGCTTTAAGGCGTTGCCGAGGACAAACCATGTTATTAAACCGCCGGCAACTATTATAATTAGCATGTATAAAAGTACATAGTAATTAAAATGCTCCACCGCAACGGTAATTTCTTGAGGTACAAGAAACTCTGCGGAAGAAAATGCAGGGGTTACCGTAACGGCGTATGCGCTCGCTTGCTCCGGTGTTACCGTCGTAGCTTGCGCCGGTATTGCCTGACCGGCAGAAAAGCCAGGCGCAAAAAAATCTGTGGTGCTGTGCTCAATTTCTTTTGCGGGCTCGCCGTTTGTGCCCTCTATCCACACCGTTTGGGTAGGCATGGCGGCAGAAGAGCTAAACACAAGATAGTTGGCGTTGTACATAACAAGCAAGGTTAAAACCAAGGCTATTACCGTTATAATTATTACGGTTGCAAGGGTTATTCTTGCACGCAAAGAAATTTTATATATTTTAAAGTCCTTCATAAATTCACCTCTCGATTAAATAGCCTGCCCCTCGTATGTTTAGTATAAGCTCTTTGCAGTAGGGCAACAGCTTTTTGCGTATCATACTTATATGCACCTTAACCGAGTTGGAAAACAAGCTGTCCTCCTCCCCCCAACTATGCTCTATAAGCTCTTCTGCGGATATTGCCCGTCCTTTGTTAAGGGCAAGATACTCTAAAATACCATACTCTTTAGGGGAGAGCTCCACCGTACTTCCCTCCGTGGAAAACACCCGTTTGGATGCGGTGTCTATACTTATATTTCCACAGTTTAGTATTACGTCCTGTTGGGTAAAACTGCGCCTTAGCAAATTGCGTACCCGTGCTTCAAGCTCTCCAAAATCGAAGGGCTTTACAAGATAATCGTTAGCGCCGAAGTCTAAGCCCGAAATACGTTGCGAAAAATCCGTGCGTGCGGATAGTATTAGTATTTTTATGTCTTTGTTTTCTTGCCTTATTTGTTTTAGCACTTCTATACCGTCTAATTTTGGCAAGTTTAAATCAAGCACCACAATATCGTAACCGCCGTTTAACGCCATTTCAAGCCCACTTTCGCCGTCTGTGGCACCCTGTGCTATATAGCCTTTTTTATTAAAACCACGTAGCAGAGCATGCAAAATATCCTCTTCGTCTTCTATAATAAGTAACTTCAAATTAATTCTCCCGTAATTAATATTTTATCATACTTTTATATTCTATCATATTAATTGTTAAGATTGGGTTAAATATCAAAACCATTTAACCATGCAAAAAAAATTTTAAAAAACATATTTCCATTAACCGTTTCTTAACCAAGACTAATGTATTATTAGCCAAAGAAAGAAAACGGAGGCGATTATTTTGGAAACAACACCTAAAAAACCTAAAAGGAAGCTAATAATTACAATAGTATCCATTGCACTCATTGGGGTAATTACCGCAGGGTATATTACAACAGTTTCTGCAAGCAACTTAAAAGAGGAGGATGTACTACTAAGAGAATACTCTGTAAGTCGGGGAGATATTACGGCAGGCATTGACGGCACGGGGGCGCTTGTGTTAGAGGGCAAACCGCATAATTTTAATCAAAGTGTAAAAATAGAGGAGTTACTCGTAAAAGTAGGAGACAGGGTAAAAAAAGGGGATAAACTGGCTAAAATGGATATAGAAGCCTTAAATAAAAAAATTGGAGAGTTAGAAACTCAATTAAAAAAAGCAAAGGTAAATCTTAAAGACGCAAAAAACAACAAAAATATCAGTAATGTTGAAATGAGAAACATAGGCAACAATGGAGACGTGGAATACGAAAATCAGCATGCAAAAGCAAAAGGTGCTACGGATAATTTAGCAACAAACATTAACGCACTAACTGCACGCTCAACCGAGCTTGAGGGGCTAATGGCGGATATTATCACGCAAATAACCGCAATAGACGGACAAATTGCATCTCTGCCCGAAAACGACCCTACACTCGTATCACTTACAGAACAAAAAAATGCCCTAACGGCAAAGCACGCAGAATATTTAGCCGAGCATCAAGGCATTGCTCCAAAACTATCCGAGTTAAACGCACAATATAACGACGCAGTGGGAAATTTACAGGGTATAGAGCAAAGCTATGCAAACAGTCAAGCGCTTAAGGAAAAGGAAAATGCAAAGCAAAAGGAAGTTAATTCCTTAAAACAACAGGGGTTGGATAACTCCATAGAATTGGTAAATATAGAAATTCAAACGCTGGAAAATCAAATAGAAGAGCTTAACGAAGCTAAAAAAGAGCCTTATTTAATTGCAGACACAGACGGCATAGTCTTAGACCTTTCCTACTCGGAGGGTATGGACACAACGGGAGAAAAAGCGGTGGCAACCATAGGCGCTCCTAAGGATATTTATGCAAGAGTGCAGGTGGCGCAAACGGATATTGGAAATATAGAGGAAGGGCAGGAGGCAGAGTTGACTTTTGATACCTTTCCCGAAAGAAAATTTAAAGGCAAGGTTATAAAAAAATTGCCTATGCCGGTAAAGGACAGCAATCCGGTAGCCTATATTGTCCATGTTTCTGTGGATATGGAGGGGGAGGACCTCTTAATTGGTATGACAGCTTCCGTTCAATTTATTGCAAAACAAGTTAAAGACGTAATAATGCTCTCTAACAAGGCAATAAAATCCATAGAGGGAAAGCAGACGGTTATAATGAAGGATGCAGAGGGCAAAACCTTCGAAAAAACCATAGAAACAGGGTTTTCCGACGGCAGATACAGCGAAATTATTACCGGCTTAAAGGAAGGCGACGTAGTGTACGTGGAGGGCTAAAATGAATTTTTGCGAAACCCTTAGGATAATTTGGATAAACCTAATGGAAAACAAGTTTAAGGTGCTACTAACATCTTTAGGCATAATTGTAGGCGCTGTTACTATTGTGATGGTGATAGCAATAGGCAAAGGTGGGGAGGCGGAAATTGCAGGGCAGTTTGGTGACCTCTCGGCAGCTACCGTTTATGTAGCGCCGGATTACTCCAAAATCACCATGGGAGGAAAAGATGTTTCTAAAATACCTAAGCTAAAAGAAGAGCAGGTAAAGCAAATACAGGAAGAAAACCCCTATTTGGCAAGTATTTCTATGGTGGCTTACTTGTTTGCGGAAGTAACTATGAATAACGAAAAAAATCATCAAAGCATTACGGCGGTGTATCCTAATTATGGGGAAATATCCAACATTAAAACGGCATACGGAGATAATATTTCCGAGGAGGATGTGGAAAACAAAACACGAGTGGCGGTGCTTGGGGATAATTTGGCAAAACAATACTTCGGCAGCGGTCAAAATGCGGTTGGCAAAAGCATCAAAATAAAAAACGGAAGCTTTCGAGTTATAGGCGTTTTGGACAGAAAGGGGGATGCCATTCAAGGCATGAATCCGGATGACAGTATATTTATCCCCTATACAAGCGCCGAGGGTGCAGGGCTTATTAGCGAGTACGATGTGCCTCAATTAATAGGGCTTGCAAAGGATATTGATAGTGTAGAAAATGCCATAAACCGCATAAAAAGCTCCCTTGAGTATATTTTAGATGACGGCAGTTTATACACGGTGGAGGATGCAGGCAGTAGAATTAATGCGGCAACTCAATCCGCACGTACTATGAAAATGCTACTGATTTCCGTGGCGGCAATAGTGTTTGTGGTGGGTGGCATAGGTATTATGAATGTGCTTTTTGTATCCGTAAAGGAGCGCACAAGAGAAATTGGCATACTAAAGGCATTGGGTGGCTCTAAACGGGATATTATGATGCAGTTTTTATTGGAGTCTGTGGTAATAAGTTTATTTGGGGGATTGGCAGGCATACTCCTTGGATGGCTACTGTTGCCGTTAATGCAGTACACGGATATTCCCGTACTTGCCACTCCGGATGGGGTAATAATGGCGCTATTCTTTTCCATATTGACAGGCACACTTTTTGGTGTGTATCCGGCCTACAAAGCCTCCCGACTAAAGCCCATAGATGCACTAAATTACGAATAACAGCTAAATTAGCATTTTGTCAAAAGTTATGCAGTAACTTTTGGTATAAAATGAACATATAGCTACATTAATGCAGTTCGCAAAGCGAACAATATAAATTAAGTTGCTATATATTTATTACTGTTATATAAATCAAAAAAAGAAAGGAAAAATAATTATGAAGAAAATTTTAATTGTAGTAATGGCAGGTTTAATGATGATGACACTTATAAGTTGTGGAGCAAAACCACAGGCAACTCCCGAAGTACCCGTAACAGAGGAGGGTAGCGGTGAAAAAAATCAAGAGCCAAACAAGGAAGCAGAGGGCAGTACCCAAAGTACAGGGGAAAATATTTTTGGCAAGGTAAAAAACATTATAGGCAACGAGGTGGAGTTGGAATTGGCAAAACCGCCTTTTGAGCCAAACACCGTCACGGAGGAAGGCAAAGAGGGCATGGCTGTACCGGCGGCGGCAGTAAGCGGTGCAGTTACCGTAACGGAAAAAGACGTGGTTATATCTGACGAGGAAGCGGGAGGCATGGAGGGTGGCGCTAACGAAGTTACTGTTGTAGCAAGCGGTGCGGACGGTTCTGTGCAAATAATAGACAGAAATTCGGGAGGAAACAGTTTAGAGCTTGAATACACAGGGGAAACCAAAAGCGTTACAATACCCACAGGCATAGATATTGTAAGTATGCTTACAGGTAAAAACGCAAAGTTAGAGGATATTAAAAAAGGCTCTGTACTAATGGTTTTACTGCAAGATAACAAGACAAATCAAGTAACTATTATGGAATAATACCCCAAATAAATCACCCTAAGCAAAAAAGGGGCAACCAACGGACAAAGAGGTACTTATAATGGAACTGTTAAATCTTAAAAATGTAAATAAAAGTTATGTAATGGGAGCACAAAGGCTGCATGTACTTAAAAACATTAATTTTACCGTAGCAAAGGGGGAGTACATAACAATACTCGGGCCTTCGGGTAGCGGAAAATCCACACTTATGAATATTTTAGGTTGTATGGATACCTTAGACAGCGGTAATTATAGTTTTGGTGATGTTGATGTAGAGGACTGCTCGGACGTTATGCTTACCCGGCTACGAAACAGAAATATAGGGTTTATATTTCAAAAGTATCATCTTATACCTCAGTATACCGCATTGCAAAACGTAATAATGCCTCTTTTGCTTAGAGGGATGAGCCGAACAACCGCAGTAAAGTCCGCCCAAAAATGTATAGAGTTAGTAGGACTTACAGACCGCATAACGCACCGCCCAAGCGAGCTTTCGGGAGGGCAACAACAGCGTGTGGCAATAGCCCGTGCCTTAGTTACAAAGCCTGCACTACTTTTAGCCGACGAGCCCACAGGGGCGCTTGATTCTGCAACAGGACGGGAAATACTAACTCTGTTTAGCGAGCTTAACGCCAAAGGCAACACAATAGTTATGATAAGCCACGATACAAAGGTGGCAAAGTGCGCAAAACGTATTGCGGAAATTAATGACGGGGTGCTTTTGGGGGGTGGGGTCTGTTAGGTTTTTTTGGATTGTATATTTGGGTTGTGTATAAATTAAGGAAATAAAATGGGGGTATTACTACCCCTACCCCTTCTCCAAAAACCCCATACACCTAATCCCCGAGGATTTAAACACGGAAAGGGATGGCATATAGGCGGATTTAAACCCGTACAATTTGCAGGATTTTGGGAAATTAACATCCCAAGTTACCGCAAAATAAACACATTTAAAGCAATCTATTCTGTTTGATTCTTCACTATTTCCGTTTTTCATGGCTACCCTAAGTACATTCCTTTTTTTATTATGTACTTATTATAACAATTTGTTTGGCAGTTTTCAATCGGCGCAATTTCAAATACTACTCCTTTTTAACCCCAAACAAATACCCATAGTAGTCCGTATCTATAATATCTGCGGAGTATTTAAACATACTTGCCACCTCTGATGCCTTGTCTTCTATGTATTCCTCGCTAACCTCACCCTCGCCTATTACTTCGGCTTTGTTTTTGTTTGCGTCAAATTTTACCCTGTCTGTTATAAAACTCCTGTCTTGAAACACCACCAGCCCCTCGCCCTTAGCAAGAATATCCCTGCCCATAAATAAACGGGAGTCGTAACTAAGCCCAAATAAATTGGATAGGGTGGGGGCAATATCCAAAGAGGAGGCATATTTGTCCACCACTATTGGTTTGGTGATGATGGGAGACCATAAAATAAATTCGTTTTCATACAGCTCAAAGGTGGTCTCTAAGCTGTCTTTATTTCTAAGCTCTGCGTACTCCTCGTTGGTTAAGCCGTAAGGGTAGTGGTCTGCGCTAAGAGCGATTACCGTATCTTCAAGTTTTCCCGCACTCTCAAGGCTTGCAATTAAGTTTTGCAGCGCGTACTCCAGCTCTAACTGACAAGCGGTGTATGCTTTTACCGCCGTGCTTGCATTTAAGCCCTCCACGTTGGCTTTGTTTTTCTGCGCCATATTATTACCGCCAAAATTGTACTCTAAGTGTCCGCTAACCGTTAAATAATATACGTGGAAATTGTCCTCGTTAATATACATTGGTGTGGAAAGCTCCATCATTTCCACATCCGACTCCGGCCAGATGTCAGTAACCTCTAAGCCATGATTTTTAGCATAATAAGTGTACCCCATTGCCGGGTAGGATTTATCCCTGTTGTAATAGGTGTAACTGTGATTATGAAAGGCAAGAGGGGAAATACCCTCCTTTGCAAACTGATTTCCAAAGGCAAAAGGCATATAATTATTTGCAATTTTGGTATAGCTCCACACCCCTGTTTTTGGTATAAGTCCTGTGGTTGCAACGTATTCTCCGTCCGATGTGCTAACCCCCCAAATGGGAGTGTAAAAGTTGTTAAACACAAACCCCTCCGTAGAAAGTTTATATAAAGTGGGGGTTAGGTTTTTGTCTATAACTCCACCGCTAAACCCTTCCGCCGTAATTAAAATAAGGTTTTTGCCATTAAACATACCTGTATACTCGTTTTGCATTGTGGGTGTCTTGCCCTCAAAATAGGCGTTCATTTCTGCTAAAGTCTCGTTGGGTTCCTCTTTGTTAAAGGCAATATCCATAACATTTGGTGCGTGCACAACCTCCTCTTCTTTAGGGGGTGGTGTGGGCATTGGGGTGGGGGACGCCGTGGTTTTTGGTGGCGTCTCCTTTTTTTCTATGGTGATGTTTTCCACATGAGCGTTTGCGTTGTCGTATTGCAGGCTTATTTTAAATAGGTTAAACTTTGCATCTAAAGCCATAGAGGGTAGCATACCAAACACATTTGCGGAGGAGGTTGGTATATGCTCGTACAGCATTAAATAAGCAGGACTGTTTAAACCGGTTGTTAAAAGGGGCAAACCTACGGCAAGCAGTATGCTCGCCAAAAAAGCAATACCGGCATTTCTCTTTAGTTTAGGGGGTTTTTCCCATTGTTTGAAGGCTATTCGGTAAATTGTAAAAAACATTGCAAGGTGCACTATAAAAACGGAGCTTATCCCCCAGTTTTTAAAGAAGTTGTTTACCACCACCGAGAAAAACTCCATAGCCGCCCCCGTGCCTGCAATGGAATTTAAAAAGTAGGGGGTGGAAAAAATAAGCCAGTATACATATTGAGAAATGTACACCGTATCTATTAAAATTATGCCTATTGAACCAACGGCAACTCCCATTTTAGCGTTTTTGGGAAGCACGCTTAAAAAAAACAGCAGTAAGCCGAAGGATAGGGCAAACAAAAATTTATATGGGGTAAAATTTAGCCCCAATCCAAAGGAAAATACGATTTCATCTATAATTACATAGCTGACTATAAATATGAAAACAAATAAACTGTTGCCGTTAAAAGTAAATTTTTTTTTGTTTATTTCCGCTCTTGTTTCCATTATATGCTCTCACCTTAGTTTTTTTAGCACAAAATATATGCAATAAAATTTTGCTAAAGTTATCCACGCAAAATATTTTCACAAACTACCCATACCACAATAAATAATAACACATTGGTGCAATTAATAAAAGTATCAGTTATTATTTTAAGAAATCCGTAACAAATTGGGAAATTTATATCTTAATTTACAAATGTAACAATTAATATGTTTATAATTTTTTATTTTGTTTAATAAATAACACTAATAATAAAGAGGGAAAAAGGAACTTAAAAAGGGGGGGATAATTTGAATAAGCTAAAAAACATCATTATTATTGTTTCTGTTTTATGCTATGTATTTATGGGTATTCATATTATTTCTGTTACAGAGGAAAATACCGAGAATTTTTACAACGAATTTTCCGGCAGAAAAGCAACGGATATGATATACCTTATTGCAAATGGCTTTTACATTACGGACAAAGAGGTAGCCGAGCTAAAGGAGCTAAAATTTAAAAATACGTTATATCATCCTGCATACAAAAGGCTGTACAACTACTTTAAAAACAGGAACTTTAGTGCAGAAATAAATTCTGCTCATTTAATAATACCTTTAGACGAAATAGCACAAACGGAGGTAAACTTAACTAAAGACACTAATTTTTACAATTTGCCCGTAGATATTTCGCTAAATGCCTACGACTTGCTAAGTGTAAGAACAGACGTAAATAAGTCTAGCCAAGCCAGATATTACAGCGAAAACAACAGATATATGCACGTAGATTTAAAGGGGGGAGGCACAAGCTATGGAGTTTCCTACACATCAATGGGGAAAAGTGTGGTGGGCTACGTGCCCTTTTACTCCACCTCCAACAAATTTGTGGGGTACCTAGCCTTAATCATAAATGCGGATAAAACCCAAGATTTTTTTATTAACAGCAACAACACCATTTTGTTTATGTTTTTAATACCCACAATAGCCCTAACCTTAATATATTTGATTATATTTATTATTAATTACATACAAACCAAAAGAACGGTGCATACAGATGCCATGACAACCTTGTACAACCGTAGATTTTTAGATATTTGTCTGCCACGCCTAACAAAAGAATGTATGCAAACAAACAGTTATTTAACCTCTATGATGATAGACATTGATTTTTTCAAAAATTACAACGATAATTACGGACATCAAAAGGGGGACGAGGCAATAACGGGTATTTCCCTTGCAATAGTGAGTGTATTGAGGAAAAACAGCGATTTTGTTTTTAGGTACGGTGGGGAGGAGATTTTTGTACTGCTACCCCACACATCCTTTGCTCAGGCAAGAATTGTTGCAAAAAAAATTATTTATGCAATTTCCGATTTAAAAATCAAGCATAGCTTTAGCACCGCTTCTGACTACGTATCCGTTTCTTTGGGAGTTTATTACGCAATACCCAAATCTTCAAGCAAAGAGGCAAACGCTTTATTTGTTTTAAATGCGGATAAAGCGCTGTATTTAGCGAAAAGCAAAGGGCGCAACACCTATGTAATTTGGAACGACGATAAACCCGAAAAATAGGCAGTATAAAAGCTAACCTCTTATAGCCTGACTAAAGGATAGGAGGTTAGCTTAATTAAAAATTTTAAGGTTGATTTTCTGCTTTAACTTCTTGGCTTCTTAAAGCATTTCTGCTCGCATTTCTTCGGGAGTTTTTGGGCTTAGCATTGCAGGAGGAATATCAAAAGCGGTAAAGCAACCGTATTTTCCCTCTTTATAAAGTTTGTGGGCGGCTCTTGCATAAGCAGTCATAACACTTGCGGTAAACTCCGGATTGGAGTCTAATTTTATGGAATACTCCACAATGTGCTTTGCGTTTTGTGTGTCTCCGCTTCTTATTACAAAACCGCCGTGGGGCATACCGCTGTGCTTTTCCTTAAGCTCTTCGTGGGTAATAAATGTTACAGTTGTATTATAATCTGCAAAATATGCAGGCATATTTATAATTTCTTGCTTAATTTTTTCTTTGTCATAACCCTCTTTTGCCACCACGTAGCAATCCCTTAAATGCTTGTCTCTTGTGGTTAGACTTGGGTTTTTGCCACTTCTTACCGCCTCCATTGCATCGTCCACAGGTACGGTGTACTGCCTTGCGTCCGCTACGCCTTCCACCCTTCTTATGGCGTCCGAATGCCCTTGGCTAATGCCTTTGCCCCAAAAAGTGTAGTTTTGCCCTTTTGGCAGTATGCAGTTGCTATATAAGCGGTTTACGGAAAACATACCCGGGTCCCAACCTACCGAAATTACGGCGGTGGTATTATGTTTTTTAGCAACTTCGTCCACTTTTTTAAAGTGATGATTGATTTTAGAGTGATTATCAAAGCTATCCACAATGCAAAAATTTTCGGCAAATAACGGGCTTTGCACGGGTAGGTCGGTGGCACTACCGCCACACAGCATAAGCACATCCACCTTGCCTACAAGGTTTTTAGCCTCGTGCACCGTATATACGGGTATATTTGGAGTAATAACTTCAATATCTTTACGTCTGGATACTGCCGCCACAAGCTCTAAATCTTCGTTTTGCGTAATACTTGCCTCAACACCCCTGCCTAAATTTCCGTAACCTACTATACCTATTCTTGTTTTTTCCAATTTTGTATCTCCTGCCTTTATAGATTTTTAATATAAATTGCAAGATTGCAATCTTAATATTTCATATTTTATTATACTATTATTTATTGACAAGAGCAATAATATTTTTTTTACTTAGTTTTACTTAATTTTGCCTTACCCGTTATTTCTTGTAGGATGATTTTGCATACGGTAGTGCGTTTTAGTGAGCGTGCTACCGTAGCTTCAAAGGCTTCCATATTGCTTTTTGCGTATTTTTCGCAAATAAGCCTGAGTGCCTCTATTTTTTCGCTTTCATCCGTTACTGTGGTGCAAACCCCTGTGGCAACACCGCTTTCGTATTGTGTGGAATACTCCTGTGGCAGTAGTTTGGTATTTTTTACCCCTGCAATACAAACCTTGTTGTTTAGGGCAATATTATCTAACTTTTTGCCCTCGGGGGCGCAATGGAAGTAAATTACCCTACCCAAAACCACGGGAGATACAGGTATGCAATAAGGTGTGCCATCCTTATTTACCGTGGACAGCACACCGTACTCGCAGTCTCTTAATACTTCCAAACCAAAATTTTCGTCCATTTCTCTGTCTTTTCTTCTCATACTTTTTTATGCCTTTTGCTGTTGATTTTTGGCATTAATCCTCCAAAATTTCTCCGTTTACGGAAATTATTACCGTTTTTATGGGGATAGCTTTTCCGCTTTGCTCCACCGCTTTTTTAACGGCAAATTCTATGCCACCGCAACAGGGTACTTCCATTCTGGTTACTGTTACGCTTTTAATGTTGTTTTTAGCAAATATTTCGGTGAGTTTTTCGCTGTAATCCCCATCGTCTAATTTAGGGCAACCGATTAAGGTAATTTTACCCGATATAAAATCTTTGTGAAAGCTTCCGTAAGCAAATGGGGTGCAATCTGCCGCTACAAGTATATCCGCACCCTCAAAATATGGGGCATTTATGGGCACTAACTTAATTTGAATAGGCCATTGCTTAAGGGCGCTTTCTTGCTTATATTCAATGCTTTGGCTATCCTTTCGATTAAAGGTGGCAGTCATACTTCCCGGGCAACTGTGTACCCCGTTTTTTTGCCGTAAATTCTCCTTAACCGCCTCTTCGTTGTATTTTTGCGCCTCCCTTTCTTCAAAGGTGATGGCATCTTTTGGGCAAACGGGCAGGCAGTCTCCCAAACCGTCGCAATAGTCCTCTCTTAGCAGTTTTGCTTTATTGTTGACTATGCCTATTGCACCTTCGTGGCAGGCATCGGCGCACAGTCCGCAACCGTCGCATTTTTCTTCATCTATCTTTATAATTTTTCTTAACATGGCAATTACCTTCCTTTATTTAGTATAATTTTATTATACACAAATTACAATATATTTATGCGTTGCATTTGCAACGAGCATCCGATTTTTTTATTTTTATAGCATATTCACTAACTTTTGCATACTTTTTACTAAATAGAAGTTGATTAATTATGCTCACATAGTATATAATGATAGTAATTAATATATTTGACATAATGATAGTTAAAAAAATTAGTGTTAGTGTGGTATAGTATTTTATGAAGAAAATTTTTGTTTCTTTAATTATTTTTATTTTCTGTTTTTCCTTAGTGGGAACCTCTTTGGCTTACGATGAGCCAAAAAATACAGACCCGGATAAATATTACATTTTGCTGGATATTAAAAACCAAATTTGCACCGTTTTTGAAAAGGATGATGCCGGCGAGTACACAAAAATTGTGCGTAGATTTTTAGTGTCTACGGGGAGTTACGCAAAAAGCGCAAAATATCCCTACGGCACACCCACCCCCTTAGGTACTTGGAAATTAGGTGGAGGCAGAGAGCGTTTCGGGGAGTTTGCAGGGTTTGATAACACCTACGCACGGTACTGGACTCAAATAGTCAGCGGAATATTCTTTCATTCCATAATGTACACCAAACGAGATTTAGAAACTTTGCAAAGTTCTGCCTATCGTAATTTAGGCAACAACGTTTCTCACGGTTGTATACGGTTGATGGTGGAGGACGCAAAGTGGCTTTACTACTATGCTTGCCCGGGCACTACCATTAAAATTACAGAAGGAGAACCAAGGGACAACGAGCTTAAGAAAAAACTCCGCTCTCAGTTGAGTTTTGAGGATTATGATGCGCTCCAAAAGGGGATTTACGACGATGCGGAGGGGGAAAACCCAAAAGCATGGGTAACCTATAAAAATGCGCCTCTGCGCACAGGCAACGGCAATAACGACAGAGTAATTAAGAGTTTAAACCCCGACGACGAGGTGGAAATGCTCCACATTGGCGACCCGTGGTGCAAGGTTAAAATAGATGGCAAAGAGGGGTATATTCTAACCTCCTATCTTACCTACGAAAAGGGTGTTATTCCTGCACACGATGAGGCTACTACCGCAAAAAGACACACATGGATGTATACATCAGCAGACACCAAATCGGATAAAATTGTAATGGTGCCTGCCTTTACATCCGTAAAAGTGCTAAGCGGAGACGATAAATATTTGCAAGTAGAGTATTTAGACGAAGTGGGTTACGTACTTGCCAAGGAATTTAGAAAAGGTTGGGGGCTTATCAGAGAATGAAAAAACTACTTACAATAATTACGGCGCTTATTGGGATATCTGCCGTGTTTAGTGGCTGTGCTTACGGTACTGCCACCATAACTTCCATAAATAACCAAGTAACAGCGGTTAGTGGAGAGGACATTAAAATACCCTCTGTTAATCATCAACAAAAAAAAGAAGAGCAACCTGTGGAAAACGCAGTCATTGAGGAAATTCCCACTAAAAAAATTATTTTTTACGGCAGGTACGAGCCTTTATTTGCAAAAGCAATAGAAACCGCTAAAAATCAAGGTTTTGATGGGGTTTATTGTGCAAGCGTAGAGGAAGTAAACGCACAAAAAAATATTGTGGGCATAATTTCTACGGGTGGGTATATTCACAAGCCTGAGGTGCATCAAATTTGGCTGGGCAACGGTCTTAAAAATGCGCCGGAGGACACCGCAATTTATAGCGTAATTCCAAAGGAAACTTCCGCAGAATTAATTGAGACGGCGCTAAATTATCCCCCTCACGACACGCCTGTTAGGCTTACTTTTATAGGCACTCCCGCAAGTGAGCTTAATTTTGAATTTGAAAAAAATGTTGCAGAGGGCAAAATATATCCAAAGGCGGTGTATAACACAGATAAGCCTTTAGCAGAGTGGATAGCAACCACCCTTGACACCTTTCCCGAGGGCACTATTGACGGTGTGGTTGTGGCAAAAAGTGAGGACGCTTTGGCTTTTTATAATGCGCTGATGCAATCAAACAGAGAAGATATGGAAATTTTCTGTGGGGAATTTAATGGCGATGTCAGCGGTAAAATTATGGAGGCGCACTACAAAAGCCCCAAAGTTTTTTCTGCCTATGCAGGTATGGGAGAAAGCACGGTAAACAGCGCTTTAATTGATTTAATTACCGCAATAAACGAAGGTTTAACCCTTAGCGCCAAAGAGTTGGAGGCTACCCTAAATGTTACGGAAACATCCCCAACGATAGAGGGCTAAAGTTTGTAAGCATAGTTGGTTTTTAAATTAAGTGCACATTACTCACCGTAAACGGTATACGTACCCTTTGCGGTGTTTTTACTGTGATACAGCGCTCCGTCCGCATTTTCGTACAACTCTTTGTATTTTGTGCCGTTTTTGGGGTAATAGGCTATGCCTGCACTAATGGTAGTGGTGTACTTTTTGTTTTCTATGGTGTATTTTTTGCGACAACACTTAATTAGTTTTTTCAATTTATTTATTGCAAATGCCTCATCGGGAATATTTACTATAAGCACGGTAAATTCGTCTCCGCCAAACCGCCCCACAATGTCTGTGGACCTAAAATTACTTTTTATGGTTTGGGCATAAAATTTAAGCACATCATCACCAAAAAGATGCCCTCCAGTGTCATTAATAGTTTTGAAATTATCTATATCCAAAGACACTATTGCGTGCATTGTGTTTGGCTTGCTATGCTTTATTAGCTCCTCTATTTCGTACTGCGTGCAGGTTTTGTTTAAAAGCCCTGTAAGGTAGTCGTATCTTGTACTTTCCTTTAGCGCCTCTATTTCCCGCTCTCGCTCGTCTATATCGCTTAGAGTACCTACCGCTTTTATTGGCCTGCCCTTTTTATCCTTAATTACAGTGGCTGACAAAGAGCACCAATGGGGCATACCCTCCTTATCCGTTACACGAAATTTTTCGTCCTTTATACTTAAACCTTTTTTGGTGTTTTCAAATATTTTTGCCACAATACCGGCATCTTCGGGATATATAGACTCGGTGAAATTTTTATCCGTCTCTCCTGCAACTTCCACTATTTTACTGCCGTATAAATCCTCATAATTACTGAAGGAGGTAATTTTATTTGTTGCAAAATCCCACTCAAATAAAATTTTATCCGTGTGTTTTGCAAGGGCTCTGTAAGAGTTTTCGCTTAACTTTGCTTGGTTTTTAGCCTTAACTTGAATATACACAATAGTGCTAACCAAAAACAGAACACATAACAGTATGATTAAAATAAAGTTGAGGGCAATATGCCCTATTGCAATTACTTGACTGTCCATTACCGTTTCGGGTACCATTGTAACCACAAGCCAATCGGAAATTCCCGATGGGCAGTAATAAAAATATCCGGCATAATCGGTGGTGTCGTCAACATATCTGCCGTAACCTCTTTTTATGGGCATATCTTCTATAAGCTCTAAGGTTTCGTTGGCGTATTCCGCATTTTGGGCAAACTCCTCTAAAGATATTGCGCCGGAGTTCATATTACTGCGCTTACTTATGCCGGACACAATTTCCCCATCTGCCGTAATTAGAAAGGAAAAACCTTCCTCGTTTAAAAAGGATACGTCAAAAAGGGATTCCAATTCTTTTGTGCTGTAAGTTGCGGAAAGCGCACCTATAATTTTGCCGTTTTTAAATATGGGGACTGTCATAAAAATTACATTTTCGTTTGGGTCGTCTATTGCAGGCAGAGGGCCTATTATACTGTTGTTGCCACTTAGCCATTCCTCGAAAAAATCGTTTTTGGAAAGATCCCCCCCTGTATTTGCCGTACTTAAAGAAAGTCCGTTTGGCAAAGTAACAGCCATTCGCCGATATTTCATATTGCTTTGCATAATCTTAAGAAAATCCATAGCCTCCTTGCCGTGTAAATCATCCATTGTTGCTAAATAATTTGCCGCAACATTTAGGGAGTTAATGTGCTCGTTAAAAGAATTGCCTATTACCACGGCGCTGTGGTTTGCACTATCCTCCAACTGCTTTTCTACGGATATAAATAGCGTATCATCCAAAGTGGTTATAAATTGATTTGCGCTAAACACTATAAAGATTACAACAACTATTGCAATCATCAAAAATATTATTTTTGCTTTACTCATTCCCCAATCCCGTTTGCTTTATTTCCCTTTTATTACTATATAGTATATAAAATTTTAAAATAAAAATCTACATTTATAGTGACTTTTTTGTTTTTTTATGCTACTTATGAGCCTTTTTTGCTGTATCTGTATTATTTATCTGATTTTTCACACTTTTAAATAATATTTGCCACTTTTAAATAAGGATTGCCAAAAAGTTGGGTATTACCCCATTTTTAAATTTGCTTAAAAGGTGGGTTTATGGTAAAATTTATACACTTATGAGTAAAATATAAATATATCCACAGGCAAAATTAGTGTTTTAAGTGCATAAACAATATTAATTTGTAGGCACACAGTCGATATACCACTACGGACTATTTTACGTAAATGAGGTGTAATTATGAGAGTTGCTATTGTTGAAAAAAATGGGAATTATTTAGAAGAGTTTATAGACGCATTGTATAAATGGAGACCTGCGGACGTACAAATACTTATTTCTCATTTTAGCGAGGGTAGAGAAATTTTAGAGCGTTTTAAAGAAGGCAATATAAGTTTCGATATATTATTTTTGGATACGGGTGGCACAGAGACAAACGTAATTAGGCTATGCCAACAGCTACGTATTTTAGGCTACAACAATGCGGTGGTGTTTACAATAAAAGCTATGGAGTTAAGCCAACATCACCATAACAATAATATTTATTTATACAATTATATTAATAAGCCTGTAACTGCGGAACAAATAGGGCAAAGTATAGCCCTTATAAATAAGGAAGGGTGTTACAGCTACACCTACAACGGTGTACAGGTGTGCATACCCTTTAGAGATATTTTATATTTTGAAAGCTGGGGCAATTACGTTAAAATCCATATGAAAAAGGAAGGTATGCAACAAAAGCAACACAAGGCAAATTTTACCTTTGTGCAAAAGCAATTGCCCAAAAATTTTGTGCGTTGCCATCGTTCTTACATTATTAATATAGAAGAAATAGAAAGTGTGGAGCAAAAAGATGTGTATTTAAAACCAATTTCCACCACCCCCATACCCTTGGGTAAAAAGCATTTGGAAGGGGTTTATTTGGCTTTGGGGGAGGAAGTTTTCTGATACTGCAAGGGTGCGTTTGTGTTAAAGCACTATCTTTCCCCCACCGTTAAGTATAACCCTAACGCAAAACAGATAATCTTCCGACGTTATATAAAACATACCACCGTTTTTCTCGCAAAAACTGCGTACGGAGGATATGCCTATGCCTTCTCCTTCTCGCTTGGAGGAGTAAAAACTCTCTTCTATTATTTCTAATTTGCCGTCAAAGCTGTTTTTTACTGAAATAAGCAGGTTGCCACCCTCTGTTTTGGCGACTACCTTAATAAATCTTTCTCCCTCTTTTTGCCGCAAACATGCCTCCGTTGCGTTTTCTATTAAATTGCCAAACACCACGCATAAATCCAAATCGGAAATATCCAAATCGGCAGGTATTTGTACATCTATACTTATTGCAATGTTGTTTTGTTTGGAGATGTAGGCGTAATAACCTAAAATTGAGTCTATTATCGCATTGTCGCAGTAGCATACATCTTCGTCAAACAAATGCTCTTTTTGATATTTGCTTAAATAGTTTTTTATGCTCTCTACATCGTTTCGCTCTGCAAGTCCGCTTATGGTGTGTATGTGGTGGCGCCAATCGTGACGCAGTTTATCACCGTCTTTAATGGTGGTAGTAAGTTTTTTATACTGCTCCTTTTGAATTTCCAGTTGCTTGTGCATTAAATCTTCTTTGCCCTTTGCAATTATGCTGTCGTAGTTTTTTACAAGCATTTGCAGGGTAACTATATATGTAATTAAACTTAGCAGGCTTAAAGAAAGGACGGAAATTAAGTGTCTGTAATTAAAAGGTCCTAAACGTGGTACTCCACCGTAAGAAGTTGTAATGGTGTAGGTAAACATACAAAAGGGTATTATCCACATATACTTCCAGTTAGAAAAGTTAATGTCCGAATCAATTATTTGCTTAAACAGTTTTATATATATGTACCGCATCACAGGAATATAAAGTATGAGTACTACTATGGAAATAATTATGTAGTTTGCATACTCAAAGGAAAAATAATTAGGGAATATTTTTAGCCCAAATATTACATTAGAAATGCTTATTACATTATTTTGTATGCCGAAAGTAACAAATATTAAAAATAATAACTGCATAGGGTTTCCCTTTATTAATAGTACACAAACCCCAAAAGAGCCCAGCACCCACACAAAAAACGCAATAAACGAGTTTATGGGTCCTGTGTATATGGATTCTTTTTCAAAAAAAGTTAGTATTACAATCATAGAGCTAGCGACGTATACAAGCAACACAGGAATTACAACCTTTATGCCAAATCTAAAATTTTTCTTGAAAGGTTTTATTATAAAGTAAAGATAAACTAAAAAATGTATAATTATATTTAGAATATAAAAAGGTGCATTTGCGCTTAAATTCAATATATTTACACTTCCTTTTTGGATTATATTGTCTATTATATTTTATTTTAACTGTTACGTCAAATGATACAAGTGACTTTTTCGGTAATAAGTTAAAACAGGTAAAATTTTTTTAAAAAAAACTCGAAAAATAAAAAAAACACTTGCCAATACACCAAAATTGTTGTATTATATATTACGTTGCACTATGTATAAACAGCTAAATTAGCAAAAAAAGGCATATTGCACACAAAAAACGGAACATTATTTACGAGAGGTTCCCGTCTGCCAAGCGGATAGTTTTCGTAAATTATGCTTTGCAGGACAAAGCAACTCCCATGGGCAAAGAAATTTGCTCAAAAAAAATCAATGTGACACACACGGCTATGTGTACACGCAAGGAATGCTTAAGGAGGAAAATAAAATGGCAAGCCAAAGAATAAGAATTAAGCTAAAAGCTTACGACCACAATTTAATCGACCAATCGGCAGAGCGAATTGTAGAAACGGCAAAACGAACAGGCGCTAAAATATCAGGCCCGGTGCCTCTGCCCACACAAAAAGAAATTATAACAATACTGCGTGCTACCCACAAATATAAGGATAGCAGAGAGCAATTTGAAATTAAAACTCATAAACGCCTAATAGACATATTAGAAGCAAACGCAAAAACTACGGACGCACTTATGCGCTTAGATTTGCCCGCAGGCGTAGATATTGAGATTAAGCTATAATGCAGGCAAAGGAGGAATAAAATGAAAGCTATACTTGGTACAAAAATTGGAATGACACAGATTTTTGCAGATAACGGAACAGTAGTTCCCGTAACTGTTGTAAAAGCCGGTCCTTGCGTTGTACTGCAAAGAAAAACCAAAGAAATAGATGGCTACTGTGCATTGCAGGTAGGCTATGGCGATATTAAAGAAAAAAACGTAAATAAGCCTAAAATGGGGCACTTTAAAAAAGCAGGTGCTAAACCCACTCGCTATATAAGAGAGTTTTTAACGCAAGACGAGGCAGAAGTAGGCAGCGAAATTAAAGCAGATGTTTTTACAGACGGCGAAAAAATAGACGTATGCGGTATTTCTAAGGGCAAAGGCTTCCAAGGTGTTATTGCAAGACACGGACAACACAGAGGGCCTATGTCTCACGGTTCAAGATATCACAGACGCCCGGGCTCGATGGGTGCTTGCGCATCTCCGGCAAAGGTTATGAAGGGCAAAAAACTTCCGGGACACGGCGGTAGCTTAAGAGTTACAATACAAAATTTAGAAATAGCAAAAATAGATGCAGATAACAATCTTATTTTAGTAAAGGGTGCAATACCCGGCGCTAACGGCGGTCTGGTAACTATTAAGAAAAGCGTAAAAAGCTGAATAACGAAAAGGAGAAATAGCAATGCCAAAAGTAACAGTATTTAAAACAGATGGCACACAATCAGGCGAAATAATGCTAAACGATGCAATTTTCGGCGTAAAAGTAAATGCGACCGTTATGCACGATGCGGTTGTGCAACATCTTGCAAATAAAAGACAAGGCACTCAAAGTGCACTTACACGTAGCGAAGTACGTGGCGGCGGAATTAAGCCTTTCAGACAAAAAGGCACAGGCAGAGCACGTCAGGGTACTTCGAGAGCCCCTCAAATGACGGGAGGCGGAGTTGTGTTTGCTCCAAAACCAAGAGACTACTCTTTTAAACTAAATAAGAAAGTTAAAAGATTGGCTCTGTACTCTGCATTATCATCAAAAGTAGAACAAAAGCAGATGATAGTTTTAGAAGATTGCAAACTAAGCGAAGCTAAAACAAAAGAAATGGTAAAAGTGCTTAAAAACCTGAAAGTTGACACGAAAGCACTAATAGTTACAGATATTAAAGACGAAACATTAGTGCGTGCGGCTGCAAACTTACAAGGGGTTAAAACCACACTTGCAACCACACTTTGCACATATGACATACTAAACTACGATATGTTTATTGTAACTAAAGACGCAGTTAAAAAAGTAGAGGAGGTTTACGCATAATGAAAGATATTCACGATATTATCATAAAGCCTATACTTTCCGAAAAAAGCTACGACTTTATACCCGATAAAAAGTATACATTTATGGTTGCAATTAACGCAAACAAAACCCAGATAAAATCCGCTATAGAAGAAATCTTCGGCGTAAAGGTAAAATCTGTGGGTACTGCAAGAAAGCAGGGTAAGTTAAAAAGACAGGGACGTACACAGGGCAGAAGACCGGATACCAAAAAAGCCTATGTGACACTTACCAAAGAAAGCAAAGCTATTGAGTTCTTTGAGAGCATGGCTCAATAATAGGTAGGAGGTATATAAGGAATGGCTATAATAAAATATAACCCGACTTCCCCGGGTAGAAGATTTATGTCTGTTTCCGCTTTTGAGGAAATTACGACAACAAAACCGGAGAAATCCCTGTTGGTTTCTCTTAAAAAATCCGGCGGAAGAAACGTTCACGGAAGAATTACAGTAAGACACGTGGGTGGCGGTAACAAACAAAAATACAGAATAATAGACTTTAAAAGAAATAAAGACGATATACCGGCAAAGGTAGCAACAATAGAGTACGACCCAAACAGAAGTGCAAATATTGCATTGCTACACTACGCAGACGGCGAAAAACGCTACATTATAGCTCCAATAGGGCTTAAGGTGGGAGACGCTGTGCTTAGCGGTAAAAATGCGGATATTAAACCCGGAAACGCATTGTGCCTATCGGATATTCCTGTTGGTACTATGATACACAACGTAGAGCTAAAACCGGGCAAGGGTGCTCAGCTTGTAAGAAGTGCGGGAAATGCGGCACAACTTATGGCTAAAGAAAGCAAATACGCACAAGTAAGACTCCCCTCGGGCGAGGTTAGAATGATACTAGTTAATGCCAAAGCTACCATAGGGCAGGTTGGCAATGCAGACCAGGAAAATATTTCCATAGGTAAAGCAGGCAGAAAGAGACATATGGGTGTCAGACCTACGGTGCGTGGTTCGGTAATGAACCCATGCGACCATCCCCACGGCGGTGGCGAGGGTAAATCTCCTATCGGTCGTAGCGGACCTGTTACACCTTGGGGTAAACCTACTCTTGGTTACAAAACCCGTAAGAAGAAAAACCAGAGCGATAAATTTATTGTAAAACGCAGAAATAGTAAGTAAAAAGGAGTGAATGTGCCACTATGAGCAGGTCAGTAAAAAAAGGACCCTTTATAAGCGAAAAGCTTTTAAGCAGAATACAGCTTATGAACGAAAAAAACGAAAAAAAAGTGTTAAAGACATGGTCAAGAGCATCTACAATATTTCCCGATATGGTAGGACATACCATCGGAGTGCATGACGGCAGAAAGTTTGTTCCTGTTTATGTTACGGAAGATATGGTAGGACACAAATTAGGTGAATTCTCCCCCACAAGAACATACAGGGGTCACGCGGGCGAGAAATCGTCCAGATAACCAAAGGAGGTAAAAATTTATGGCAACAAGACAAAGAGAAAAGGCCGCAAAACGTATAGAAGAAAAAGATATGCGTCCTTATGCGGTTGCAAAATATGTGCGTATTTCCTCCCGTAAGGTTAAAGCGGTTATAGATCTAATCAGAGGATTACCCGTAGACAGCGCAAAAGCTGTGCTTTTAAATACGCCAAACGGTGCAACAGAGCCTACACTTAAACTGTTAAACTCCGCAATAGCAAATGCGGAAAACAACAAGAACTTAAATTCCGACAGCTTGTATGTAGCAGAAGTGTTTGCAAACCAAGGTCCGACGCTTAAACGCTTCAGACCAAGAGCACAAGGCAGAGCAACAAGAATCAGGAAGAGAACGAGTCACATAACTATAATCTTAGATCAGGTTAAGTAAGGAGGTACAGCATGGGCCAAAAAGTACACCCCCATGGTTTTCGAGTGGGCGTCATTAAAGATTGGGATGCAAGATGGACAGCAAAAAAATCCAAATTTGCGGATTATCTTAAAGAAGATGATGTTTTAAGAAAGTTTTTGAAGAAGAAATTATATGCGGCAGGTATTTCTAAAATAGAAATCGAGCGGGCCGCAAACAAAATATCCGTTAGTATTTCTACGGGCAAGCCGGGTATCGTAATAGGTAAAGGCGGACAAGGCGTAGACGTACTAAAAAAAGATTTACTAAAACTTACAGGCAAGCAAATTGCGGTAAATATAATAGAAGTAAAAAGAGTGGATGTGGATTCTCAGCTTGTAGCGGAGAGTGTTGCACAACAGCTTGAAAGACGTATTTCCTTTAGACGTGCCATGAAGCAGTCCATAGGCAGAACGATGAAAAGCGGAGCAAAGGGCATAAAGATTATGTGCTCGGGCAGGCTTGGCGGTGCAGAAATTGCAAGAAGCGAGCAATACCACGAAGGCTCCATTCCACTACAAACAATAAGAGCGGATATAGACTACGGTTTTGCGGAAGCAAATACCACCTACGGCAAAATTGGCGTTAAGGTGTGGATATACAAAGGCGAAATTTTAGGAAATCCTCTTAAAGACAGAGCAAAACCTCAACAACAAGAACAAGGAGGTAAGAGAAATGTTAATGCCAAAAAGAGTAAAGCGTAGAAGAGTTTTTCGTGGCAGAATGAAAGGCAAAGCACTACGTGGAAACACAATTTCCTACGGCGATTTCGGCTTAGTGGCACAAGAGCCCGGTTGGATAAAGAGTAACCAAATAGAAGCAGCCCGTATTGCTATGACAAGACACATTAAAAGGGGCGGTAAGGTTTGGATAAAAATATTCCCTCATAAACCTGTTACGGAAAAACCGGCAGAAACCCGTATGGGTAGCGGTAAAGGTTCTCCGGAATATTGGGTAGCGGTAGTAAAGCCCGGCAGAGTTATGTTTGAGCTTGCAGGAGTTACCGAGGAAGTAGCAAGAGAGGCACTTACACGTGCGGCACATAAACTGCCTATTAAATGTAAGTTTATGATTAAAGAAACAGGTGGTGAGCTAAATGAAAACTAAAGAAATTCGCGAACTTACCCTTGGGGAATTAGAACAGAAGTTAGTAGACTTAAAAACAGAGTTTTTTAACCTGCGTTTTCAGTTAGCAACAGGTCAGCTAAATAACCCTTCCGGCATCAAAAATGTTAAGAAGGATATTGCAAGAGTAAAAACTGTTTTAAGAGAAATAGAAATTGCTAATGAACAAAAGGTTAAGTAAAGGAGATGTCTTTAATGGAAGTAACAAGAGGTTACCGCAAGGAAAGAATTGGTACGGTAGTAAGTAATAAAATGGATAAAACTATCGTTGTAGCTATTAAAACTAAAAAAAAGCACAAACTGTACGGAAAGACGGTGAACTTTACAAATAAGTTAAAAGCACACGACGAAAACAACGAATGCGGAATTGGCGATACTGTTAAAGTTATGGAAACCCGTCCGCTTTCAAGAGATAAAAGATGGCGTTTAGTAGAAATAGTACAGAAGGCTAAATAACTTTTGTGCAAAGAGGAGGATAAACATGGTACAACCAGAAACACGCTTAAAAGTTGCGGATAATTCCGGTGCCAAGATTATACAGTGCATAAGAGTTCTTGGTGGTTCGGTTAAAAAAACAGCTAACATCGGAGATGTTATAATCGCATCTGTAAAAACGGCTACACCCGGCGGTGTAGTTAAAAAGAAGGATGTTATAAAAGCCGTTATTGTACGTTCTAAAAGCGGAGTAAGAAGAGCTGACGGTTCTCATATTAAATTTGACGAAAATGCAGCAGTAATAATCGATAACAACAAGCAACCAAAGGGTACTCGTATATTCGGGCCTGTTGCAAGGGAGCTTAGAGATAAAGACTACATGAAGATAGTATCTCTTGCCCCCGAAGTTCTTTAAGGAGGCGCATATGGCTAATAGTTTAAAGATAAAAAAAGGCGATACCGCAGTTGTTATATCGGGTAAAGAAAAGGGCAAAAAAGGCAAGGTGCTAAAGGTACAGCCTACAAATAAAAAAATTGTGATAGAAGCCGTAAATATGGTAACGAAGCACAAAAAGCCTAAAAATCAAACAACCCCGGGCGGTATTATTAAGCAAGAAGGAGCATTAGATATTTCCAACGTAATGGTAATATGCCCCAAATGCTCTAAAGCTACAAGGGTAGCCCACAAAATAGAAGACAGTAAAAAGGTGCGCATTTGTAAAAAATGTGGCGCCAATCTGTAAGCAAGGGAGGTTTACAAATGCCAAGATTAAAAGACGCATACAGGGAAACTATGAAATCCGATATGATGAAAAAGTTCTCCTACAAAAACATAAACCAAGTCCCCCGTATAGAGAAAATAGTTATAAATATGGGTATGGGAGATGTTAAAGACAATGCAAAGGCACTTGATTCTGCTCTTGATGATTTAACGGTAATAGCAGGACAAAAGCCGGTGGTTACATTGGCCAAAAAATCCGTAGCTAACTTTAAAGTACGTGAAGGAATGAAAATAGGTGCAAAGGTTACCATAAGAGGTACCAGAATGTACGAGTTTTTAGATAAATTAATTAGCATTGCTATTCCTCGTGTTAGAGACTTCCGTGGGCTTTCCCCGAAATCCTTCGACGGCAGAGGCAATTTTGCAATGGGCTTTAAAGAGCAGTTGGTTTTTCCCGAAATTAACTACGATAATGTAGACCAAGTAAGAGGTATGGATATTATTATAGTTACAACGGCAAAAACGGACGAGGAAGCCAGAGAGCTGCTTACCCTAATGGGTATGCCCTTTGCTCACTAAGGAGGAAAAGATGGCAAAAAAGAGCATGATTTTAAAACAACAAAGAGGTTCTAAGTTTTCTACACGCAACTACACAAGATGCCGTATATGTGGCAGACCTCACGCTGTGCTTAGAAAATACGGAATATGTCGTATATGCTTTAGAGAGCTTGCATATCGTGGTCAGATACCCGGTGTAAGAAAAGCAAGTTGGTAAAATCTATTATTTAGTTTAAGGAGGAAAAGACATGCCGGTTACAGATTCTGTAGCAGATATGCTTACACGTATTCGCAACGCTTTAATCGCAAGACACGACACGGTAGAGGTTCCGGCTTCTAACGTTAAAAAAGCAATAGGTCAAATTTTGCTTGAGGAAGGCTACATTAAAGGCTGCGAATTTATAGATGACGGCGTACAAGGTACGCTAAAAATCAAATTAAAATATGGTCCAAACGGAGAAAAGGTAATTACAGGTCTTAAAAAAATATCTAAGCCCGGTCTTAGAGTTTATGTAAGACACGATAAACTGCCTAAAGTATTAAACGGTTTGGGCATAGCAATTATTTCCACATCTAAAGGGATTATCACGGATGCTAAGGCAAGAAGTGAAGCCGTTGGTGGGGAAGTCCTTGCTTATATCTGGTAAGGGGGTATATGTAAATGTCAAGAATCGGTAAATTACCTATAACCTTACCCGATAAGGTTGTAGTAGACGTAAAAGATGGTAATGTTGTTACGGTAAAAGGCGCTAAAGGGGAGCTTACAAGCACTTTTAGCAAAAAAATCGTAATAGAGCAAGAAAACGGAGTAATAACACTTACCCGTGTAAGCGAAACCAAAGAAAACAGAGCGCTTCACGGACTTACAAGAGCACTTTTAAACAACATGGTTGTAGGTGTTTCTAACGGGTTTGAGAAAACCTTAGAAGTTGTGGGTGTTGGTTACAGAGTACAGCTTAACGGCAAAAAATTGGTATTTGGTCTTGGCTACTCTCACCCTGTTGAAGTAGAGCAACCCGAAGGGATAACCTTTGAGGCACCTAATGCAAATACCGTTATAATAAAAGGTATAGACAGACAGCTTGTAGGTCAGGTTGCGGCAAATATTCGCACACTAAGACCACCCGAGCCATATAAAGGCAAGGGCATTAAATACAAAGACGAAGTTATACGCCGTAAAGTCGGCAAAACCGGTATGTAAGGAGGTAACGCATATGATTAATCAAAAAGATAAAAACCAAATTAGAGTTAAGCGTCACCAAAGAATTAGAAACAAAATTTCCGGTACGCAAAGCCGTCCCCGTATGAACGTATACAGAAGCTTAAACAACATTTATGTACAGTTTATAGATGACGTGGCAGGCCACACCCTTTGCAGTGCATCCACATTAGATAAGGAAATCGCAGCAAAGGCAAGCGAGCAAACAAAACAGGAGCAATCAAAAGCAGTTGGAGAACTTGCGGCTAAAAGAGCAATTAACGCAGGTATTAAAGAAGTTGTTTTTGACAGAGGCGGATATCTATACACAGGTAGAGTGGCACAGGTTGCACAAGGTGCAAGAGATGCCGGTCTTAAGCTTTAAAAGGAGGTACTTAGGGTTTGCTATCTAATAATACAATAGACGCTCAGGCGTTAGATTTAAAAGAAAAATTAGTTTCCATAAACCGTGTTGCCAAAGTTGTTAAAGGTGGACGTAACTTTAGATTTTCCGCTCTTGTAGTAGTGGGAGACGAAAACGGACATGTTGGCGTTGGTATGGGCAAGGCAATGGAAATTCCCGAGGCAATAAGAAAGGCTGTTCAAAGTGCTAAACGCAGTATGATTACCGTGTCCCTAAAGGGTACTTCCATACCTCACGAGGTTATTGGCAAGTTTGGCAGAGGCAGAGTGTTACTCCTCCCTGCATCCGAAGGTACAGGCGTTATTGCAGGCGGTCCTGCTCGTGCGGTGTTAGAGCTTGCCGGTGTTAAGGATATACGAACAAAATCTCAAGGCTCCAACAACCCCATTAATTGCGTAAAAGCAACCTTAGAAGGTTTAAGAAGTCTAAGAGACGCATCTCAAGTGGCACGTCTGCGTGGTATTAGCGTAGAGCAGTTGCAATAGGAGGTTTTACGTGGATATTAAAATTAAACTTGTAAAAAGCCCCATTGGTTACGCAAAGGATCAAAAAGCAACTTTACAGGCGCTTGGCTTAAGAAAGTTAAATCAAGAAGTAACAAGACCGGATAATGCGGCAATTAGAGGCATGATTTTTAAAGTTAAGCACCTGGTTTGCGCAACGGAAGTTAAATAGTTAGTTTAGGAGAAATATTATGAAGATACACGAACTTAAAGCTACTCCCGGTGCAAAAAAAGCGCCTAAGAGAGTGGGTAGAGGCTGTGGATCCGGAATTGGCAAAACTTCGGCAAGAGGTCAGAAAGGTCAAAAATCAAGATCCGGCGGCGGAGTACGTCCCGGTTTTGAGGGTGGACAAATGCCTCTCTCCAGACGCTTGCCCAAAAGAGGATTTACAAATATATTTGCTACTGTGTACTCTACACTAAACGTTAGGGACTTAAATTGTTTTGAAGACGGTGCGGTTGTAGATGTACAAACCTTAATAGATAAAAACATAATTAAAAAGGAAAACGATGGATTGAAGATTTTAGGCAACGGAGATATTACAAAAAAAATCACCGTAAAAGCCAAAAAATTCACTAAAACAGCTGAAGAGAAAATTAAGGCTGCAGGTGGAAATACAGAGGTGGTATGATGTTTAAAACCATTTCAAATGCGTGGAAAATACCGGAGATAAGGCAAAAAATTATTTTTACCTTACTTATGGTGCTTGTATATCGTATAGGTTCTGCAATTCCTACTCCGGGTGTTAATCCGGAATTTATTGCATCACAAGTTGCAAACTACGACATTTTGGGCTTTTATAACCTAATGTCCGGTGGTGCGCTTGCAAATATGCGAGTCTTCGCACTTGGTATCGTCCCATATATTAACGCATCCATTATTATGAATCTGCTTACGGTTGCCATTCCCAAATTAGAGCGTTTGGCAAAAGAAGGAGACGACGGCAGAAAGAAAATAGCTTCCATTACAAGATACTTAGGTGTTATATTAGGTTTAGTACAAGCAATAGGTATTATGGCAGGCTTAGGGCCGGATGCAGTGGAGAAAAACGCAAACTGGTTTACATATGTTACAATAGTAGCTTGCTTAACGGCAGGTACTGCGCTGATTATGTGGATTGGCGAGCGTATTACGGAAAAGGGTATCGGCAACGGTATTTCCTTACTTATCTTTATAAGCATAGTTTCGGGTATGCCTCAAATGGGTTTGAGCCTGTTTGAATCAATGTCTAAAGGCACTACGGAGTTTTGGGCGTTCATATTGTTAGTAGTTGCGGCTTTTGCCATAATTTTAGCAATAACCTTTGTAGATTTGGGAGAACGCAGAATATCCGTACAATACGCCAAACGAGTGGTTGGCAGAAAGATGTACGGCGGACAAAGCACCCATATTCCTATGAAGGTAAACCAAAGCGGTGTTATGCCCCTAATTTTTGCTATGACAATAATAGCATTTCCGGGTATGATAGCTCAGTTTTTCCCCGAAGGTGAGTTCTTTAAATGGTATCAGCTATATGCAGGACCGGGCTCGGTATTATATACGGTAATATTTGCGTTGTTAATACTGTTCTTCTCCTACTTCTACTCGCAAATAGCTTTTAATCCTGTGGATGTTTCCAAAAACCTCCAACAAAACGGCGGTTTTATACCGGGTATTAGACCCGGAAAGCCCACCTCGGATTATCTTGCAAAAATATTATCACGAATAACATTATTCGGCGCAATATTCTTAGCTTTAGTTGCTACGGTACCCACCTTAATGGGAAGCATAGTACCCGTTATTAACATAACCTTTGGTGCTACAAGCTTGCTTATTATGGTAAGTGTTTCTCTCGAAACTACCAAGCAGTTAGAGGCACAAATGATGATGCGCCACTACAAAGGCTTCTTAAACAACTAATAAGGGGGAGTAATGAACACAATATTTTTAGGCCCTCCCGGATCGGGAAAGGGCACAATGGCAGAAAGAATTGCTAAATTCTTCAACATTGCCCATGTTTCCACAGGGGATATGTTAAGAGAAGAAATTAAAAAAGAAACAAAATTAGGTGCGCTTGCAAAAAGTTACATAGATAAAGGTGCATTAGTACCCGACAGTGTAATAATAGACATGATAAAAGAAAGACTGCAAAAAGCAGATGCCTCAAAAGGCGTACTGTTTGACGGTTTTCCAAGAACGGTTGCCCAAGCGCTTGCCTTAGACGAAATTGCAAAAATAGATGTTTGTGTAAATCTTGAGTGCGATATTAACGTAATAGTAAAACGCATAAGCACACGTCTGGTGTGCGACAAGTGTGGTGCTGTATACAGTTCCCTAACACACGAAGGCACAAAATGTGATGTGTGCCCGGGAAATCTGTACACAAGACCTGACGATAACGAAGAGACGGTTAGAGAAAGGTTTAAGGTATACGAGCTAAATACGGCGCCACTAATAGATTATTACAGCGCAAAAATAGTAAACGTAGATGCAACAATGCCCATAGAAGAAGAGGCAACATTTATAAAAGAAGCACTAAAAGCCTACGCATAAGTTATGGTAATTAATATAAAAAGCGCAAGCGAAACAGCTAAAATGTTTGCATCGGGTAAACTGTGTGCAACGGTGATGGAAAAACTCAAAACAGAAATAAGAGAGGGTATTTCCACATTGTATTTAGATGAGTTAGCGGAAAAATTAATTAAAGGCTTTAATGCCAAGGCATCTTTTAAAAATTACAGAGGGTTTCCGGCAAGTATATGTACCTCGGTAAACGAGGAGATAGTACACGGAATACCAAACAGGCATAAACTGCTAAAGCAGGGGGACATTATAAGCATAGATATTGGAGTGCTGTTTGACGGCTACCATTCGGATATGGCAAGAACCTTCCCCGTAGGGCAGATAAGCGAAGATGCTGCAAAACTAATAGAAGTAACCAAACAATGCTTTTACGAAGGCTTTAATATGGCAAGAGAGGGTGGCAGGCTAAAAGATATTTCCACTGCTGTGGAAAACTGTGCCCTCGCCCATAATTTTGGGGTGGTACGAGAGTTAGTGGGGCACGGCATAGGCAAAAATCTCCATGAGGCTCCGGATATTCCAAACTTTGCCTTTAAGGGTGCAAACCCAAGACTTAGAGCAGGAATGACCCTTGCAATAGAGCCTATGATAAACTTAGGCGGTGCGGCGGTGGCTTTCGGAGAGGACAACTGGCTTGTGTATACAAAAGACAAAAAGCTAAGTGCCCACTACGAAAATACCCTACTGGTAACAGAAGGGGAGCCTCAAATTATTACTAAAATATAAGTTGGTGTGTGCAAATTGAGTAACATACAAGCGCAAATAGGAAGAATATGTTTGTCCTTAAGTGGCAGAGATAAAGGCAAGTACTTTATAATAACTGCAATACCCGAGGAAAACTATGTACTTATAGCAGACGGCGTACTGAGAAAGTTAGATAAGCCTAAAAAAAAGAAACTAAAGCACTTAGAGCTAAAAGAGGAGTGCTTAGACAACATAAAAGAAAAGCTTGTTGAAGGCAAAAAGGTATTTGATGCAGAACTTAGAAGTGCGCTGATAAACACAGGCTACATAAAAAAAATATAAGCTTAGTAGCGGTAAACTTTAGTGCAATATCTAAAAGAATACCACAATAAAGCATTAAAGTACAGGAGCCCAAGGCATTATGCTTTGGAAGTAAGAAAAAGTTAGGAGTAATCAATGTCTAAAAGCGACGTAATAGAAGTGGAAGGTATCGTAACGGATACATATCCCAATGCTACTTTTGAAGTAGAGCTTGAAAACGGACATAAAATACTGGCGCATATTTCCGGTAAATTAAGGATGAACTACATAAGAATACTACCCGGAGATAAAGTAACGGTAGAACTCTCGCCTTACGATTTAACAAAAGGCAGAATTACCTGGCGTGGTAAAGGTTAAAGGCGTATATTTTTAATTAGTGATGCCAACTTAGGCATTATATAAAGGTATGTGCATACAAAAAAGCGCCAAGTTGCGCAAAAATCAGGAGGAGTATAATGAAAGTCAGACCATCAGTAAAACCAATTTGCGAGAAATGCAAGATAATCAAAAGACACGGCAAGGTTATGGTAATTTGCCAAAACCCCAAGCACAAACAAAAACAAGGCTAACCCTGTTTATACGAGCGGCTGAGTTGCCTAAGGCAATTTTTCGTATAAATTTTAAATAACCAAGAATTGTACTAATTGCTTTTTATAAAAAAAGTTGGTATAATTATCCGTGATTGTATATACGGAGAAGTAATTAATCTAAATGGTAATTAGAGCTAAACTACGGAGGAAAAAATATGGCACGTATTGCTGGTGTAGATTTACCCAGAGAAAAGAGAGTTGAAATCGGTCTTACTTATATATTTGGTATAGGGCTTAAGACGTCTCAGCTTATCTTAACCGAAACAAATGTAGATCCTAACGTTAGAGTTAAGGATTTAGAAGAGCATGATGTATCTAAAATCAGAGAGTACATCGATAAAAACATTAAAGTGGAAGGCGATTTAAGAAGAGAGGTTTCTCTTAATATTAAGCGTCTTATGGAAATAGGCTGCTATCGAGGTATTCGCCACAGAAAAGGGCTACCCGTTAGAGGGCAGAGCACAAAACAAAATGCACGCACACGCAAAGGTCCTAAACGTACCGTTGCAGGCAAAAAGAAATAAGGAGGAAATAATTAATGGCTGCACCTAAGAAAAAAGTGTCCAGAAGACGCAGAGAAAAAAAGAATATTGAAAAAGGTCAAGCGCATATTCGTTCTTCCTTTAACAATACAATAGTAACAATGAGCGACATGAGCGGAAACGCACTTTCCCAAGCAAGCTCGGGAGCTATGGGCTTTAGAGGGTCTCGTAAAAGCACACCCTTTGCCGCACAAGTAGCGGCAGAAACTGCTGCAAGAGCCGCTATGGAACATGGTTTAAAAATAGTGGAAGTTTATGTTAAAGGCCCCGGAAGCGGAAGAGAGGCTGCAATAAGAGCATTGCAGGTTGCAGGTTTAGAGGTTACGCTTATTAAAGACGTAACACCCATTCCACACAACGGATGTCGTCCGCCAAAACGCAGAAGGGTATAGGAGGAAAGTAAATTATGGCAAGATATACAGGACCGGTTTGCCGCTTATGCCGTAGAGAAGGGGCAAAACTATTTTTAAAGGGCGATAAATGCTATTCGTCCAAATGTGCGTATACATTACGTCCCACAGCACCGGGTCAACACGGCATTTCAAGACGTAAAATGAGCGAGTACGGCACACAGCTGAGAGAAAAACAAAAGGTTAAACGTGCTTACGGTATGCTTGAAGGACAATTTGAGAAATACTTTGAAATTGCAAACAAAATGAAGGGTAAGTCGGGCGAAAACCTCCTTTCTTTATGCGAAAGACGTTTAGACAACGTGTGCTTTAGATTGGGTATGGGAGATTCGAGAGCCCATGCTCGTCAAACGGTTATGCACGGACACATAAAAGTAAACGGCGCAAAGTTAGATATACCTTCCTACTTTGTTAATGTGGGAGACGTAATTACAGTTGCGGAAAAAAGCGCAACCAAAGATTACTTTAAAGCATTAAGAGAAAGTGCGGACAGAGCAATGCCAAAGTGGTTAGAGTTTGATATGGCAACTCTTACAGGCAAAATTGTTGCAATTCCCGATAGAGAAGACATAGACTTAACCATAGAAGAACACTTAATAGTAGAGTTGTACTCCAAATAATTAAAGCTGTGCAAAGGAGGTTTTAGAATGCTGGAAATAGAAAGACCTAATATAGAATGTATCAGCATGAGCGAGGACAAAAAGTACGCAAAATTTGTAATGGAACCATTAGAGCGCGGATTTGGAACAACCTTAGGCAACTCCCTTAGAAGAGTGTTGCTATCCTGTTTACCGGGAGCGGCGGTTACAAGCGTAAAAATAGATAACGTGCTTCACGAATTTACCACCATAGAGGGTGTACACGAAGACGTTACAAATATTGTACTTAATCTAAAAGGGCTTGGCATTAAAATGTATACAGACGAGCCTAAAACAATAACAATAGATGCAAAAGGGCCAAAAGACATTACGGCTGCGGATATTGTTGCAGATTCGGAGGTAGAAATTGTAAACCCGGATTTACACATAGCAACAATAGAAAAAAACGCAAGTTTGTATATGGAAATAAAGGTGGAAAAAGGCAGAGGCTATGTGCTTGCGGATAAAAACAAAACCGCAAATATGCCAATAGGTGTTGTGCCCATAGATTCCCTATTTACCCCCATAACCAAAGTAAATTTTGCCGTAGAAAACACACGTGTAGGGCAAATTACAGACTTTGATAAGCTAACTATGGAAGTTTGGACAAACGGTACCATAAACGCAGACGAGGCAATTTCTTTTGCCGCAAGAATTATGAGCGCCTATTTAGATCAGTTCATAAACCTTACAGACAGCGTAAACGAAATAGAAATTATGGTGGAAAAAGAGGAAGACAAAAAAGAAAAAATCCTTGAAATTACCATAGAAGAGCTGGATTTATCCGTGCGTTCTTACAACTGCCTAAAGCGTGCCGGTATTAATACGGTAGAAGAGCTTATTATGCGCAACGAGGACGAGATGATGAAGGTGCGTAATTTAGGAAAGAAATCATTAGAAGAAGTTCAGCAAAAGTTAGAGGCGCTTGGTCTTAACTTAAAGCTTGAAGACTGAGGAGGATATAAGCAATGAGAAAATTGGGCAGACCGTCTGACCAACGCAGAGCGATATTGCGTCAACTTGTTACATCACTAATTTGGTACGGCAAGGTAGAAACTACTTTATGGCGTGCAAAGGAAACACGCAGTATAGCAGAAAAAATTATTACAAAGGCCATTAGGCAGTACGATAACACGGTAGAAGTTACAAAAACCATAGACGGCACACAAACAACGGTAATAAACGATGCACCCGCAAAGTTAGCCGTAAGACGTGCGGTTATGGAATACTTGTACGACTTTCCCTACGAAAAAAAGGAAAAGGAAAGCAAATACGACTACAAAAAGCGTACAGGAGATATTGCTCATCCTGTTGTAGAAAAACTGTTTAGGGAGGTTGCTCCCAAATATGCAAAGCGTGCCAAAGATTTAGGCCAAGGCGGTGGGTATACACGCATCATCAAAAAAGGTCCGAGACGTGGAGACGCAGCAGAATCCGTTATACTTGAATTAGTATAAACTAAATTTCTATTAGCATTGGGTATGAGTGTTTAAATATTTGCATACAAATATTATTCACTCATATTTTTTTATACAACGGAGTTATAATTTTGAATGTAATTAATGCAACAAATGTTAAACACGCATATATTAGTGATACCGGCAAGCATTACGCACTAAACGGCATAACCCTACGGGTAAATAAGGGGGATTTTGTTTGCGTATTGGGGCATAACGGCAGTGGTAAAAGCACCTTTGCCAAGCATATTAACGTGCTTTTGCAAACCCAGGAAGGGGAGCTTTTGGTTTGCGGTTACGACACTAAAGACGAGGCAAACTTAATAGATATACGCACAAGAGCAGGCATGGTGTTTCAAAATCCGGATAACCAAATAGTATCCACTATTGTGGAGGAGGACGTGGCGTTTGGGCCGGAAAACTTAGGCGTGCCCCCATTAGAAATTCAGCAACGGGTAAAAGAAGCGCTAAGCACGGTAAATATGACGGGCAACGAAAAAAAGGCCCCTCATATGCTCTCGGGTGGGCAAAAACAAAGGATAGCCATTGCAGGCGTACTTGCTATGCACCCCGAATTAATAGTGTTTGACGAGCCTACCGCAATGCTTGACCCACGGGGCAGGCAGGAGGTAATGGAAACCATAACCAAACTAAACAAACAGGGCAAAACCATAGTACTAATAACCCATTTTATGGAGGAAGCCCAAAAGGCAGACAAGGTTTTTATTATGAGCAAAGGGGTTATAACGGCGGAGGGTACGCCAAAAGAGGTGTTTTCCAAAGGCGAAATTTTGGAAAGCTCCGGACTTACACCACCTATGCCCGTGTATGTTTACGAAGGTTTAAAGCAGAGAGGAATTACCCTTGAGAGCTGTCCTGTGGACGAGGAAGAGCTTTTAGCGGAGGTTAAAAAACTTCATCACCATAAAACAGGAAATATTTTTTTTAAGGATGATGATGTAGCAGATAAAAACCTTTTGTTAAGCCTAAAAGACGTTAATTACACCTATATGCCAAACACCCCCTTTTGTGTGCAGGCGCTTAAAAATATTAATTTGGATGTGTACGAAGGGGAGCTTTTAGGGGTAATCGGGCATACGGGTTGCGGAAAATCCACCTTAATACAAATTATTGCAGGGCTTATTAATCAAGATAACGGCATAGTTGCCTTAGATGGCAAGGATATAAACGCCAAAGAGTACGACAGAAAAGAGCTTAGGCGGAAGGTAGGGGTGGTGTTTCAGTTTCCGGAATACCAGTTATTTGAGGAAACGGTGGGCAAAGATGTGGCTTTCGGACCGCAAAAAGCAGGTATGGAAAACATAGAGGAGTTGGTTAGGGACGCACTAAATTTAGTGGGCTTTGACTACGAAGAAATTAAAGACCTCTCCCCCTTTGATTTATCGGGAGGGCAAAAGCGGAAGATTGCAATTGCAGGCGTGCTTGCCACCTCTCCCAAACTGCTTATTTTAGATGAGCCCATCTCCGGCTTAGACCCTCGTGCAAGGGAAAGCTTTATGCAGCTTGTATGTACTCTAAACAAAAAGGGCACTACTATTATTATGATTTCTCATAATATGGAGGGGCTGTGCGCTTATGCTCATAAAATTATTGCGCTAAACAAAGGGGAAATTGTGCTAAACGGCAAAACACGGGAAATTTTTTCCAACTACCAAAAATTAGAGGAAATTGGACTCCTTTCAAGCGAGGCTAACCAATTTTGCCAAAAACTAAATAAAAACGGTATATATGCACCCAACGATATTATTAACACAGACGAACTCATAGATTTTCTTACAGACAGTTACGGTGAAAAATTATGCTGAAAAACATAACCATAGGACAATACTATCCGGGAAACTCGGCTATACATAATTTGGATGCACGCACAAAAATGATTATTGCGATACTACTGCTTGTGGCGGTGTTTGTGGTAAAAAGTTTTTGGGGTTTTATTGCTTTAGGGGCTTTTTTAGGCATTATAATAGGCGTTTCCAAAATAAACGTAAGGCAGGTACTAAAAAGTATACGTCCTTTGCTCTTTATAATTATTTTTACCTTCGCCTTAAACGTACTTTTTTTTCAAGGGGAAACTATTTTAGCCTCTTTTGGCGTTATAAACATTAGTTTGGAGGGTATAATTAAAGCGGTTTTCATTTCTATCAGGCTGATGCTACTTATAATTGCCACCAGCATGCTTACCTACACAACCTCCCCCATGCAACTTACAGACGGTATGGAGTCTTTGCTTGCGCCCCTAAAAAAGGTTAAGTTTCCCGTACACGAGCTTGCTATGATGATGAGCATAGCTATGAGGTTTATCCCAACTTTAATTGAGGAGACGGACAGAATTATGAAGGCGCAGACGGCAAGAGGTGCAGAGTTTGACAGCAAAAACTTGTTTAAAAAAGCAAAAAATATGATACCTTTGCTGGTGCCTTTATTTGTTTCTGCCTTTAAACGTGCGGACGAGTTAGCCCTTGCAATGGAGTCTCGATGCTATCGTGGGGGAGAAAACCGCACTAAGTTTAAAATCTTAAAAATGGGAAAAAACGATGTGGCAGCATTTGTAATTGCTGTTGCTTTTTGCGTTTTATGTATGATATGGCTATGAAAATTTGTTTGTTTATAGAGTACGATGGCACAAATTACTGCGGTTGGCAAATCCAAAAAAACGGGGTTAGTGTACAGCAAAAAATAAAAGAAGCGGTGTATAACATAACACGGCAGGAATGCGAAATTCACGGCTCGGGCAGGACGGACGCAGGAGTACATGCCTACAAGCAGGTTGCTCACTTTAAAACGGACGCACAAATACCGGCGGAGAAATATCTCCTTGCCCTAAATACCTACCTCCCCAAAGACATTAGAATTAAAGAAGCCTTTTTGGCAGGGGAGGATTTTCATGCAAGATTTTCCGCTAAAAAAAAGCATTACAGATACGTAATTTGCAACTCTCCCTCTGCAAGTGCGGTATTTGCAAATTTTTCTATGCACATACCCGCCCCCTTAGATATTTACGCAATGAAACATTGCGGTGGTTTACTTGTAGGCAAGCACGATTTTAAAGGGTTTTGTTGCACCACACAAAGCATACCAAAAGACACGGTTAGAACAATTTACAGTTTAGAAGTGGAAAGGTACGGCGAATTTATACACATAGACGTAGTAGGCAACGGTTTTTTGCATAATATGGTACGCATAATTGCAGGCAGTTTAATTTATGCAGGGCAAAACAAACTAACGGCAAAGGATTTTACGGCAATCCTTAAAAATAAAGACAGGACACAATCGGGAATTACCGCACAACCCCAAGGGCTTTTTTTGGTGGATGTGGAGTACGAAGAGGAAAAGTTAATATAATTGCAAATATCACATAAAAAGTAACATAATATAAGGCAACATACCAAAACGCAATTCTAAATTAAGAAACAAACTGGACTTTATTAATAATTCAAATAATATATAATTAGTATAATAGCAAATCTAATTTATTTCTATTTACAAAAAAACTCATATTTAGGTAGGTTTAGGTATGAACAGGCGTTTATGTCAGATAATTTCAGAGCTTGTTAAAAAAGATGCAAATTTGCATATATCTTTGCTTGCCAAACAATTTAACGTTACGGAAAAAACCATAAGAAACAACATTGGAGAATTAAACAGTATATCCTCGGGCAATAAAGCAAGCCCCGTAATTATAAATACAGACGGCAGTATTTATCTTAAAGAAGATATTTCCGTTTTTAACAATCAGCTTGAAGGGGTGGATTTTTACAACTATAAGTTAACCAAGGAAGAGCGCAGAGAGATTTTGTGCTTACTCCTGACAGAAAACAACGTAAGATACACCACCCAAAGCCTTGCGGATATTTTATGCGTAAGCAAAAACACCGCAGTAGCCGATTTGGATTACCTTAAAAAAGAGTTTCTTACATATAATATAGAAGTTAAATTTTCCACAAAGGCCGGGCTTTATATAGAGGGCAAGGAGGAAAACATAAGGCGTATGCTTTTTTCCGTAATTTGCCCCTACGCAAAAACGTACAAAAATACGGACAGTCTAACCTTTATAGAAAAATTCATTTATTTAAAGCTAACCCAAAGTATAAACGAGGAAACAAGCAGAGCACAGCATATAGAAAATAAAATAAGGCAGGCAGAGGAAAGCTATGCAATAATGCTTACGGATACTTCCTTTTACAAAGTGTTTGATTTTCTTGCGGTGATGCATTACAGAACTTCCATAAATAACTTTATTAATGAATACGAAAAATGCTCGGATTTCTTTTGTGCGCCTGCAAAGCTTATACTAAAAGGTATTTGCCATACTCAAAATATCCCAAAAGGCGAAATTTTTGCCTTAGGTAATTTTTTGGAACAACAAGACTACATAAAACCACCGGATTTTGTAAAAAACAATACCGTTATGCTACAAGTGCTGGCTTCTAAGTTTTTGGCAAGGGTGTCCGAGCAGTTAGGTAAGGACTTAAATGCGGATTATTTGCTGTTTAACAACATTGTGTTGTGTTTAGAGGCAGATTTGGAAAGTTTGTGTATTCACCTTGAAAGTACCTACGAAAAAAATGAAATACATATGGTTAAGGACACAGTACAAAGCAATTTAAAAATACTTTTTGGAGATAAAATACCGGAAAAAGAGCGGACGGAGTACATAGAAATGCTGGTGGTTGCCTCCTTTTACAAAAAGGAAAGCAAGTGGGTAAAATGCGTGCTTATTTGCAGTGCAGGTATGGCAACATCCAATCTAATTGCAGAAAAGCTAAAAACCGATTTTAATTTGGAAGTGGTTAGTGTACTTCCAATGCACAATGCCCAAGTAGCCCTAAGCAGTAATGCGGATATTATTATTTCCACCGTAGACCTTGCAGATTTTCCCAAAGAATATATTAAAGTTTCCCCCATGCTAAACGGGGAGGATTTTCTTGCGGTTAAAAATAAAATAGATGCTATGTACACAAATACCGGATATAAAACGGGTATAAAAACATCTCAAATACTAAATGCTTGTATGCCCGTGCTAAACACCTATTTTAAAAACAAAAACAGAAAAGAACAGTTTATCTCGGAAATTTCTGATGCACTAAAGGACATAACGGGAGAAAGGGAAAAGGCAAGTCCCCTTTTGCACGAGTTAATCCAACTAAACCACATAGCAGTAAACGAGGAAGCTAAAGACGCTGTACAGGCAATAAAAAAGGCGGCAATCCCCCTTTTAAACAGCCAATGTATTAAAGAAGGGTATGTGTTGGCTATGCTTAAAAATTTAGAAGAAAACGGACCTTATTTTGTACTGAACAATTTTTTAGCTCTGCCCCATGCTTTAGGGGATGGCAATGTGGCTAAATTAGGGTTAAGTTTTGTAAAGTTTAAAGAAGAGGTGCGGTTTGGAGATGCTTTTGTAAAATTTGTGTGCGTACTATGTACAGCGGATGATAAAAGCCATATAAAAGCCTTTTTAAACTTATGCGCCCTACTTAAAAACGAAAATTTTAAAGAGGAGCTTGCAAAGGCAAGCACCCCTCAAAAAATTTATGAAATAATTAAAAACTACGAATATACAGTAACCAATCTGTAAATTTGTGAAAGGAGGAAGGATGAAAAAGACTGTGATTGTCGCCTGTGGCACTGGTATTGCAACATCAACCATGATAAACGATGCGGTTGCAAATTTGCTAAAGAAAAACAAAATTCCGGCAGAAATTATTCAATGTAAAGTGTCGGAAATAGATGCGTATGTGGATCAGGCAGACTTAATTATTACTTCTATGAAAGTAAAAAAAGATTACGGAAAGCCTATGGTTACTGCCATAGCATTCTTATCCGGGGTGGGTGTGGAAGCCTTAGAAGAAGAAATAATAAGCAAATTAAACTAAAAAAATAAACAGGAGGTATTGGTATGAGTTTTTTAGAAGGACTTAGTGCTGTTTTCGGTTGGATACAAAGTCTTGGAGCATCCGTATTTGTTCCTTTAATAATTATAGTAGTCGGGCTTGTATTTGGCATAGGATTTAAAAAAGCGTTTCGTGCAGGTATTACGGTAGGTGTTGGTTTTATTGGCGTTAATCTTATTTTAAACATTGTTTGGACATACGTAGGACCTATCGCAACAACTATGGCTGAGCGTTTTGGCTCTAACTTAAATGTAATAGACGTAGGCTGGGCGGCGGCATCTGCGGTTGCTTTTGCTACGGAAATAGGCGCACTTATTATCCCGATTATTTTATTTGTAAACATATTAATGCTAATTACAAAGGTAACCAAAACTGTAAACGTAGATATTTGGAATTATTGGCACTATGCGTTTACAGGCTCTATAATAGCTATTGCCACAGGTAATTTGTGGTTTGGTATCGTGGGTGCGGCTGCCCATGCTATTATTGCTCTAAAATTTGCGGATGTTTCTGCAAAAAGCGTAAACGATGTAATTGGACTGCCGGGTATTTCCATACCTCACGGTTTTTCTGTAATAAACGTGCCTATTGCGCTTTTAATGAATAAAGTTTACGACAAAATTCCGTTTTTTAAGTATAAGGATGATGATGGCGAGGAGGCGGAAATCAAGCCTACCATTGCATTTATTACAGAGCCGTTAATTATGGGTACAATAATAGGAGCGGTGCTTGGTGCTTTAGGTGCGGATTATACCGGCGGACTTGTAAGCGCACTGCCAAGCATACTTACTTTGGCGGTAAATATGGCGGCGCTAATGCTGTTAATGCCACGTATGGTTAAAGTAATTATGGAAGGTCTGCTACCTATTGCAAACGGCGCAAAAGCGTTTATGGAAAGAAAGTTTAAAGGCAGAGAGTTTTATATAGGTCTTGATGCCGCCGTTATTTTAGGGCATCCTACCACTCTTATGGTATCTATGATACTAATACCCGTTACAATATTTTTATCCATTATATTGCCGGGCAACAGAACATTTCCCTTTGCGGATTTGGCGGCTATGGCATTCTTTATTGCCCTTGCAACACCGTTGCACAAAGGTAACTTTAGAAGAACTTTAATTACAGGGTTAATTACAATGGTACTCGTACTTTACAGCTCCACCCTACTTGCACCCCTTGTAACTCAGGTGGCGACGTCCACAGGATCGGATTTACTTGCAACCGCAGGCTCGGCAGAAATTACATCTATGGTAGCGGGTGGCAACTACATTTCAGTACTGCTGGAAAAACTGGCATCCATAGGCGGTTTAGGTTTGGTGCTTATAGGTGGCGTAACAGCGGTTACCGCATTTATATGCAAACGGATAGAAAAGAAAGAAGGAGACGGTGCGGCACTTTGATAACATTAAAAAAAGTGCACTAATACTGTCTAAATAAAATCTTGAGAGGTATAGCAATGGAAACTAACAAGGAATTTTCAAAATTACTGAAGGAAGAATATATCTTTACGGATATATGCGCAAGTACAAAAGAAGAAGCGCTAAAGGTTATTGCGTATAAATTTTTGCAAACGCAAGCGGTAAAAGAAAGCTACTACCCTGCCTTGCTGAAACGGGAGAAAGAGTATCCCACCGGCCTTGAAATGCCTTGCATTTCCATTGCAATTCCTCATGCGGATACAGAGCATGCAAATATGCCGGCTATTGCTATTGCAAAGCTAAACCGGACAGTTGAATTTAACAGTATGGAAGACGCAAACGAAACTATTATGGTACAGGCTATTATCTGCCTTGCCATTACAAAGGTGGACGAAAATGTAAAGCTACTGCCCCGTTTGCTAAAGTTCTTTATGGAAAAAGAAAGGGCGGAGCAATTTTTAAACTGCACCACCCCCAAAGAAATTTTAGCGCTGGCGGAAAGTTTTAACGGCTAATATAAAAATATATTGTGTTGCAAAAGGAGAATAACAAAATGTACAGCCAATCTGTTACAATAATAAATAAATCGGGACTTCATGCAAGACCGGCGGCAGATTTTGTAGCCCTTGCAAAAAGGTATAAATCGGCAATAAAAATATGCAGACAGGATAGCACGGCAGAAAAAGGAAATGCAAAATCCATTATTTCCCTCCTTTCCTTAGGCTTAACAAAGGGTACACAAATTGTGCTTGAGGCAGAAGGGGAGGACGAAAAGCAGGCAATAGAGGAGTTATGCAAACTGATAGATGCCGGCTGTGGCGAGGAATAATAATGAAAACAAAAGAATTTACAGGCATGGGGGTAAGCCCCGGTGTGTGTATTGCAAAAGCAAAAATTTATACTCCCCAAGCAATAGATTTTTCGGATTATATTAAACAAGAAAATAAGCAGGAGCTTAGTGCTTTTAGAAATGCGCTAAGTCTTGTGCTAAAAGCTACGGTAAAGTTAGAAGAACTTACAAAAAAGCAAATGGGAGAGAAGGAAGCCCAAATATTTTTTGCTCATCGTATGATTTTAGAAGATGAAGAGTTTATACAACCCATAGAGGACGGAATATTAGAAGGAAAGGATGCTCCAACAGCGGTGGAAGAGGTTTCCTTAGCCGTTGCCTCCGTATTTGAAAATATGCAGGACGAGTATATGCAGGCACGAGGCGGAGATATTTTAGACATAAAAAAAAGATTGCAACTTGCCTTACTGGGTAAAAGTGATAGCAGTATATCTGCATTAGAAGCGTCTTGCGTAATTGTTGCAAAGGATTTAACCCCTTCGGACACCGCAAATATGGACAAAAAAAATATTGTGGGCATAATTACTTTAAAGGGTAGCCAAACATCGCACACGGCAATTATGGCAAATGCCTTAGGCATACCTGCACTTTTAGGGGTACAAGGAATTTTAGAGGAGGTTTGCGAGGGGGACACTATTGCGCTAAACGCCAATGAAGGTTGGTGCATAATAAACCCAAGCCCTTTAAAAATACAAGAATTAGAATTACTTATTGCCCAAGAAAACGAATATAAAAACGCTTTAGAAGAATGGAAAACAAAACCCACACTTTTAAAGGACGGGAGCAAAGTAATACTGGGCGCAAATATAGGTACGCCTTTAGAAGCGGACTTAGCTTTTGAGGGGGGAGGAGAAAATATCGGGCTTTTTAGGTCGGAGTTTTTATATATGGAAGGTAGCACTCTACCCTCGGAGGATAAGCAGTATACCGCATACAGCCGGGCATTACAGGCAGGAAAGCTTGTAATAATCCGCACTTTAGATGTGGGGGGAGACAAACAGCTAAAATGCCTAAATTTACCTGAGGAGGAAAACCCGTTTTTGGGATTGCGTGCCATTAGGCTTTGTGCATGCCATAAGGATTTATTTATAACTCAACTGCGTGCCTTGCTTAGAAGCGCAAAAAACGGTAAGTTAGGAATAATGTTCCCCATGATAAGCTCTTTGGAGGAGTTGCTTTTTGCAAAGGATTGTTTAAGAGAGGCGCAAACTGCCTTAAAACAAGAGTGCATACCCTATGGCGATGCACTTATGGGTATAATGATAGAAATACCTTCGGCAGCTTTAATTGCTGACGAACTTGCAAAGCATTGCGATTTTCTCTCCATAGGCACCAACGATTTAATTCAATATACGGTTGCGGTGGACAGAGGCAACAGTAGTGTTGCTCATTTATATTCCAAATACAATGCAGGGGTGCTCCGCTTAATTAAAATGACTATTGATGCCGCTCATAAGGCACAAATACCTTGTAAAATGTGTGGCGAAATGGCAGGGGACAGGGAGGCTGTACCCTTACTGATAGGCATGGGCTTGGACGAATTTTCCATGAGCACCCAACTTATTTTAGGGGTGCGCAAACAAGTTGCAGGCTTAAATAGAGCAGATTGCGTAAAACTTGCGGATAAAGTGCTAAAACTTACTTTGACAGAAGATATTAAAAAAGCATTGGCAACGTTTAATACCAATTAAGTATTTTCATACAGTAATACTGCACATAACCACACCAAACATAAATCCCCTACTGACATGCTAAATTTACTAATGTATAATTTAGTAAATCGTAAATTAGTAATTTACACATTAGCAACTCGGAGGGCGTTATGTTTATAGGCAGAGCACAAGAGCAAAAAAGCTAAACTCAATGTATAAAAGCGGAAAATTTGAATGTGCGGTAATTTATGGGCGCAGACGAGTGGGCAAAACTGCCCTTATTCGTGAGTTTATTAAAGACAAGGACGCTATTTTCTTTACGGCTATTGAAATGAGAGAGCAGGAAAACCTTGAGAGTTTAAGCAGAAGTATTGCGGATTTTCAATTTCAAAATATGGAGCAAATAAACGAGGCACAATCTGTTGAGCAAAACATAAACCGTTGTTTTCTCGAGCCCTCCGCATATTTGTTTGAAGAGCCCACAAACCTTTTAAAACAAGAAGTGCGAGAACCGGCAAACTATAATGCAATAATAAAAGCTATTGCGCAAGGCAGTTCTAAACTTTCTGAAATTGCATCTAAGACAAGACTGGAAACATCGGTGGCAACCGCTTATTTAAAAAATTTAATTTCTCTCGGTATAGTTAAAAAGGAAACTCCCGTAAATATAAAGCAAGGGAAAAAACGATTTACTCCATACAGGATTCCGTGTTTCGCTTTTGGTATAAATTTATACCCGATAACTTAGCGCTAATACAAAATGGGCTTGCAGACCGTGCCTACGCCAAAATAGAAGAAGAATTACCGGCATTTATGGGGAAAAATTTTGAAGCCGTTTGCATGCAATATATGTGGCGAGAAAATGCCAAAGAGCGCATCCCAATAAGCTTTACGGATATTGGGAGATGGTGGGGCAACGACCCTCTGCTAAAATATCAGTCAAAAATCGATATATTGGCTTACAGCGGATACAAAGCAGGAATTTTCGGGGAGTGCAAGTGGTTTAACCAACTTATAGGGCAAAATATAGCGGAAAAAATTATTAAAAAAGCATGCACTTTTCTTATGAAACCAAGTTTTACTATCTTTTTGCAAAAAAAGGATTTACCGCCGATTGCAAAAAAATTGCATCGGGGTAAAAGGGTGTTAAATTAATAAGTTTTAATGATATGGTGTGATGATTATTGCATCAGTCCGCAACATAATACATATTTTTACCGCACTTTTTAGCTTCGTATAAGGCGGAATCCGATTTTTCAAACAGGTGTAAATAATCCTCGCCGTCTTTTGGATAAAAGGCAATGCCCACGCTTACCGAAACGCTTAGTACAATATCGTCTTGGGTATAGCTTTTTTGCAGTTTGTCTATTATGCTTTCAACCTTTTTAATTACAAATTCTTTATTTGGAATATCTCGTACAAAGCAGATAAACTCGTCTCCGCCAAATCTGCCGATTATGTCTGTGGAGCGAAAACTGCTCTTAATTACCTTTGCAAAATCAACTAAAACGGTATCTCCGAATAAATGCCCTAAAGTATCGTTTATCACCTTAAAGTTGTCTAAATCTATGGCGATAAATGCGTGCAAATTTTGGCTGTGCGAGTTTTGCAATACGTTTTTAATAAGTATTTCCGTGGTTTTTTTGTTAAACAGGTTTGTAAGCGCATCATAATTGGCTTTTTTACGTAAATTCTCGTTTTCCTTTTCCTTTGCGTCCACATCTATAATTGTACCCGTCGCCATATAAGGTTTGCCCTTTTTGTTGGTGAGCACGGTGCCGGAAAAATCGCACCATCTGTAATTACCGGTGGCATCCTTAATTCTGAATTTTTCGTAAGCAACACTTGTGCCTGCTTTTATATTATCAAAAATATTTTTAAAAACTTCAATATCATCGGGATGAATAAAGCCGGAATCAATAGCATCTTTGGCGGAGTTAATTGTTGCCATTTTTCTGCCGTACACCTTTTCAAAATTGCATACCGAACGTATTTTATTATGTTTGAAATCCCACTCTAAAAGCACGCTACCCGACTGCTCGGAAAGCATTTTTAAGCAATACTCGTTGGTGGACGCCACCTTGCGCTCTTTGTTTTGCAAAATAATCACAACAGTTAAAAAAATGGCAATGCTTACAAACAAAATACAGGCAAAGAGTGTAACGAGGTCTCTGATGCTAAGCACTTGATTATAAATGTTGGAGGAGGAAGCCATTGTTACTATGCTCCAATCGCTTATTCCGGTGGGCTCTATATAGTAGTAGAATTTTTCTTTGGTTTCTTCGTTGTAAAAAATACCTTCGTTGTCAAGGGCTTTATTGGTATCTGCACTAAAATCAAATACCAAATTGTTAAAAAAGTTATCCCCCGTTTTAATTATTTTGGAGTTTAACGGAGTTGTTATTATGGTATTTCTCGAATCTATCAGTATGGTGATGCCGGTATCTCCGGCAAAAGCGATGTTAAACAGCTCGTTTATTTTGCCTACCTCTACCGTGCCGTACAAACCGCCTACCACGTTGTTGTCCTTAATTATGGGCACTGCAAGCATAACCACCGCTTTTTGTGGCTCTGCAATGGCGGATGTGGGGCCTACTACAACCTCGTTGCCTTTAAGTACGTTTAAAAAGTGGTCGTATTCAAGCATAGATTTGTTTCTGTTGACACCGTCGCTGGTTTTGTATGTGCCGTTTGGAGAAACTAAAGCTATACGCAAATAATGCTTTTGGCGCGCAAGTATTCCTATATATTTGGTGATGGAAGGTTGATCAATATCGCTAAATGTTGCAATATACTCTGCGGCGGCTCGAAGGGTGGAAAAATGTTCTTTTACGTTGTTGTTTAATATGGCTTTGCTTTGGTGGGTGCTTTCTTTTAGTTGATATTCCAGAGTGTTTGAAATCTTATTATCAATTTCCGAGGAAAATGCCTGCCCATAAATAATTAAGAACAAAGTTACTGCTACGGCAAGTATTAGAATAAAGGTTACTGTCTTCCTCATAAATTAAATTTTCTCCATATAAAACACATCATAATAATTGTATCATAAAAAGGCTAAGTACGCATTACGAAATCAAATTATGATGATAGAATAATAATTAATTAATTATATCAGCTGTCGTAGTATTTGTCTACATTATTTTAAATTGCAAATTTATAAATTACTATATGAACAGAGACTAAAAACTGAAAGGAAGTTTTTAAATATGATAGGTGAAAGACTTAGAAATTTGCGTGAAGATGCCGATATGAATCAAGAACAGCTTGGGAAAATTTTAAACATAAGCAAGCACTCAATATCCGCATACGAACGCAATATAAGCGAGCCACCGGACGATATTAAACTCAAAATGGCAAGAATTTTTTCCGTATCCATAGACTACCTTCTTGGAGCAACAAACAAACTGCAACCAATAGAAGATAAAAGCAGATATCTGCGTGTACCGATGGAGTTTAGCCAAAAAGAAATAGACGAAATTATAAAATACATAGAATTTTTACTGTACAAACATAAAATTAAGGCAAAAACAACAAAAAACATTTGACAAAACAGGTGCATTGGAGTAAAATATTTAATGCACGTATATGCACGTATATGCACGTTTAGCCCCGTGTTGTGCAGCACATAGTGTGCGGCGCAGTTTTCATTTAGATTTGGGACATCTGAATTAATAACTGTGAGCATTTAATTTTAGGAGGATAAGCCAAAATGAAAACATACATGGCTAAACCGGGTGAGGTTGAGCAAAAGTGGTATGTAATAGACGCAGCAGACCAAATTTTCGGACGTACCGCAAGCAAGGTTGCAAACATACTTCACGGCAAAAACAAGCCCGAATATACACCTTTTGTTGATGTTGGCGATTATGTAATCGTTATCAATGCAGAAAAATTAGTATTTACAGGTAAAAAATTAGACCAAAAATTATACTACAGACACTCCGGCTATCCGGGTGGACTTAGAACCACAAAATATAAAGACCTTATGGAAACAAAGCCGGAATTTGCGTTTTACGAAGCTGTAAGAAGAATGCTTCCCAAAAACAAGTTAGGCAGAAAAATGCTTAAAAAGCTTCATGTGTACAGAGGTAGCGAGCACGAGCAAGCTGCACAAAAACCCGAAGCTATAACACTGTAAGGGAGGAATGTAGAAAATGGCAAAAGTACAATTTTTAGGTACAGGAAGAAGAAAAAAATCTATTGCAAGAGTACGCATTTATGCCGGAAAAGGCGAGATTACCGTTAATAAACGGGATATAGAAGAGTTTTTCGGTTACGAGACTTTAAAAATGCTTGTACGCTCACCCCTTGTTTTAACAGAAACCATAGGCAACTACGATGTATGCGTTTCCGTTAAAGGCGGTGGTTTTACAGGGCAGGCAGGCGCTATTCGTCACGGCATTGCAAGAGCATTAATTAAAGCAGAGCCGGAACTTAGAGGCGCACTTAAAAGCGCAGGGTTTTTAACAAGAGACCCACGTATGAAGGAAAGAAAGAAATACGGTCTAAAAGCCGCAAGAAGAGCTCCACAGTTCTCCAAGAGGTAATAACCGGTTAGGCACAAATTTTAATGTTAAGACGTCCTTTGGTTTGCTAAAGGGCGTTTTTTGTTATAACTTAATGATTTTTGCAAGAGTTGTAAAGTAAGCTTTGCAATTAGTAGATTAGGGAGAGGAAGTCAAAAAAATAAAACCAATTACAGAATATAAAACTTTTAAACAAAAGCATTGCTACTTTCGTTTATGTAACATATAATAAATATATTAAAACATACGGAGTTTTTTATGAGTGAAATAGGAATAAAGCCTTTTGTAAAATGGGCAGGCGGGAAAAGCAGGCTATTAGAGGATATTCGCAAAGCCTACCCAACAGAGCTTGGAAAGGGTGTTAATAAATATGCCGAGCCGTTTGTTGGGGGTGGAGCGGTTTTATTTGATATTCTCTCAAATTACATTTTGGATGCAATATATATTAGTGATGTAAACGCAGAGCTAATAAATGCCTATTGTGTAATAAGGGATGATGCGGAAAATCTTATTTATTTGCTTAATAAAATGCAAAACGAATATATTTTAGCGGATGATAATAAAAGGAAGGAGTTTTTTTACAAAAGCAGAGAAAGCTATAATCTTATTAAGGCAAGCAAAAGGGATGCAGACAAAATAAAAAAAGCCGCATTGCTTATTTTTTTAAACAAGACCTGCTTTAACGGTTTGTACAGAGTAAACAGAAACGGGCAGTATAATGTACCTATGGGAGCATATAAAAACCCGTGTATTTGTGATGAGGTAAACTTAAGAAATATTTCGGATGCGCTAAAAAACGTAGAAATTGTATGGGGTGATTACAGGCAATCTAAAGATTTTATAGACGATAAAACCTTTGTTTATTTTGATCCGCCCTACCGTCCCCTTACTAAAACTGCAAGTTTTACTTCGTACTCGGAGAATTTATTTGACGATAAAGCACAAATTGAGCTTGCGCAATATGTAGAATATTTAGATATGATTGGCGCAAAGGTTGTGGTTAGCAATTCCGACCCTAAAAACATCAATGAGAAAGATGATTTTTTTGATGATTTATATAAAAAACACATAATAAATCGTGTAGAAGCAACTCGAATGATAAACAGCAAAGCAAGTGGCAGAGGGAAAATTAAGGAACTGCTTATAGCTAATTATTAGGGAGAATATATGAGGGATTTTGAAAAGTGGCTAAGTAAATTTAGGCGTAGCATTTCGGGTTATGATTACTATATTGATTTTAATAAAGTGGTATGCAATGTTGAAAAATTAAAGATAGAGCTTAACATTTTAAATGCACTTATTGGTGCAAAGGACATAGAAGATCAATTTGAAAAAATAGTTCTAAAATACCCGGAAACATTAAGGTGTATTCCGCTTTTGCTTGCGGTACGCAACAAAGAAATATTTGCACAGGACGAAGAAGGGGCATTTTTATACGATTTTACTGCCTTAAATTATTCTGTGGATAAGTATAAATGCTTTATGCATAAGACAGGCTTGTTTGATATGCTACAAAATCACATTGTAAACAATCTTGTAGATTATGCATTAGGTATAGAGACGGGGCTTGATTCTAACGGAAGAAAGAATCGTGGTGGGCATCAAATGGAACACTTGGTGGAAACCTTTATAAAAAGAGCAGGATTTATTAAAGATAATACATATTTTAAAGAGATGACAATAAATAGTATTCAAGAAAAATTTAATATAGATTTATCGGAAATTTCCAACTCAGGAAAGACGGTAAAGCGTTTTGACTTCGTTGTAAAGGGTGGTAATGGAGTTTACGGTATAGAAACTAACTTTTATGCAAGTAGTGGTTCTAAGCTTAACGAAACTGCAAGAAGCTACAAGCAAATAGCACAGGAATCAAAAAATATTCCCGAATTTACATTTGTTTGGATAACAGACGGAATGGGTTGGCTAGATGCAAGAAAAAATTTGCAAGAAACATTTGAAACTATGGATACAATTTTTAGCTTAGATGATTTGGAAAACGATATTATGGGGAAATTATTTAAGTAAGCGAGGGGAGAAATGCACAGCAAGCCTGTACGTAGAATCTTATTATGACAAAAATCAAAAAGTGGGAACCTGAAAACTTTGAGCTTGAGTTAAACACGGTGTGGAGCTTTCCAAATCGTGGAAATTGGGCGACACACGATGCAAAATATCGTGGAAATTGGTCTCCGTACATACCAAGAAACTTGATTTTAAGATACACAGAGGAAGGAGAGTCGGTGTTAGATCAGTTTGTAGGCGGAGGCACAACTCTTGTAGAAGCAAAGCTGTTAAACAGAAATATTATAGGTGTAGATATAAACGAAGATGCCTTACAAAGATGCAGAGAAAAAATCGATTTTGAATATGAAAATGCAGGAAATGTAAGCATACATAAAGGCGATGCAAAAAATTTAGATTTTATAAATAGCGAAAGCATAGATTTTATTTGTACACATCCTCCCTATGCAAATATTATCAGTTACAGCGAAAACATAGAAAACGACCTATCCCACCTAAAAGTACCGCAATTTTTAGAGCAAATGAAAGAAGTTGCAAAGGAAAGTATAAGAGTGCTGAAAAAGGATAAGTTTTGTGCTATACTTATGGGAGACACACGGCAAAAAGGTTGTGTAGTGCCAATGAGCTTTGAGGTCATGAAAATATTTGAAGCGCAGGGCTTTAAAACAAAAGAAATAATAATAAAACAACAACACAACTGCAGAGCAACAGGTTATTGGAAAACCAACAGTATTAAATACAATTTTTTACTGCTGGCACATGAGTATTTGTTTGTGTTTAGGAAATAATCCACCCCTAAGCTATCACAATGCAAAAAAAACAGCGAGATTACAACGAACAATTATATTAAAGTCATTGCGAGGTACCATGAATAACACAAAAAAATTTGCAATCTACGCCCTATCCCCCATATGTATAATTATAGCCTTTGGCTTTATTTTAGAGTTTCTTAATTTCTATGCCACAAGGTATTTTAACGTCTTTTATTATACAATTTTAGATATAATTATATACATATTAATTGGCGGATGGTTAGTATTTATTATCTCATCAAAATATATGCAACAAAGCAAAAGTAATGCTAACCGCATTTGCATAGTGGCATTACTTTCCTTTGTTGTAACCTTAATAATTGCTTATATTGGTACTGTAATATTTCTGTTGTATGTAGCAAAATATCTGTATGTTTTAATTGGTGGCTATACTGCAATACTAATTAAAGCCAAGCTACAATAGATTTACTAAAATACTGCATAGCCATCCTTGTGGATATTACCACCTGCACAATACTTCTTTTAAGCAGTTTTTGTACCTTGCTAATTTTGCAAGCTCGCTCCGAAATTAAGATTTTCTGCTTTTTTTAAACCTAAGCAACAGCACAACACCCACAACCGCAATTGCAATCACTAAAATCACCACAAACACAACAATGTTGGTGCTGTCCGAGGTTTGAGGTGCGATACCGCCCTTTGTAAATACTGCGGTAATTGTGTGATTTTCGCTTATGTTCCTAAAGGTGTAGGCTTTGCCGTCTGTTTTTGCCGTTTTGCCGTCCACTACAACCTTGCCTAAGCGGTAGCCCTCGTTTGCGGTAAAGTAGAAGGTAAAATCCTGACCATTTGCCACACCTATACTGCCGTTGGCGTTAATGCTGCAACCACCCTCCGCCTTTGCGGAAATTGTAAAATCCCTTACCGTTGGAGCGGAAGTCGGGGTAGGGGTAGATGTGGGTGTGGAAATATCTTGCGATAAAAAATCAAAATTGGCAAGATTGCTTACATTTATGCCTGTAAGTACGTTGCCTTCGCAGTCGAGTTTTTGCATTTGAGTAAGTAAAGACACATCTAAATTGCCCCTTAATGCCATAGAGTTAATGTTAAGCTCTAAAATGCGGTATTCCCCCCCTACTGCTGTCCAAGTTACAAAATCCCAGGTTGTAGGGTCGTTTTTGTCTCCTTTTGTTAGCCCGTTTTGGTCGTACATTTGCTCTACTGCAAAAATATCGGAGGAATTAAATCCTGCCATAACGTATTTCGCCTCGCTTAAAGTGGCAGGCTCGTCTAATTGCGTTTGCGCAATTTCTTCTTTGTCTTCTAATGGTGATGATGATGTAGGTGGGGATACCGGTGTTAATTCGGAAATGTCCGTGCTGTCTGTTGTAATTTATTCTTCTGTTTGCGTCGTATCGGGGGTGGGTGCAGTTACGTTTGCGCTTTGCGCAAACACCGCAAAAGGTATGGTGGCAACTAAAATTACCACAATTAGCGAAAAAACAAATTTTTTAATATTCTCCTCCAAAAAAGTGTATTGTTAAATATATTCACCCTTATAATATGTAAAAATAGGAAATTGCGAGAATTAATAGTGTCAAAACCTACCCATATACAATTAAACCTCCAAGAAATCCATACAAAAAAGGCTTTTTACCTAAAAGCTGGGCTATATAATGCGTTTTATAGTTTAGTGTATCAAAACTTGTTATTACTAATTTGGCAAAAAATAAGCAAGCTATGCCTTTTGGTTATGGCAAGCTATTTAATATAAGTATTTGAAATTGCAAACCCACCGTGCTAAAATTAAATAAAGTAAAGGAAAACCGCATATAATAAAGGAAGTACATAAAAATGGAGCTTAAAGAATATTTAGAATACGTAAAGGCAGGCAACATAATTAAAGGAGGCTCACCCCAACATTTGCTTATGCACAAATTAAGCGAGGATGCAAGGCGGATTACTACTAAGCTAAACGGTAAATATCACTCTAAAAAAAAGATACGCCAACTGTTTTTTAAACTTACGGGAGGGCAAGAGGATGCTACCTTTGCTATGTTTCCCCCTTTTTATACCGATTGCGGAAAAAACATCCACGTAGGCAAAAATGTGTTTATTAACGGAGGGTGCCACTTCCAAGACCAAGGGGGCATTTTTATAGGAAATAACGTGCTTATAGGGCATAACGCCGTGCTTGCCACCCTAAACCACTTAGAAGCCCCAAACAGGCGAGAGGATATGCAACCTGCCCCCATTATAATAGGAAACGATGTGTGGGTGTGCGCAAATGCCACCATAACAGGAGGGGTAAGGGTGGGAGACGGCGCTATAATTGCCGCCGGTGCAGTAGTAACAAAAGACGTACCTAAAAATGCAGTAGTAGGCGGTGTGCCTGCTAAAATCATCAAATATATTAAAGAGGAGACCATAAATGAATAAAAATATTTTAGTAATTTCCACGAGCATTCGTAAAAACAGTAACTCAGAACTTTTAGGAGAAGAGTTTGCCAAAGGTGCCACAAATGCAGGCGGTAATGTGGAGGTAATTTCCCTAAAGGATAAGCAAATTGCCTTTTGCAAAGGGTGTTTAGCCTGTATAGACGCCAAAAAATGTGTAATAGCCGACGATGCGGTGGAAATTGCACAAAAAATGGAAAAAGCGGATGTAATTGCCTTTGCAACCCCCATTTACTACTACGAAATGAGCGGTCAAATGAAAACCCTTTTAGACAGATGCAACTCCCTTTTTACCATGGATTACGCATTTAGAGATATTTATATGCTAAGTACGGCAACGGAGGACGAAAGGGACACTCCCACAGGGGCAAAAAACGGCTTGCAAGGTTGGATTTCCTGCTATCCCAAAGCAAAATATGCGGGCGGTGTTTTCGTGGGGGGAGTAAACGACGGTGGCGCAATAAAGGGGCATAAAGGGCTTAAAGAAGCTTACGAATTGGGTGCAAAAGCCTAACTTACAGCCTAAGCCAACTTTTTACAATCTAAAATACAGAAAGGTGCATATGTAATATGAAGAAATTTACATTAATATTGCTAAGTTTATTTGTGATACTCTTTTTTACCGCTTGTACCACTGGCATGGAAGATAGGGCAACGCCGGAGGGCACAGACGCAGGCAATACATTAAAGGAGGTAGCGCAAAGCCCATTGCCTACCGAAATTAGGGCAGAAGCTACCCAACCAATCCAAACTGCAAAGGAGAAAAAGTCGGTGTCTAACATCATCATCACCATAAAAAAAGAAAAATTTGAGCTTGTACTCGAGAAAAACGCCGCCGCCGAGGAATTTGCAAAAAGGTTACCGCTACAGCTAAATATGGAAGAGCTTAACGGCAACGAGAAGTTTTTTAATCTAAAAGTTAGTTTGCCAACCAACCCCAAAGCCGTAAAAAATATTGCAACGGGGGATTTAATGCTATACGGAGACAACTGTTTGGTGCTTTTTTATGAGGATTTTTCCACAAATTACAGCTACACTCCCATAGGAAAAATTGCAAATGCTCAATCTCTTGAGGAGGCATTGGGCGCAGGGGATGCAGAGGTGGAATTTAGTATAGCTTAAATTTGTTTTTGCCGAAAAAAACAGGCAAAAAAGCCTTAGAAAAAAATGAAAAAACGAAAAAACGGACTTTTATGCAAAAATTTATAAATAATTTATCATTTACCCATACTAATCGTGAAATTTATATCATATATGGTTTGAAATTAGGTTTTTTTTGTGTTAGAATTAAACTAATTAAGTAAAATTCCCATATAAGATGATGTTAGAAAGAAATCTAATAGGTAGTTTAGGGGAAACGGGTTAGAAGATGGGTGAAAAACTAAATAATAATCATAACGGGCTTATGGACGGTACTCAATACGAGACGATTATTTCTGCTATTCCCGGTGGAATAGTAATTACAAAAGCCGACGATGATTTTACCTTACTCTTTGCCAACCAAGGCTATTACGATATGGTTGGCTACGAGAAAGAAGAACACATAAAAAAGTTTAATAATATAGGAATAGACACTCTGCACCCGGACGAAGCGGGGGCGGCGGCATTGTCCGCAAAAGAGCAGTTGTCAAAAACCGGCACATTTAGCGTTAAAGCAAAGCTATCCCACAAAAGCAAGGGGTATATTTGGGTGCATTTTAGCGGTAAGTTAAACGTATCTCCCGAAGGGGACACCAAAATATACATAGTTATTGTAGATATAAGCGATCATCAACAGACTTTGGAAAAGTTAGAAAAGGAGCAAACCTTCAACGAGCTTATTGCAATGCTGTCCGACGATGCTTTTTTTGATTACGATATTCTTACAGACTCCATGAGGTACTCCAAAAACTTTGCAGACAGGTTTAAAATGCCGGAAATTTTGCATAAATACAAAGAATCTTTGCTAAAACACAGCGAGGAGAACGGTTCTGTAAACAAAGAGAACATTTTATTTTGCACAGAAAACTACAATAATTGCAAAAAAGATATTTTCGAGGAAGAAATACACCTAAAAGACCCAAATGGAGAAAATGTCTGGTATTTATGCCGTAGCAATATTATAAGGGATGATAGTGGCACTCCTGTAAGAACGGTGGGCAGATTAATAGATGTTACACAGCATAAAATTAAAATAGACGAGCTTTCCGAGCTTGCACAAAGAGATCAACTTACAGGGCTTTACAATAAAACGGCAACAGAGCATTTAATAACCGAAATCTTAAAACAGCGCAAACTTCAAGAGGAAAAATGCGCACTGATGATAATAGATATAGACAACTTTAAAGATATTAACGACTACTTTGGGCATTTGTACGGCGATGTCGTACTAAACGGACTAGCAGAGGTGCTACCTCCTTTGTTTCGCTCGGACGATATTATCGGGCGTGTGGGTGGCGACGAATTTTTCATATTCCTTAAAAACTATAATTCTACCGAGCTTTTAAAGGCAAAGGCAAAGGCAATTTGCTCGCTTTTTTCCAAAACCTATAAAGAGGGGGATGTTGCGGTAAATATTTCCGCAAGTATAGGCATTGCCCTATGCCCCGAGCACGGGGAGGAATTCAGCGAGCTTTACACAAAAGCGGATATGGCACTGTACAACGCAAAAGCAAAGGGCAAAAACTCCTATTCCTTCTATAATATACATCTAAAACACACCTATGTTTCCGCACGCACGGAAATAGAGTCTAATATAGTTAAAAAAAGTTTTAAGGATAACCGTATAGAATACGTGTTTAAACTTCTTTACGATTCGGAAAACACCAAAAACTCCATACAATCGGTACTCCGCCTTGTTACGGAATCTTTCGGGTTTTCCAGAGGTTATATTTTTGAAACCTCTTCGGATAACAAAACCACCTCCAACACTTTTGAATGGTGTGCAAACGGTATTGGTGCGGAAATACAAAATTTGCAAAATATACCCTTAGAAGCCGTTGCCACCTCCACCGCCAACTTTAATAAAACAGGAATGTTTATACTAAAAAGTATAGACGACCTCGCCCCTTTAGAAAGGGCGGTTTTAGAGCCACAAGGCATTGTTTCTATGTTTCAGTTTGGCATTATGGACGCAGGCAAGCTTGTGGGCTTTATCGGTTTTGATGATTGCGTGGCACACAGAGTACCCACAGATATGGAAATAGACGAAATATGCACAATATGCCATGTGCTTGCAACCTTTTTGCTTAAACATCGAAGTGCGCAAAAAAAGCAATCTCACCATAAAGCTATGGAGTCCATTATGGATAATATGAGCAACTACGCTTATGTTATAGATAAACAAAGCTACGATGTGTTGTACGAAAACCTAAATGTTATAAACACCACAGGCAAAAGCTCCCTTGGGGAAAAATGTTACAGCGCATACAGAGGCAACGAAGCACCTTGCGAGGACTGCCCCATGGCACAACTATCCGAGACTACACGCAAGTATTCCATGGAGGTTTACAATAAAAAATTTAACCTTTATGTACATACGGATGCAACGTGGATTGAGTGGTCGGACAATAAAAACGCCTGTCTTATAAGCAGTATAGATATTACAAAGTATAAAAACAAATAATTATATGCGAGTGTAAATAGGAGCAAACTAAAATGGACGAAAAACATAAAATGCAAATTATGGTTATAGACGATAACGTTACTAACCTTAATATTGCACGCATGGCACTGGAAAAACATTACGATGTACTTTTAATTCCATCGGGAGAAAAAGCCTTAAAGCTATTTGAAAGAGTAACCCCAGATTTAATTTTGCTTGATGTGGATATGCCGGGAATGAACGGTTTTGATGTTATAAAAGAAATTAAAAAATCCCCCCTTCCCGTTGCTAATGTGCCTGTAATTTTTGTTACGGCAAAAGACGACAGCAACAGCGAGTTTGACGGGCTTAATTTAGGTGCCGTGGATTATATTACAAAACCCTTTTCCTTTCCTTTGCTACTAAAACGTGTACAATTACACTTGCAACTTCAACAATACAGCAACAACTTAGAAAAAATGGTGGAAGAAAAAACAAAGGTAATTGCAGACTTACAATACTCCATAGTACATGTGTTGTCCGATATGGTGGAAAGACGGGACGGCTCTACCGGTGGGCATTTAATACGCACCCAAAACTATATGAAGGTGCTTTTAGACGAAGTCAGAAAGCAAAAAATATACGAAGAAGAGTTTTTGGATGTGGATGATAATCTGTTTACCCACGCATCTCAACTCCACGATGTGGGCAAGATGTCCATACCAGACAGTATTTTACTAAAACCGGGCAAACTTACAATGGACGAATTTGTGGTTATGAAAACCCATACGGCTTTAGGCGAGGATGCTATACGCTATGCAATGTCCAGCGTGCAGGAAAAAAAGTTTTTGGAAATTGCGGCATCTTTTGCAGGGGCGCATCACGAAAGATGGGACGGTACAGGCTACCCCAAAGGGCTTAAAGAAAAACAAATACCCATAGAGGGTAGACTTATGGCAATAGTGGATGTGTACGACGCACTAATATCCGAGCGCCCATACAAAAAACCATATACCCACGAGGATGCCAAGGAAATTATTTTAAGCGAGCGAGGCACTCACTTCGACCCTCTTTTAGTAGATGTGTTTGAAAGCGTTTCGGAGATATTTAAAAGAATTGCGCAAACAGCCGATAACGGGGATATTTACCAAAAAAGGAGAGATAACAATGAGGGATAAGACAGCTTGCGAACTTTCGGAAAATCAGCTAAACGAGTTTTTTAAAATAACAAATATCGGCACGTGGGATTGGGACGTGTCATCAAATAAAGTTATATACAGCTCTGAGTGGGCAGAAATTTTAGGCTATACCTTAGAAGAATTGCCTCAGTTGGTGAATACATGGGAAAATATGGTACTCCCCGAGGATTTGGAGTATGCAAACGAGGAAATACACAAACACTTAAGCGGAGAAAAACCTGTGTACGAAGCGGAATTTCGTATGAGGCGCAAGGACGGCAGTATTATTTGGGCACAGGATAAAGGCAAGGTTACGGAATACTCAAAAGAGGGAAAACCCTTGCGTTTTGTGGGGGTATTGCAAGATGTTACCCGCTTAAAAAAGGCGGAGTTGCAACTAAGAGAGAGCAGAGAAACCTTAGACCTTGCGGTTAGTGCGGCGGAGCTTGGTACGTGGGATTGGGATATTTTGGGCAATACCATACGTTATAACGACGAATATCTGCGTATGCTTGGATACACACAAGATGAAATAAACGGCTCTATGGAGGAATGGGAGGGGATGAACCACCCCGACGATTTACAACCCACCCTAAAAGCTTTGGACGATTATATTACGGGTAAAACCTCAAAATACGAATGCGAAGTAAGAATGAAACGCAAGGACGGCAGCTACATTTGGACACGGGACTTAGGCCGGATAGTAGCAAGGGACAGCGAGGGCAAACCCACCCGTTTAATTGGGGGGCACTTAAATATTGATGCCCTAAAAAACTCGGAAAACCATTTAAAAGATGCACTTAGGAAGTTAGAAGAAAATCATCAAAATTTAGAAAGTAAAATAACTTTACGCACAAAAGAGCTTATAGAGCAAGACAGAATGCTTTGGACGGTTAATAAAATCTCAAGAGATTTGCTAACCTACAACTCTAAAGACGATTTTGATGCCCTAATAAGAAACTGCTTAGGGCTTATATGCGAAAGCACCCAAAAAAACAGGGTATATATATGGAAGGACTACACAGACAGTAAGGGAGATATTTCTTGCTCGATTATGTACGAGTGGATAAACGATGCGGTATCAATAAAAAATAAGGTAGAGGAAATACCTTACAGCAAACTACCCTCCTTTGTAAAAGCAATAGATGCAGGTGTGTGTTTAAACAGCGCAGTTGTAGATTTAGCCCAATCGGAAAGGGAAATAATGGAGCCTTTGGGGGTAAAATCCATACTGATTGCCCCTGTAACCATAAATGGTGTAAGATGGGGATTTGTTGGAGTAGACAACTGCAAAAACAGCAAACTTTTTACGGCAAGCGAAGAAGCAATGCTTAGTATGAGCGGCGCTATGTTTGCAAGCATTATTGAAAAGGTGGACAACGAGGCAAAAATGAGGGAGATGGAGGAGCGCACCCAGCTTTTGCTTAACGCAACCCCACTATGTCTTAATTTGTGGACTTCGGACATGCAAAATATGACATGTAACGACGAGGCGGTCAGGCTTTTTGAGCTTAATTCTCAAGAGGAGTATTTAGAACGATTTTTTGAGTTATCCCCCGAGTATCAACCCTGCGGAAAAACCTCCGCACAAAAGGCAGTGGAGTGCATTAAAAAAGCCTTGGAGGAAGGGTACTGTCGTTTTGAGTGGGCGCACCAAAAATTAGACGGCACACCCATTCCGGCAGAAGTTACCCTTGTACGCATTAAATACAAAGATGGCTACGTAGTGGCAGGGTACACAAGAGATTTAAGAGAGCAAAAGGAAATGCTTGCCAAACTCCAAGCAAAAGAGGACGATTTACGCAACGCAAGAGACGAGGCGCTTTTAAGCTCTAAGGCAAAAAGCAACTTCCTTGCAAATATGAGCCACGAAATACGCACCCCCATGAACGCAATTTCGGGACTTGCGGAAATTATTTTAAGGGAAAGCGAGGGCAGGCAATCGGCAGAGCATGCCATAGGCATTAAAAGCGCTTGCACCAACCTACTTAATATTATTAACGATATTTTGGATATTTCTAAAATAGAGTCGGGTAAGTTAGAAATTGTAAATGCCCCCTACGAGCTTGCGTCTTTACTTAACGATGTTATAACAATATCCCGTATGCGCCTTGGAAGTAAGCCTTTAATGTTTATTACGGATATAGACAGCACCCTTCCGGCAAAGCTTTTGGGGGACGAAATTCGTGTTAAGCAGATACTTATAAATCTCATTAGCAATGCCATTAAGTTTACCCAAGGCGGGTATATCGCCATTAAAGTTTTTGGCATACGAGAAGCTAATAAGTTGCATATAAGTTTTAGTGTTACGGATAGCGGTATTGGTATTAAAGAAGAGGATATTGCCCGACTTTTTGAAGAGTTTGAGAGGGTAAACACCACTAAAAACAGAAACATAGAAGGCACAGGGCTGGGGCTTGCAATCTCAAAACAGCTTTGCGAAATGATGGGAGGTAGTATAAATGTAGAAAGCAAGTATAAAAAAGGCTCTACCTTTACCGTTACAATTCCCCAAGAATTTAAGGAATATCAAAGACTTTCTTTTGTTCAAAGTGCTAAAAATGTACTTTTGTACGAGCCGAGAGAGCTCCTTTTAAATTCTGTAAAACATACCATAGAAAACTTAGATTGCACATGCGTTTCTTGCATTAATCAGTCCGAGCTTTACGATAATTTAAGCCTAATGCCTTACGATTTTATTTTAACCTCATCTTTGCATTTTAAAAAGGTACAGGCACTTAAAGAAAAAAATAAAATAAATTCTCAAATTGCAGTATACGCAGATTATGGCGAGGTAATAGACGACGAAAGTATTTATTTGATATTCTTCCCCATTAACTGCTTGCAAATGGCAAATATGCTAAACGGACAAAAGTATTTCGGAGACTACACAATGGGAGAGGCGGAAAACAGTAATTTTATCGCGCCCTCCGCACGTATACTGGTAGTAGACGATAATCCGGTTAATTTAAAGGTAGCGGCAGGGCTTATGGCACCCTATCAATTTAATATAGATACGGCTGTAAACGGCATAGAAGCCATCGAAAAAATAAAGGAAAACACATACGATTTAGTGTTTATGGACCACATGATGCCGGAGATGGACGGCATTGATGCCACCATAGCCATAAGGGAGTTAGAGGGGGAGTATTTCCGCACCCTACCCATTGTTGCCCTAACGGCAAACGCCATTGTGGGCACAAGAGAAATGTTTATCAACGAAGGCATGAACGATTTTCTTGCTAAACCCATAGAGGTTAAAAAACTGGGGGGTATTCTTGCAAAATGGATACCTGCATCTAAAAAAATTAAAAATGCCAAGGACAAAAGGGGTAAAAAACCTCACGAGACTTTAGACTGGCGCATAAAAGGTGTAGATGTTGCCCAAGGTGTTTTATCTGTGGGCGGAGTGGATAACTACAAACAAATAATAGGGGTGTACTACGGAGACGGCAAACAAAAATGTGCATCTCTACTGAACCATTTTACCGCAAAAGCAATTTTGGATTTTAAAACGGAGGTACACGCACTTAAAAGCGCATCCGCAACCATAGGGGCAATGGAGCTGTCCGTTATGGCGGCAAAATTAGAAGAGGCGGCGCATAACAATAATATACAATATATTGATGATAATATAGATGTTTTTCTAACTTCATTCGAGGAAACTTTAGACGGTATGGAGCCTTATATTCAAGAAAGTATGGGTGGCGATGCAAAAGAAGAGGAAAAACCCAAGGGGGATTTAGCCTACTTAAAAGACGCCCTAAAGGAAATGGAAGGGTATGCGGAAGTGGCAAATATCGGCAGAATAGAGGATATTTTAGCCAAAGTAAAAGGCTTTGGCTGGGAAGAGGACATCAGTATCAAGTTAGATAAAATTAAAGAGTGCATTGCAATGTTTGATTACGACGGGGTTTTAGAGTGCATAGAGGAGCTTTTGGAAAGGTTTTAATTAGACTTAAACCAATTTTTAAAGCTAACAAGGCTACTTCGGGAGGAACGCACCTTAATTATTTTGCCGTCCGCTACGGTTACCTTTACTTGCATTTCCTGTCCGTCATTGTTGCCAATACCACCTATGGACAAAATAAAATCTCTGCGAAAAGCGATGATATGTGCAGTGTCTACATCTATAAACCATATGTCGTCCGTGTTTTTAACACCTTGTGTATGATATTTCTTCATTTCCTCATTAAAACTAAAGCCAAGGAGGGACTCCTGTCGTGATATATGAAAGATACCACGAAGGGGAAGGGGAGATATTAGCGCAATAAGAAATACGCATATAAAGGGTGTAAAAATAAGGAAGGGCACAGGGTCTGCGCCCTCTTTAAAAAAAAGTACAACGGCGATAATCAAAAAAATTACGGCAAACACCAATGTCATTACTAACATGGGTTTCATAGCAGATAAATACAGCCTGCATTTTGTGAGGGGATGTGCGCATTGCGGTTTAATTGAAATGCTTTCTTTCTCGCACCTTTGCAGAAAATTACTTACGCATTTAAAATGGCTGTTTACCGTACCAAAGCGCTTACCGTTAGCATAAATTATAAAGGAGCCTTGGTCCGTTTGTTTTACGCAATCTACACAATCAATAGTGGTTTGCTTTTTAAAACCCAAAAAAGTTACGTAAGTAAGGGTAGTGCCCTCAACACGTAGCTTCCACAGCATAGTAGCAAGCCAAATAAAAGCAAATACAAGGGCTAAAACCAGCCCAAGCATAAGTGCGTCAGGGTCGTAATCGTTAAAACGGATACCGTTGTAGAAGTAAACAAAGGCAAATATCCCCATACAAAACCATGCACCTACTAAAAAGACAATGCGGTAGCCTTTTGGGCATACAGCGGTAAATTTTTTTAGGCTTTTGGTGGCACGCTCCTTTTCTTTTGCCACTTTCCACGTAATAAACGCTAAAGTGGGTATAAGAATCAAAATAAAAAGTAAGGAAGTAGCACTTTCCATAATAATCTCCTGTCTGATTAACCATAAAACAAATATGTAAAATATTTTACCATAAAATTAGAACAAATTGAAATAATTTGAGAGCCCATGTTTTTTTAACAAAAAAAGCCGAAACAGCAAATGTTTTGCATATTACGGCTTTTTTAAATTTCTTGATATTGCTTGCAACTATATATTAGTGCATATGCTTAAGGTGTGTAAATATATGCAAGCGCTGTTATTTCCTCATTTTTTATTGTTGCATTTACAAGTAGGCTGTTGCCCACCTTTCTTGCGTTGGCGGATAAATATTTGCTTAGCTCCTCGCCTTTAATTTCCGTAGGCTTTGTAAAATCCGTGGGTGTGGGCACTGTAACGGTAATTCCTTTTTGCAAGGGTAGTGTTACTGCTTTATCATCAAAGTTGATTACCATGCCGTCTTCCCCCTCGTAATACTGCGCCGGTTGCAAAGTTACTAATATTTTTCCGTCTTTTTCTTGGGCTTCTACAAGGTTATAAACCGTGTCCTCAGTAGCAATTCATTTATCTGCTATAAACCCAAATAAGCCAAGCCCAAAGTTGTTGGTTTCAGCTGCGCCTTTTTGGAGGCTAACGGTTATGTTGCCACCTTTAACTTCGCTTAAATCGGCAGGATGCACAATTACTCCGCCTGTCATTTTATTGTTTTGCATTACTGTTACTGCCTGTCCGTCTGTGGCATTTGCTAAGGGTAGGGTTAGGTTGTAGATACCTTCTACTACGCTCATCCACTCGTTTAAGTGTTTTTCGTAGGCGTCAATCTCAACTACGTATAAAAGCTCGCCTGTTAGGTTTTGCTTTTTCATTTCGTCCTCAAATAACTGGAATTGAGAATCGCCCTTTTTATACTCTGTGCGTACATACACCTCTTCTCCGCTGGGGAAGGTTGGGTCTGTGGATACTATTACAGAGCTTGCCGTGGGTGCATCAGCAGGTGCTTCTGCCGGTGCTTCGCTGGCAGGTGCCTCAGATGCCGGTGCCTCGCTTGCAGGCGCATCGGATGCGGGTGCTTCCGATGCGGGAGCTTCGCTTGCCGCAGGTGCTGCCGGCTGTGCCGTGCATCCTACCGCAAACAGGGATATTGCTATTAGAGCAACTAAAACTACTGAAAAAATAATTTTTTTCATTACATTCACTCCTTTGTGTAGAATTATACCAACATATTAGCATATTATTTAAGTAAATGCCATAGGGAAATGTTATATTTGTGCCGTATTTGCTTAAATATTCATAAAAAATTCACAAATGTTAGTGGTTGCATGCAAAGAGCATTTAATAAATGATTTACTTTAAAATGGTTTTATGATACCATTAGTATGTATAATAATTACTATTGTTGCTATTATTTCTACTAAAATAAAGTAAGTAACGAATCGGAGAATTTATGAAACCACTTGTAAGTGTAATTATGCTTACCCACAACAGAAAAACTATGGTTAAAAATGCCATAGAGGACATACTTAATCAAAGCTATCCAAACTTTGAATTTATTTTAATTGACAACGCAAGCAAGGACGGCACTAAGGAAATATGCGAGGCTATTGCAAACACCCACAGCAAAATTAAATTACTGCGCAGAGAGGACAAAAACATTAGCGCAGGCAGAAACGCAGGGGTAGAGTTGGCAAAAGGCAGTCTTATTACCTTTGTGGACGACGACGATAAAATAGCGCTCGATATGCTTTCCTTTATGGTGGACTTAATAGAGGAGTTTGACGCCGAGGGCTGTTTTTGCGGTTCTACAAAAGAGGTGGAGGGCAGGGTAATTCCCCAGTATGTTTTTGAGGAAAGATATTGCGCAAATGCAAGCAGTAGTGTAGTGGAACTGCTAAAGCGCAGAAAGCTGAATTCCGCTATGCCCACAAAAATGTTTAAGGCAGAACTTTTTGAAACAATTAAGTTTAATACCTCGGGCAACTACGACGATATTACCTTTACTTATAAAATATTTGCACAAGCCAAAAAAATTGCAGCTCAAGGTTTGCCAAAATACTGTTTTGTGCGCCATCAAACCAATAACTCTGTTTTTACCACTAACGATTTACGCATTACACCAAAGCAATTAGATGAATACTTTGCCGCCTTTAAAGAAAGGACGGAGTATTTATCCGCAAAACTTCCGGATATTGCAGATTATGCCTTGTATTCCGAGTGGTCTTATATGATTTCCATGCTAAATAAAATAAATTTAAACAACTTAAAAGATTGCTACAGGCAGGAAAAACACATAAGGGAAGTTTTAGGGAAAAATTACGAGGAATTTAGAAATTCTCCGTATATTATGGACTTTGAAATAGATTTTTTAAATAAATATATGGAGAATAATTAATTATGGCTAAACCTTTATTTACAATTTTTACCCTTGCATATAATATGGAGGAGTACATAGACGAAACAATCAAAAGTGTGCTTAACCAAACGGAAGGGGACTTTGAGTATATAATAAGAGATAACGGCTCTACGGATAATACCGGAGCAATTATAGAAAGCTACGCAAAAAAGGATGAGCGTATTGTGGTGCTCAGAAATAAAATTAATGGGTTTCATAATAACGGAGAACCTCTTGGACTTAGAGGCACAATTCCCGAGGGAGAAGAGCATATTTGCGGTGTACACAGAGGGGACGGCAAATACTTTACCACCATAGATGCGGACGATTATTTCCATAAAGATTTTTTAAGAGCAAGCAAAGCAAAATTGGAAGAGACCAATGCACAAATAGCTGTTACAGGTACTTGCTTTTTTAACGAAGTAGGTACAGCACAAAGAATTCCGCCTAAACTTTTATATAAAAAAGGGGATACAATTTCAGAAGAAGATTTTATATTACTATACGGTAATTTGCGCCCTCAATGGGGTAAAATATATATTTACGATTTTTATAAAGAGCATATAAAAGAAATGTTAGACTACTGCGGTAAAGTAAAAATAGGGCAGGAGGGAGATACGCTTGTGTGCTTTTTGTACATTCAAAAATGCTCGAGCTTTGTAACTGTAGAAAAGCCCTATTATTATTACAGAACAAAGGAATCGGGAGGGTTTTACAAAAACACAAACTTTGTGCAACGCACTTACGCATACGGTGTATTGTTTGACGAAGGGCTAAAACTCATAAAGCACTTAAAATGCGAGAATAAGGAGACAATTAAATTTCTCTATTCCGTATATTTTGTTAGTGTGACAGAATTAATGACAACCAAAACGGATAAATCAGAGGAGAGCTTTGTGGCTAAAATAGAGTGCTTAGAGGAAATAATTAAGGCAAATAAATACTCAAACAGCTATGCACTTAATTTGGAAATGTTGACAGCCTGCGTTAAAGCGTTGATGTATTATGGTAAAAAGACTGATGATACTGTTTTAAAATTTGCAAATAGGCTACCTGTTAAGCTACTTCTTTTTTATAACGGAGAGGACTTTGCCGATTCTGAGGTAAGAAGTCTCTTTTTAATTTCATTACTTATTAATAACTCGGAGTATAAAATTTTGTATAACTATTTGAGTTTACAAGTAATATCCAAGTTTTTTGACTCTACCACAGGCAAAAAAGAATATCCAAGTTTTGAGGATATGGTGGCAACCTTTAAAGTCTATTACTCCACAAAATGTATAAATCTGCCCTTGCCTCAAATTAAAAACGAAATACTCGATGCCTTAGACGAGGGGGATATTAACTTAGCACAGCAAAAACTAAACAGTATACTAAAGGATAACCCAATAGACAGAGAAGGGGTGTATTTTAAGCTATATATAAGCTATTTACGCAAAGACAAAATGCAAATGTGCATCTATACAGAAATTGCCAAGGCGTTTTTTGGTGATGATGATGAAATAATAGAGTTAGCAACACAAATATCGGGAGAATCAATATAATGGAAGAGTTTTTAGTACAGATACAAAAGGAAGTGGCACAGCTTAAAAAAAGCAAGGAAATTATACTTTTTGGTGCCAAATATATGGGGGGGGTAGCGTATAAAGCCTTAAGCGCCTTAGGCATTACCCCCGTTTGCTTTTGCGATAACGATACTTTACGGTATAACCAAAAATATTACGGGGTTAATATTATTTCTCCAAAAGAAGCGGCTATGCTTTATCCAAACGGTACGGTTATATACTGTTTGCTAAACCCAAATAACGAGGATGCGGCAAAATCACAAATGCAAGTGGAAGGCATAAGTAAAAGCATTAGCCACTATGCCCTATTATATATTTATTTAACCCTTGCAACAAACAGAGGTTTTACAGAGGAGCAGGCAGGCAAATTAATTTATACTTTAAAAACTAAGCAAAGCAACAGTTTGATTTTTGAAAATATTGCGGTTTTTATTACTACAATATGCTCTCTTAATTGCGACAACTGTTCTGCACAAATTCCTTTTTTTACTAAAAATGAGCATTTTAGCAAGGAAATTTTTTTTAATAGCATAGATGCTATGCTAACTAATATTGATGCGTCTATAAGCTTGGGCTTTAGTGGCGGAGAAGCATTGTTTCATCCGGATATTGTAGAGCTGTGCAGGTATGCATCACAATACAAAAATGTGCTTAATATAAGAATTGCGGAAAACGGGGTTAGCATACCTAAAAAAGTGGACTTTAAAGCCCTAGGAGAGTTAGGCGTGGCAATAGATTTACGAGATTACGGCACGCTTTCCAAGGCAAAAAACGAGTTTATAAAAATTTGCGAGGAAAACAACATAATATATAATGTTATAAACGATACTACAGAATGGACGGAGTGCAAACCCTTTGTGCAAAACGAGCAGACTTCACCCATAAGAAAACGTAATTTTGATTACTGCTTTTTTGGAGAAGAGTGTAGTGTAATAATAAATAACGGCTTTTACACCTGTTCTACCATAGGTTACAGCAATTTAATATATAAAGAGTTTAGTGCAAATAAAAAAGATTACGTGGATTTAGAAAACTCTACAAATATAAGGGAAGATATTACTGCCTTACTAAAGCGCAGAAAAACACTTAGCGCATGCGATTATTGCGGTGTAGACCCAAGCAAAAAAGTACCCGTTGGTTTGCAAATAAAAAAAGGAAATTAAGTTAAATGGATTACGAAAAACAATTAGAATACTTGCGGACTATCGCAGGAGAAAAACCAATTATTTTATTTGGTGCTAAATATGCCGGATTTTTGTCCTTGTACTCTATAAAAAAAATGGGAATAACCCCCGTATGTTTTTGCGACAACAATGCAGAAAATCTTAAAGAAGGCTATATAGGACTACCCGTACTTACCATAAAGGAGGCAAAAGCAAAATACGAGGACGCAGTTGTAATAGTATGTTTGTTTAACAAAGAAAAGCTAAAGGAGGTTTGCAAGCAACTAAACGAGCATGGTTTTGAAAACTCGATTTCTTGCGAATTGCTTTTGTATAACTATGTATACAATCTAACTAAAAGAGGTATAAACAAAGGGGAAGTTGCAAAACTTCTAAATAGATTATACTCAAACAAAAACTATTTAACTTCTCACGAAACTATACTGTTTACGACACTAAGATGCACACTAAACTGCAAAGACTGTATTTCCTTAGTGCCCTATTTTAAAGGAAAAAAGCACTATCCCAAAGAGGAAATTGTAAAAAGTGCACTAAACTACTTAGATGTTATGGACGGCGTTGTGTTTATGCCACTGTTTGGAGGGGAGCCACTAATGCACCCAAATATTGCAGAAATTTGCGAGGAAATTACCGCCTCAAGCAAACTTATGTTTTTAGAGCTTATTACAAACGCTACCCTTGTACCTAAAATAGACTATCAAAAACTAAAAGACAGCGGTGTAGTCGTAAGAATTAGCGATTATCACGAGCTGTCCAAAAAAAAGCATGAACTTATAGCCGTTTTAGAGGAATACGATATTCCCTACTATTATGTTGATGATACAGATTTGTGGTATAAAATGCCTTATCCCACAGCAAGAAATTTAAGGGACGAGGCAAAAGCGGAGCAATACAAAAACTGCTTTGCAAGGCACAACAACCCAACTATTATAAACAATAAATACTACGAATGTACTTTTTGCGGAGTGTGCGAGGAGTTAGACAGCTACACATCCTCAAATACAGACAGCGTAGATTTACAAAATACCCACAGCCTAAAAGAAAGGCTGACGGAGTATATAGAAAACACAAAATTTTTAAACTGTTGCGATTATTGCAACTTTATTTTTAACGAGGATAGCATTGTAAAAAGAGGAGAACAGGCAGGGGGTACATTTACATGAGTTATGAGGCTGTACTAAAAGCGGAGCTTAAAGCAATTAAAGACGCTAAAGAGGTAATTTTATACGGCGCAAAATATGCAGGTAGCATTGCATTATATTCCGCTTACGATATACACATTAAGCCTGTTTGTTTTTGTGATGCCGACGAAAAAAAGCATAACACCTGTTTTAAGGGTGTGGAGATACTATCACCAAAAGAGGCGTATGGAAAATACCCTAATGCCCACGTAGTTATTTGCCTGTTTAATAATGACAATATTAAGAGTGCTCACGAAAATCTAAAAAAAATAGGGTTTAATAATATACATACAAAAGGGGCAATTTATTACAGTTATATTTTAAATGCCACCAATAGAGGTTTTACCTCCAAACAAGCCTTGGATTTACTTGAAAATATTTACGAGGGCAAGAGTAATGCCAATTTAAGAGATGTTTCTCTGTTTATAACATCAAGATGCTCCCTTAGCTGTAAGCATTGCTGTACTCTAATGCCTCACATACAAAACCCGGAAAATTTTGACAAAGCAGAGGTAATTGAGGTGGCTAAAAAGTTTTTAAACGGACTTAATTATCTGCATAATATTAACGTAATTGGTGGAGAGCCCTTTGTGCATAAGGATTTAGTTGAGATTTGCAAGGGAATTTCCAAAAACAAAAATGTACTGACGGTACGCATAAACACAAACGGTACACTTGCGCCGGATATTGATTATAAAAGCTTAAAGCAAAGCGGAGTTTGCGTGCAAATAAGCGATTACGAAGAGCACTCCGCAAAAAAGACGGAGCTTACCGATGCGCTGGACAGATACAACATACCAAATTGCCTTGCGGAAGATATTGATGTTTGGTACGAGGTAAAGCCCCCCAAAAAACATAACAGAACCACTCAGGAAAACCAGAAACTCTACGAGTGTTGTTTTTATCGTACTCAAAGTACGGAAATAATGCACACAAAATACTTTGGTTGTTGTTTTGCAGGCAGTTTAAGCCTAAACCAAAATTACGAAAATATGGAAAAAGACTGCGTGGATATTTATAAAAGTGAGGATATTTGGGGAGACGTTCAAAAATTGGATTTTGAAAGCAAGGTGCTTGGCGCTTGCGATTATTGCAGTTTTAATATAGAAAAAACAGTTAGGGGTAAAGACAGGTTTTAGCAATATGGATTTTTTGGAATACAAACAAAAACTAAAAAAAGAAATTGAAGAATTTAAGCAATATACGGGAGAAATATTGCTTTTTGGCACATTATCCATGGGCAGTATTGCCTATAAAGTGGCAAAGCACTATAAAAAAAACGTAGTAGCCTTTTGCGACAACAACCCTAATATGCAGGGAAAAACCTTGCACAACTTAGAAATACTACCCTTAAATCGTATAAGTAAGGCGCATAAAGACGCCGTTTTTTACATATGCTCTTATAATAAAGAAAGTATAGCCACCATCACAAATCAACTTAAAAAAGAGGAGTACACCCAAATTTACACCTTTGAAGCCTTGCTGTATTTGTATTGGTTTGAGGTTATTGGCAGGCAAATAGCAAAAGACGAGTATTTATTTGCTATGTGGCAGTTGTATTACCCAAATGAAAACAACCTAAATTTGCGAAATGTGGGGCTTATTATAACGGAAAAATGCTCGCTTAAATGCGTGGATTGCGGGTCGCTCATTAATTATTTTGATTCACCTATAAATTACGATAAAGAGGAAATTATAGAGGATTTCTCTAAACTATCAGGCAGTGTGGACGCCATAGAATCCTTAGGTGTGTACGGCGGAGAGCCATTTTTGCACCCCCATTTAGAGTATATTATAAGCCATATAATGCAGTTTAGTAACATAAAAACGGTAAACATTGTAACTAACGGTACAATAGTACCTAAAAACCATATTTTAGAGGTAATTGCAAAATTAGGCATAATATTAAGCATTAGCGATTACTGCGAAAACTCAAAAAAATTGACGGAGCTTGTAGCGAAATTAGAAGAGTATAATATCGTTTACGAAATAATACCGCAAGAAACCTACTGGTATAAATCTCTGCCACCTAAAAAATACAATAGGGGCAAGGAGGCGAATAAAGCTCTTTTTAGTGAGTGCTTTATTGCTAAAAAATGCCCTCTATTGCAAAAAGGTAAGCTTTATTTATGTGGCTATCATGCCTCTGTGGAGGCGGCAGGGCTGTATAAGGAGGAAGGGGAAAATCTCCAATCCGTTAATATCCGCTGGATAGACAATATAAGAGGGCAAATAGCCGAATTGTTTTTAGCGGATTTATTAGATATTTGCGATTACTGCACCCTTGCAGAAAAAATCACTGTAAAAAGGGGTGTGCAGTTAAATGAGCTTTAAGGAATACTATAACTTGCTTTTACAGGATTTAGAAGGGCTAAAAACCAAAGGGGACGTAATAATTTTTGGCACGGGGCAAATGGGAGCCATTGCGCTAAAAACACTTAAACACTTTAACCAAAATATAGTTTGTTGTTGCGATAACGGCAACAATAAATTAGATGGCATAGAGTTACTTGCCATGGAGGAAGGATTTAAAAAAGCACCAAATGCAAAGGTGTTTGTGTGCGTGTTTGATTTAAAAAACGAAATTGCAATCACAAACAGTTTAATTAAGGCAGGGTTTAAGAATATCTGCCAAAAAGACATACTGTTTTTTGCCTACTCTATAGAAGTAGTTAAACGTAAGGTGGACAACCAAGCCTTTGCAAAGGGGCTTTACGATTTGCGATACAGCGAAAACAAAATAATAATTAAAAACGTTTCCGCAATAATTACGGAAAAATGCACATTGCGGTGCAAGGAATGCGGTGTTTTTATACCCTACTACAAAAACCCCAAAAACCACGGAAAAGAGGGCATAATTAAAAGTATAAAACGCCTTGCCCAAACGGTAGACTGCATAAATATACTGACAATTATGGGTGGAGAGCCTTTTTTGCATCCCAATTTAAACGATATTTGCGAAGAAGTGTCTAAAATACCCAATATTGCAAACTTAGTGCTAACCACAAACGGCACTCTACTGCCAAAAGACGAGATGTTGCAAAGCCTTAAAAATAGTGTAACCCACATAACCCTAAGTAATTACGGCGCACTTTCTAAAAACACAGAGACACTTATTGCTAAACTTAAGCAATATAATATTTTGTATAATATTTTACCGGAAGAAACCTACTGGTATAAGCAAAACAAGCCATATAAGCATAACCGAAACATAGAGGAAAACAGCGCAAACTTTGCAGAGTGCTTTTGGGTTGATGTAGCCTCAAAACTAATAAACGGGCAGTATCATCTATGCGATTACTCGGCGGCAATAGCCCCTTTTAATGCAGTAGAAAAGGGAGGGGAGGACTACGTGGACTTTTTGAACGACAACTTAACGGACGAGGAGTTAAAAGCAGGGTTTATAAACCTAACGCAAAATAAGAAGGTGTTAAATGTGTGCGATTATTGCGAGATTTACTCCTTGCCTAAAACCAAACGAGCGGAGCAAGCAAAAGGGGTACTTAGCATATGGAAATAATAGTATTCGGAGCATCAAGATTGGGGCAATGCGTCCTTTTGGCGCTTAAAGCCAAGGGAGAGACGGCAAGCTGTTTTTGCGATAATAACACAGCAAAGCAAAAAGAAAAGTTTTGCGGACTTGAAGTGCTTAGCGTTGAGGCGGCACTAAAAAAATATAAAAACCCAGTATTTTATTTGTGTTTTTACGATAACGCCAACTTAGTTGAGGTAACCAAACAATTAAAGGAAAAGGGTGCTAAAAACATAGAGGATTGTACGGCACTTTTATATGATTTTCATACAAAAATATTGCACCGTCCCAAAACCCAAAATTACAAAATGCTTTTTGAAAACCCTGTTAAAGAAGACGTTATTAACCATGTGCTTGTAGTAACCACTAACAAATGTACATTAAAATGCGTAGATTGCGGACACTTAATCACCCATTACACTAACCCAAAACACTATCCAAAAGAGGAAGTTATTAAGAGCATTCAAAACCTTGCAAATAGTGTGGATTACATAGATTTACTTTCCATAGTGGGTGGGGAGCCACTTCTTCATCCCAATATTGATGAAATTATTAAATACGCAGGAGAGAGGGAGAATATAAAAACCATAAGGATGGTAACTAACGGCACTATTATCCCCTCTAAGCAAGTTATTAATGCCATAAAAAAATATGTCAGCTATGTGGCAATAAGCAATTACGGTAAACTTTCTAAGAATATTGGAAAATTAGACGATATACTAAGTAGCGAGGGCGTTGTAACAGACGTTATGCCCGAGGACACAAGCTGGTTTGCGGTGGGCTTGCCTCTAAAACCCGGCAGAAATAAAGAGGAAACAAGAGAGATTTACGATGTATGTTGTTGGGGCAAGGGTTGTAGCGCCATTCAACAGGGGGAGTTGCATATATGCAATTATTCCTCCACAACCAAAATTTTAGGGTTGGTGGAAAACAAAAGCACAGACTACGTAAATCTTTTGGACGATAGTGTAAGCATAGAGGAGCGCAAAGCCAAAATACATACTTTGCTTAAGGGAAACACCCCACCAACCGCTTGTAAATACTGTAATTTTGATTTTACAACGCAAATACCGGTGGCACGACAAAAGGAAGAGGACTAATGAATTTTGAAAGGTATTACCACGCAATGCTTAAAGGGGAGCAGGACTTAATTAATACACACTTGCCCATATGCCTGTTTGGCGCCGGAGTTTATGGCAAATGTGCAAAATTAGCGGTGGAACAACTAAATAAAAAGGTGGTATGCTTTTGCGATAACGATACTAAAAAACAGGGTACAACCTTTTGTGGTGTACCCGTACTTAGTGTTGATGAAGTGTGTCAAAGCTATGGTGATGCCTTAATATATGTTTGTCTGTATAATAAAGTCAATGTTGCAGAGGTAACCTTGCAACTTAAAAATGCAGGGGCTAAAACTGTTTTACATGCAGATATGCTTTTTTGCAACTATCAAAAAGAAGTAATAAAAAGAGATGTAGCCAAAAAAGCCATTTACAATACAATGCACAACTGTTATTACAACAAAAAGGCATTTAATATTTACATGGTGGGTGTAATTATTACTCAAAATTGCACACTAAAATGCAAGGAGTGCAGTCATTTAATTACTCACTTTAAAAATCCAAAGCATTATGATGGTGATGCTGTTATAAAGAGCATTAAGGAGCTTGCAAAAAGTGTGGATGCAATAGAAGTGCTGACTTTGCTGGGAGGAGAATCCCTTTTGCATCCAAAACTAATACATATATGCAAAGAAGTATCTAAAATTAGCAATATTTTAAGGATACACGTACTTACAAACGGTACAATAATACCAAAACAGCCTGTTTTAGAGGGGTTTTGCGGTAATATTACTTATTTGCAGTTAAACGATTACGCACAATACTCAAATAAGCTGGAGGATGTGCAAAAGGAGTGCGAAAAAACAGGGCTTGTGTATGATGTTTATAAGGACACTACACAATGGTACAAGGTAAATAAACCTAAGGACAAAAAGCTTAACCCCGAAGAAATAGCGCAAGTATACGCAAATTGCACTCTAAAAGGAGATTATACGGAGATGATAGACGGCAAATTCTATTTATGCGGATACGCAGCTTGTGCCGCCGAGCTTAATTTAATTCCCAAAGAGGACTGCGTGGATATGTTAGAGGATAAGCTGCCCGCCGAGGAAAAGCGCAAGCAACTTGAAGCGCTTTATAAAGCGGAGTATATCCATGCTTGTGGCTATTGTGGGTTTGATTTTAATAAAGAATGTGTAAGGGCGGAGCAGATTAATTAACAAAAGACTAAAGGAGAATTTATGAATTATTTATTGGTTATGCCAAGGGTTACGGCGGATGTTAATGAACATTATCATTTTCCTTTGGGAGTGGCATATATAAGCAGTAGCTTAAAAGCTGTAAGAAAAAGCGTATATACAATTAATCTTAACTCTATGCAAGGTAGTGTGCAAGGGGTTATTAAAGCATATATAAAAAAAGAAAGTATAGATGTAATTGCAGTGGGTGGGCTTTCTCCTCAATATAGTGATATAAAAGAAATAATAGACAGTGCAAAAGAGGAAAATCCTAATATGAAAGCAATAATCGGTGGCGGACTTGTAAGCGCTTCTCCAAGGCTTGTGTTTGAAGGAATGCAAAATGCAGATTACGGCATTATAGGTGAAGGCGAATACACAATAAGAGATTTAGCGGATGTTATAGAAGGAAAAAGGACAGCAGACAGCGTGCAGGGAATTGTTTACAGAAATAGCAATAAGGAAATAATTATAACTGAAGGCAGAGAGGACATACATAATTTAGACGAGCTACCCTTTCCGGATTATGAAGGCTTTGACTACGCGCATTATCTTACGTTAAAAGGTAACGACGACTTGCTGTTTATAAATGATTACATAAACACCATAATAGTAACAAGCCGTTCTTGCCCGTATAACTGCACATTTTGCTTTCATACAAGCGGTAAAAAATACAGGGCACGCAGTTTAGATAATGTGTTTTCGGAAATAGATTTGTTGGTGGAGAAATACAAGGTTAATTTTTTAAGTATTTCGGACGAGCTTATGTCTGTAAACAAAGAAAGAATGTTGGAATTTTGCCATAGAATAGCACCATATAACATAAAGTGGATTCCACAAGTGCGTATAGATAAAATAACCTACGAGGAAGCACTTGCAATGAAAAACAGCGGTGCAGTATATCTTTCCTATGGATTTGAAAGTGCAAGCAATACTATACTTAAAAGTATGAAGAAGCACCTTACAATAGAGGGAATAGAAAAGGGGTTGGAAATTGCAAAAAAAGCAGGTATATCAACGAGAGCGGTGCTTCTTTTCGGAGATAAAGAGGAAACAGAAGAAACCTTTAACAAAACTTTAAATTGGTTTATAAAAAATAACCAATATCCTTTATCTTATGTGGCAATACGTATTTGCCCGGGTACAGAGTTATACGATTATGCGGTAAATAGTGGGGTTATAAACAACCAAATAAAGTATTTGGAGGACGGATGCCCTATAATTAATGTTACTAAACTTAGTGACGAGGAGTTTTTCAATAATTTAAAAACAATAGAAAACGCTACTCAAAATAGGATGTACCCACCTAAAAAGTACACACTAAAGGAAATAAATACTGTAAAAAAGCGGTTATTAGTAGAAATAAATTGTAAAAACTGTAAAAAAGATTTTTTAGTTTCCGCAGATAATATGGTAAATGCAGGTACTGCCCGTTATTTATGCCCTCAATGCCAGCAGTATTATTCAGTAAATATACCAATGCTTTTTCCAAAGATTGTAAGCAATGGAATTAATCAATATATAGAAAGCTTAAAAAACCCTGTTATTTTATATGGAGCAAGTGCAAGACTTAAGGGTTTTTTAAATATAATTAAACTAAATAATCACTTAGACATAACCATAGTAGATTCGGACGCAAAAAAGCAAGGCGAAAAAATAGAGGGATTTGCAATAACCACTCCTGAAATAATAAGCGAAAAAAAAGACTGCGCAGTTGTAATATGCGCCCACGGAACAATTTCCAAAAGTGCAATTACTTCTGCAATAACCAACAATCACAAAAACGTAAAAGAGCTAATAGATTTAAACGTATTTTTAAAAAGAGCTTTTTTTACCGATTACACAAAGGAACTACTAAAAAATGCCACTAATTAGCATTTGTATAGCAGTATACAACTTAGAAAAATACATAGACGACTGTATAAAATCCGCACTAAACCAAAATTTTGAAGATTACGAAATTGTGGTGGTAGATAACGGCTCTACGGACAATACGGTAGCAATATGCGAGGGTTATGCAAAAAAGTATAGCAATCTGCGTTTTTTTGCATTGCCTAAACCTACGGTTTTTGTAAGAGCGCATATTTATGCCTGCAAACAAGCAAAAGGCAGGTATATCCATTTAATAGACGGGGACGACCTCTTAGAAGCAAACTACCTTGTAAATATTGCGGATATTATTGCAACAAAAGCCCCGGAGCTTATAATGGGCAACTTTACCTGTAAAATAGAAGAGGGGGGAAGAAATTATTTAGATGTAGATATAGATGCAGAGCAAATTAATAATAAACCAACCAAACAAGCCATAGAATACATCTACTCTCTACCATATATTAATTTATATGTATGGCGATTTATTGCAAACAGAAGATTATTCGATTTAGTGGATTTTAATGGGGATATTGCCCGGTTAATACCAATAGACAGCACAAAAACAAATATGTGGCTACTTAATACCAAAAGCATTTATTTTGTAAAAGAGCCTTTTTATATATATCGTCAGCGTGTGGGAAGTACGGTGGCATCAGCAAATAATCCCCTTATAATAGATTTAATTAAAGTAAGCTACCGTTTTGCGCAGATGCTTTTAGAAAATAATGCAGACAAATGGAAATTAAACTTAGCCAAAAACCAAAACAACTGGTATGTGCGAATGTTTATACAAGGCTTGCCGGAATTAAATGAGGCACAGCTCCAAGAAATAGAGCACTTTTTAGAGGCAAACAAGGAAATAAACCTACCAAAAGATTGGGATTTACATACTTTTAACGGCTACATACAAAAATACGGCGCAAAAAAAGGTCTGCATAATTATTATGATGATTTAACAGCAAGTATCAAAAGTTTGTTTACCGAAAAAACTAAAGAGTATTACATTATGCCGGCAGGCAAAAGCGGTGCCTTTGCATTAAGGCTTTTGGAAAAGTGGGGGTATAGCATAAAGGGTTTTATAGATAACGACCCTCTAAAAGAGAATACTTTATTTTGCGGATATAAATGCGCATTGCCCAAAAACCTAAAACATACGGATGCAATGGTTGTAGTTTCTTCAATGTACGATAAAATGGCTATATTCTTTAAAGAAATGCTTAATAGGCAAGGGCTAAATAGCAATAATATAATTACAATACCTTTTAGCCTGTTAAAACAAAAAGGAGGTAATTATGAATAAACTAAAAACTTCAATAGGTGTATTTTGGATAAACACAATATGCACCTTAAAATGCAAAGACTGCATTACATTTACCCCCTATCATAAAAACCCGACCAATTTTCCTAAAGAGAATATCGCCTCGGATATTAAAGCGTTTTTCCATATTTACAGTTGGGTGGACCACTTAGATATAGAGGGGGGAGAAAGCCTGCTACATAAAGACTTACCATATATTTTAGAGGAAGCCTTAAAATACAAAGAGTGCTTTAACAGAATACATGTACTTACAAACGGCACGGTTATTCCGTCAAAACAACTGCTGGATGTTATGAGCAAAAACAATATATTTGTAATAATAGACGATTACGGCAAAGCGCTTTCCAAAAACATAGAGGAAATTATAAAACTGCTTAGCACTAATAATATAGAATACAGAGTGGATACATACAATGGAGATAATCAATATTTTGGCGGTTGGGTGGATTTTGGAGATATGTCTTACAAAAGCTACACAAATGAGGAGCTAAAAAAAACCTTTTTTGCATGCAGACAAGCAACCTGCGGTGCACCTTATATAAAAGACGGTAAAATGTTTTTATGCTCGGTGCAGGCGGCAGGGCTTATACATATCCCTTTAGTTAAAGGGCAGTACATAGATTTGCACGATAACACAGAAACTTTAGAGGAAAAAATCAGCATTGCGGAAACCTTTGGTAAAATCCCCCTAAAAACCTGCGAATACTGCAACGGATTTAATGTAGAAGAGGGAGTACGATTAAGGGCGGCAAAACAACTGACGGACGAAGATAATAAGGAGTTAAAAGCATGTCGATAGCAAGAAGAGTGGCTATTGTTGTAACACTTAGGTGCAACTTAAACTGCAAGCTATGTTGTAATTTGGTGCCTCACTACACCAAAGAAAACAAGCCAATTATTCCAAAAGAGGATATTATTTCTGATATTAAAGCGCTTTTTGAGCTGTACGAAGAGATTACATGGTTGCAATTTGTGGGCGGAGAGCTGTTTTTGCACCCAAATATGGGCGATATAATTAAAGAAGCATTAAAATACAGCAGTCAGTTTGAAAAGTTAATTTTAATGGTAAACGGCGGTATTATGCCAAACGCAAACGCAATGGAAGGCATTTTGCAAGCAGGGGAAAAAATTCAGGTGCAAATTAGCGATTACGGTATACTATCCCCAAAACTAAAGGAGTTAGAAACGCTTTTAGAGGCGCACAACATAGATTTTGTAACCAAAAGTTTTCATGGCGATATTCAGCATTACGGTGGTTGGGTGGATTGCGGAGGCTTTGAAAACAGAAATTACACCAAGGGCGAATTAAGCAACGTTTTTGAAAGCTGTTGGCAACGCAGGCTGGAAAACTTACATTGCTACAAAGGCAAGCTACATAACTGTATTCGCTCCCTTTTTTATGATGATTTAGGAGAGGTAATAGCACCTGATGACGAATATATAGATTTGCGAAGTAATAACAAAACCATAGCGGAAAAGCGAGCCATAGCGGACGGCTTTGGCAAACATGTACTAAACGCCTGTAAATACTGCGGTGGCTTTGACAGCGAAAACGCACAGAGATTTCCGGCGGCAGAGCAGGTAGGAGAATAAATGCGTAGAATTTTACTTATAGCCTGTTTAAGCCACAGCGAAAACAGTTTAAAAAGCATTTGTGCAGAAAAAGAAATAAACATTACACAGCTTTTTGGCTCGGACAATCTGCCGACAGGCATTCTTAGCATGCAGGCATATGTAAGTAAAAATTGCCCCAACTGTCAAATAGAAATAATAAATTTAAACGCAAAGTTTTTACTTACCCTAACAAACGGTAATATTAAAGAGGGCATTAAAACAATTTATGCAAATTTTAAAGAATTTATATGTAGTGCAATAATTCCCACATTAAAAACATTTAAACCGGATATTGTGGGGCTAAGCGCTTTGTTTGATAAAACCATACCAAGCTTAATTTTAACTGCTGAGCAAATTAAAAGTTATTCAAAAGACATTTTGGTTATAGCGGGCGGAAACCCCTGCACCAATTTATACAATCAAATATTTAAAGAAACCACCGCAATAGACGCAATTTGCGTAAAAGAGGGGGAAATACCCTTATTAGAGCTTGCAAAAAGTAATAATCCCATAAGTTATTTACAAGAGGAAAATGCCTTTGCAACACCAAAAAAGCCAAGGGGGCTAAACAACACTCTAATACAAAATTTAGATGATATTCCGTCCTTTGATTTAGAGGGGTATTTTGCAAAATATACGGATAAAACCTTGTGCTTACACAACAATGTGTTAGACACCAAGCATTCCTTTAACAAACAAGCAAGTATTATGACATCTCGAGGTTGTCCATATAACTGCATTTTCTGCGCATCGGGAGCGGTACACGGCAAAAAAGTCCGTGCCTATTCCATAAACAGAGTAAAAGAGGAAATAGACTATTACGTGGATAATCACAATGTGGAAACCATTGGTTTTACAGACGACCATTTCCTTTTCGATGTTAAAAGAGCCGTAGAAATAGTTAATTACGCAGGCGGTAAAAATGTGGATGTCAGATTTCCCAACGGGCTTTCCATTAAACATATAACAAAGGATTTTGTAGATGCGTTGGTAAAAAACAATGTTGCCGAAGTACAGCTTGCCTTAGAATCCGGCAGCGAAAGGGTGCTTAAAGAAATTATTAGAAAACCGCTCACCCTTAAAAAAGCGGAAGAGGTTTTTAATCTGTTTGCAGGCACGAATATTTTTGTTAAGCTGTTTTTGGTAATAGGTTTGCCGGGAGAAACTTACGAGGATATTTGCAATGGCTTGGAATTTCTAAGAAAGGCAAACTTTGGTTGGGCGTCTATATCCTCCCCTGTTCCAATCTCGGGCAGTAGGCTTTTGGAATACACCTACACGCAAATAAACAAAACCAACTACGATGATTTTTCTTTTTTTACCGATAGCTTTGAAACTAAAGAAATATCCGCAAAATTTAATAATAATATTCGCTATACGGTAAATTTGGATATTAACTTCGTACATAACCCCTATATGCGTATAGGAGAGTATAAAAAAGCGCAGGACAGATTTGGGGCGATAATTTCCAACTACGAAAACCACGCTTTTGCATGGTATTATTTGGCAAAATGCAATATAAAGCTGGGTCTTGATTACGAAAAAGAGTATAATAATTACTTAAATATAATTGGAAAAGAAAAGTTTTGGTACGATTACGCAAAATTTTTTGATTTGGAGAGAGAGAGAAAATAATGAACTACCTAATAGTATTACCAAAAATGACACAAAACAACCAAGAATGGTATATGTTTCCCTTAGGAATTGCATATATAAGCGCAAGCTTAAAGCAGGCAGGCTTTAATGTTTTTTGCCTAAACTTAAACTATAAAGAGAAAAGCACCCAAAGCCTTTTACGCAGAGAAATAGAAAAACACAACATAAATGTGGTAGCAACAGGGGGAATTACAGTGCAGTATAACCCTTTAAAAGACATTTTAGACAGCGTAAAAGCAATAGACACAAGCATTATTACCGTTTTAGGCGGAGGTTTTGTTACCGCAGACCCCATAAATGCTATGAAAAGCCAACCTAACGCAGATATCGGCGTTATTGGAGAGGGAGAGGTTACAGTAGTAGCGCTTGCGGAGGCGCTTAACAATAATAAAAGCTTAAAAGAAGTACAGGGGCTTATCATAAAAAAGAATACGGACTACGAAATAACCGAAAAAAGAGGGGAAGTTAAAGATTTAGAAGCTGTGCCCCTGCCCGATTATGAGGGGTTTGAGTTTGAGGAAGTGCTAAAACGGGAGTCTGACGTGTTTGGGATGTACACAAACAAAATTGCGGTACTTTCTTGCAGTAGATCTTGTCCCTTTAATTGCACCTTTTGCTTTCATCCCTCGGGTAGCACTTACAGAAAGCGCTCACTTGACAGCGTGTTTAAAGAATTAGACTTTTTGGTGGAAAAATACAGTATAAAAGGGGTGCATATTTTAGACGAGCTTTTTGCGGCGGATAAAGAAAGGCTGTTTGAGTTTTGCGACAAAATTAAAAAGTATGATATTGGTTGGTGGGTGCAAATGCGTGTAACCCTTGCTACTAAAGAGGCGCTTTTATATATGAAGGAGTGCGGGTGCAAAACCATCACTTTAGGCATAGAAAGTGGAGACGATACTGTGCTTAAGAGTATGAACAAAAAAATTACCGTTGCACAAATAGACGAGGCTATCCAAAATTGCAAAGAGGTTGGTATGGATTTTAGGGGCAACTTAATTTTTGGAGATATTGCAGAAACAGCTCAAACGGCAAATAATTCTATTAATTGGTGCATACAAAATAAGCTTTACAATAATATATCAATGGGGTTGATACTTATTTATCCGGGTTCTTATTTATATAAATATGCTATTGAAAACGGTTTAATTAAAGATCCTGTCAAATACATTGCCCAAGGGTGTCAGTCTGTAAACATTTCCAAAATGAGCAACAAAGAGCTAACAGAGCTTAGAAACACCATTACGGAAGTATCGGATAAATACTCGCCTAAATTAAATAACATTAGCATAACCGCTTTTAATAAAGAAAACTACACGGTAGATTTTGAGGGGGAATGTTGCAGGTGCGGTAAACTAAATAAATGGCAAAGCATAGGCATAGATATTACCGGACGGCTGTTTCATTGTGTGTATTGCGGACAGGTTCATGGCAATACTTATAAAAATATGTTAGCCCCACAGTTTTTAAACAATGCAACAAAAAACTTAGCAGATATTTGCAAAAACAGTAACTGTGTTGCAGTTTGGGGCATGGGTACATATATTAAAGAATTGTTTAATAATTATGATGAAGTAAGTAAGTTAGATTTATTGCTGTTTGACAGCTCAAAATATATTAGAGAAAACGGCTTTTTTGGTAAAGATGTGCTGCCAACGGAGGAAATACTAAATTATAATCCGGATGCCGTAATATTGGGAGTAGCCTCGCAAAACTATCCGCAGGTTACAGAAGCTTTAAATGATTTATGCAAAAAAGCACATAAGCGGTTGCCTAAAATAATTACTATGGGAAATTTGCTATGCAATAATAATAATGTGCTAACCGCTAAACAGGAGTAAACTATGAAAACAAGACCTTTCGGCAAAACAAGCAAAAAAATATCCGAAATAAGCATGGGTAGCACCCGTTTAAAAGAGGAATGGTTAGATAGCAAAGAAGGCTTGGAGAAATGCGCACAGGTAGTGGTATACTCCGCAAAACTTGGGGTAAACTACTTCGATATTGGGCATAACTATCTGAAATCCAAATGCGAGGAAATATATAAACTTGCCTTCAAGGAGCTAAAAAGGCAAAACATAAGCTACTACTCGTCCTCAAAAACCATGAGCACCATAGACTTTAACGCAGAAGGTGCATATAAGCGGGTAATATCCGCACTTAAAAATATGGAGATAGAAAAAATAGACTTCTTTTATGTGTGGAGCATAATGTCTTTAGAGGAATATCGCAGTATTATGGGCAAGGACGGCATATACAACGGACTGTTAAAAGCAAAAAACGAGGGGTTGATAGACCATATTTTATTCTCCAACCACGCACCCGTAAACGAGGCGGTTGAAATTATAAAAGACGGAGCATTTGAGGGGATAACAATATCCTACAACGTGCTAAACTACGGCGCAATGCAACCTATAATAGATGAAGCAAACAAAGCAAACATGGGAATAATGGTAATGAACCCGTTAGCAGGCGGAATAATACCCCAAAATCCAAAGTTTTTTTCTAACTTATTAAACGTAGAAAAGGAAAAAATAGTGGATTACTCCCACGCATTTATTTTGGCGGAAAAAAGCATAACCACGGTGATGTCGGGGGTTAGTAGCGAGGAGGAAGCAAAACGCACCATAGAAGGCTACTACAACAGCGGAGTGGACTTAAGCAAAATAAGACAAACGGCAAAAAGCAATATAAAGCGGATAAAGCACCTATGTACAGGGTGCGGATACTGTCTGCCTTGTCCCCAAAATATACCTATTGCACAGTATATGCAGGCGTATAATATGATGTATTTGGACGAAACATCAACGGCATATAATCGCACAAATAAAGAACTCCTAAAAAACATAGCGGTGTTTAGGAGATTAGTGTTAGAATATAACATCCTACCTCCCAAAAAAGAAAGCGACTGCATAAAATGCAAAGAATGCGAAAGTAAATGCACTCAAAAACTATCAATAATAAAATGTATAGAAGAAATTTACGAGATGGCAAATAAAGTAGGGGCAACCTACGAACATCACAAAGAAAGGCTAAATAGCTTAATACACAGCAAAAACTACAAAAAAGTAGGTTTTTATACGGGTGGAGGGTACACCGCCTACGTAATTGGCGAGTATAAAAAATACTTTGGCAACCCCACATTTGAAATCTTTATTTTTGAAAGCAATAAAGATAAATGGGGAGAGAAATTAGGTATTTACGAGATTTCCCCACCTTCTTTAATAGAAGAAGTTAAGCCTGACGCAATCATAATAACAAGCTATAAATTTAGCGAGGAAATATACAAGGATTTAGCAAAATACAAAGATTTAGGCATAGAAATAATAGAATTACACAACGAGACAGATGTACCGTGGGTATTTTAACATATATAGGAGAAAGCATGGAGTACAGAGAATACGGCATAACGGGCAAAAAGCTAAGCGCAATAAGTTTTGGCGCAAACAGATTTGACTCTAAAGACTTAAAAGACAGCGAGGGCATAAAAAAATGCGTGGGTTTAGTATTAAAGGCGGCTAAATTGGGGATTAATTACTTTGATGTCGCTCATTATTATTCCGAGGGAAAATGCGAGGAAATATTTAAAATTGCCTACAAAGAAATGAGAGAAACGGGCATAGACTATTATTCTTGCGCCAAATCGGGAAGCAACACGGATAAAAATGCCGACGCCGTGCTAAAGAGGGTGGAGTTATCCCTCAAAAACTTGGGTGTGGACAAAATAGACTTTTTTTACATGTGGGGAATTTTAGACGAAAATCACTATAAAGATATAATGAAGAAAAACGGCGCATACCAAGGTGCAGTTAAGGCAAAAAACTTAGGGCTTATAGACCACATAGTTTTTTCCAACCACACAAACCCGGATACTGCGGTAAAAATCATCAACGATGGCGGTTTTGAAGGCATTACCTTAAGCTACTCTGTAATTAATCACAAAGCAATGGAAAAAGTGCTTGCGGCCGCAAAAAATCATAATATGGGCATAGCGGTTATGAATCCGCTTTTAGGTGGGCTAATTCCTCAAAATGCAGAGTATTTCGCAAAACTTATGGGCATACCTAAAATCGAAGTGGTAAACGAGGTGCACAAATTTATTTACTCTCACAAAGAAATTACCACAATAATTTCGGGTATAGAAAACGAAACCCAGTTAAAATCAGGCATTTTGGGTATAAGCTCCAACTATCACACTAAATTTTATAATGATGATGATTTAAGCAAGATAGACAGTTTAAAGCTCTGTACAGGCTGTAATTACTGCAAGGATTGCCCTAAGAGTATACCAATTTCTGTGCTTTTGCAGTCCTACAACAGAATGTTGCTAAAAGAAAATAACCACATAGGGTATAAAGACACGCAGGCGCATTTCGCCTTTACAAAACAGCTTACCGCCTACTACAATTATCTTCCCAAAGAGGACAAAAACCCTTGTACAGAATGCAAAAAATGCGAAAAGGCGTGCACTCAGCACATCCCCATAATCAAAAGGCTTAAAGAGGTTTACGAAATTATTGAGAGGTGCGGAGTGTCACAAAACAGGCATAAAGAGCGGTTAGATGCCCTGCTTAACAATAAGCCCTACAAAAAAGTGGGTATATACACAGCAGGAGGTTATACAGATTACGTAATTGCCGAGTACACAGAGTTTTTTGGCACGCCAAAATTTGAAATAATGATTTTTGATAAAAACAAACAGCTTGCAGGCAAAGAGTTAAGTGGCTATAAAATTTATAATGCCGATGATATTGCAAGCATAAAACCCCAAGTAATACTAATCCCCAGCTACAGATACGGGGAGGAAATATACGAGGAGCTAAAAAAATACGAAGGGAGGGGGATAGAGTTAAAAAAACTGCATAAAGAAAACGATGTGCCTTGGGTTTATTAAATTTAGGAGGAAAGACATGAATATATACAAAGCATTGAAAGAAAAAACCTTAGAGAATAAAAAAATAGTAATTTACGGAACAGAGTCCTTTTCCGAAGTGTTTAAAAATAATATGAAGAACAGCGGTTTTTCGGTTTCGGCATTTGCGGTAAGCAATGGTCATAAAAATAAGGATTATTTACAGGGCATACCGGTTTTTGAGATAAACAATTTACCCTACAAAAGTAATGAATGTGCAATTTTTAATTGCGTAGGCGAAAGATACAAAGCGGAAATCGAGAATAATTTAGCTAAATTAGGCTACATAGATTATACATATGTTTCTATAAACGATTTTAACATATACACAAAGGAGATTTACAAAGAATTTCTTGCTACAAAAAATATTACCATCGATATGCCTATAATTAAAATTGGAGCTTTGCAGTTAAATAATTTCCTTTTAAAAAATACAGATGAGCCTGCAAAGCAAAGCTTTATTGCGGAATTTGGAGATTTAGTGTTTCCGCCAATGCTAAATGAAGATAACTTTGCATTCGAGGGGCCTTACGAGTACGGCAATGTAACTCTTAATAATGGGGATGTTGTTATGGATTGCGGTGCAAATTTTGGCTTGTTTTCCGCTGTGGCGGCAGCTAAGGGGTGTAAATCCTATGCCTTTGAGCCTTTTTTGCAATGTATGGAAAACCTAAAATTTGTATGCGAGAAATATATGGATAGTATAGTTGCAATAAATAAAGCCGTGTCAGACAAAACAGGAATTGCAGAATTTGTAATTTCAAGCAATATTACCGCTTCCAGATTAAAATTAGAAGATGAAGAGACGCATAATATAAATACGCAAATAATAGATGCAGTAAAAGTCGAGACAACAACAATAGACGATTTTACAGCAAAAAACAACATAAATAAATTAGATTTTATAAAAGCGGACATAGAGGGCGAGGAAAGAAATATGCTAAAAGGGGCAAAGCACACGCTAAAAACCTTAGCACCCAAGCTTTCCCTTTGCACCTATCACCGAGCGGATGATAAAGAAGTAATGGAAAAGCTAATATTAGATGCAAACCCAAACTATAAAATACTACATAAATGGAAAAAATTGTATGCGTGGGTGGAAAAATAAATATAAATGCAGGAGAAAAAGCATGAATATATACAATACACTAAAAAGCAAAAAAGATAAAAAAATCATAATATACGGAGTATCTATTTTATCCGAGGCATTAAAAATAGATATTGAAAACAGTGGATTTAAGCTGTGGGCATATGCGGTAAGCGAAGGCTATAAAACTAAAGACAGTCTAAACAATATACCAATATACGAAATATCCGACCTTCCATTTCCAAAAGAGCAATGCTTTTTTCTGATTTGTGTAGGTGAAAGATTTAAACAAGAAATTGAAAATCGGCTTAAAAACATGAATTATTGTGACTACCAATACGTGTGCATAGCGGATTTTAACGCATACACATCCAAGGTATACAGGGATTTTTTTGCACAAAACAAAATAGATTTAGAACAACCGACAATTACAATAGGGGATTTAGAACTGCAAAACTATCTGCTAACAAATAGAGCTTCCACATCTAAAGAGTTATTTTTAGCGGAATTTGGCGATTTAATACTACCGCCCATACTAAAAGTAGAAAACTACATGTTAGAGGGACCCTATGAATACGAAAGAGTAACTCTAAATAAAGGAGACGTTGTTTTTGATTGCGGTGCAAACTTAGGCTTATTTAGTGCTGTGGCGGCACTAAAAGGCTGTGATGTTTTTGCTTTTGAGCCTTTTTTAGAAAATATAGAAAATTTAAAACTAATTTGCAAGAAATACATGAAAAATATTTATCCTATACAATTAGCGCTTTCGGATAAATGCAAAACGGAAAGCTTTAATGTTGTAGAAACGAGCTCTGCCTCCAGACTTAAAAATGCAGAAGAAGAGGAGTTTTTAAACAAAATTGGCCCTGTAATAAAGGATGTAATAAAAGTCGAAGTAACCACAATAGACGACTTTGCAGCAAAAAACAACATAAATAAGCTGGATTTTATAAAAGCGGACATAGAGGGCGAGGAAAGAAATATGCTAAAAGGGGCAAAGCACACCCTAAAAACCTTAGCACCCAAGCTTTCCCTTTGCACCTATCACCGAGCGGACGATAAAGAAGTAATGGAAAAAATAATCTTAGATGCAAACCCAAACTACAAAATAATACATAAGTGGAAAAAATTGTATGCGTGGGTGGAGTAAAGGAGACCACCCTCTAAACCCCCACTCAACAACCAACTACTACAAACTTATTTATACCCACTACCCCCACCCCCAAAACAGCACATCTGTATCATAAAAAGCAAATAATTTAACAAGTGTAAAGATATAATACTCACAATAAGTAAACGTATTACAAATCAATAGTCGAAATATAGTATTATTTCGACTATTCTGCTATAATATTTTTACCAAATATGGAATGCATAATAAAAAATAATATTGCAGTTTAAAAAAATATCACTCTGTTAGGAATTTTTGCACTTTTATTTCAAAAATTTTTTTTAAACCCTTATAAAAAATAGCAGGAAACGTCAGTTAATACAAATGGAAAAATTGCTAAAAATGTAAAACAATATGGAATATGTGAATATTTAACCAAATTGGTTTACGAAAAAGCAAGAGGAAAGCGGAGTTTTTGCTATAACAAAGGCTTTTTAAGGTTATCTATAAATTCGGTAAAAAAAGTCTAAAAAAATAAAAAAATTTTTAAAAAAAGTGAAATAAAAAGTACAAAAAAAGCAACTTATATAGTGAAGGGCAAAAAAGTTTTGCAATTCGTTCGGCTGGGGGGAAAAATGAAAGAAGAATATTTAGCAACCGTTGTGCAAAATGCAATAAAAGGCGACGAAGGCGCTTTTACAAAATTATACGAAGACTATATGGAAAGTATAATATACAGATGCAGATTCTATTTAAAAGACACAAACGAGGTAGACGATGCGGTACAAGAAGTAGTAATTGCAATGTATCGAAATATAAATAAGCTAAGCAATCCACAGCTGTTTAATGCGTGGTTGCACAGCATAATAAAAAATACCTGCAATGCGGCTCTAAGAAAAATATTTACAGAAAAATCTTACATAGATATTAAAGGTTACGAAAATGAGCTAATGGAAGAAAGTAGAGAGTTTCTGCCTCAAGAATTTGCAGAAGATAAAGAAAAAAGAAAAATATTGCTAAGTGCCATAGACACTTTACCGGGTAAATTTAGAGAAGTAATATTTATGTACTACTACGAAGGACTAAGCTATGCAGAAATTTCCTTAGTGCTAAACAAACCGATAAATACAGTTTCAACCCTAATGGCAAGGGGCAGGAAACGCATTAAAAGGCATTTGCAAGCGTATAATAACGGCAGTTATTCCAAGGCAAACAGTATATCCCCGACATTACTGCTTAAAACCGCTTTTGAAAAAAATATACAAGAAACTATTAGCGAAGGTACGGTAAAAGGTTTAATAAAAATGTGTGCCAATAAAATCGGGGAGCTTTCCACAGTTTCCGTATCGGCACCCACAGCAACCCTTGCAGGCATAACACAACTAAGCAGAGTAGCAATGCACCTAAACAAAACGTCAAGCACAGTATCTGCTATGTTTAAAGGTGCGATAAATTTTGCGGTGTGTACGGCGGTAGGTGTTTCCTCGGTAGTGTGTGTAACAAACAGCGAGAGATTTTCCGCCTACATCCAACCTATACAAATTCCTCTATTTTATTATTATGATGAAGTTTTAGAGACGCCCCAGCAATCTGAAATTTCTGTTATAGAAGACGAGGCATTTATAAATCAAGCCAAGACAGAGGAGCCCTCCTTGGCACAACAAACGGATACTGCAGAAGGCGTCTTGTCTGATGCCTTCCCAATATCTGACGAAGGTATTTTACCCGATGCACAAGATACAACATTAGTAGCGGACACCAACATAGGAGGTAATATTTTAATTGAAGGTGACAAAGCAAGCAGAGATTTAGCGGACATAAAAATTATGCTTTTAAACTCTAACAAAGAAAAAATAGCAGCTACAACCGCAAATACAAACGGCAGTTTTTCATTTAGCATTGCCCCCCGGCAACAAAGGGAAAATTACACGGTAAAAGCGGTTGTACCCTCAAATATAAACTTATGTGCAGATGCAAAAACACCAAATGCTAGTGTGGTAATAGATGTAACTAAAGGTGGGCAAATTACAGATGCTAATATATATTTGGCTTATTTTACCCAAATTACAGGCAATATAGAATTTAGCGGTGGCAACTGCGATTGCGGACACATAAACCCAAAACAAGCACTAATAAAAAGCGAAATAAATCTAAACTGGCAAATTATCAGTGAGTCGGACGATAACGTATTGTACAGCGGTACAGGCAACACAGTTTCTGCAAATTTACAGGATTTATACAACCAAGCCCTAAACGGCGGTTATAAAATAAGATTTTACTATCAAAACACAGCAGGAATGGTAGGAGAAATTACTCGCTCCTTCCAAATATATACAGGAGAAATAGAAAACGGCCAATTTAGCTAATACCACTTAGCTAATGCCATTTTATACAAGATAGAATAGTCTGCTTAGTGGACTTGATATATAGGGGAAAATAGACTATAAAATAATGGGAAGGTGAATATTATGAGAACAAATAAAGAAAGAAGAAAGAAAATTAATGTTACAAAAAAAGTTAAAGTTATTGTAGCACTTTTGTTGTGCTTAGCGCTGTTTTTAACCTTGGCAGGCCCGGTGCTTGCAACAAACATAGGCGAAGAACTCTTTGACATAGGGGAGGAAACCCCCGTTTTAACGGATGGTGATGATGATGCCCCTCAAACAACGGAAGGCGAGCCACCGGCGGAGGATGCACCGGCAGAGGCAACCGACCCGGATGCAGAACAGGAGGCAAAACCAAAGCTTGACAGCGAGGAACTAACCGAGGGTAGCGAAGGCACAACAGAGGAAACCACAGCAAACGGCGAGCCTGCCCCCAGCCCCTCTGCAGACCCAACAGCAGACCCGGAGGCACAGCCCACAGGCGAGCCCACGGAAGACTCGGAGGCACAGCCTACACAAACTCCTATATTTACCGTTGAATTTTTAGATTATAAAGGGGAAGTAATAGGCGAAACATTCCAAATAGAAAAGGAATCAGCCGCAACCCCACCCGCCCCCGAGCAAGTACCCACAGAAGAAAACAAGGTATTTGAAGGTTGGGATAGCGAGGACTACTTAAACGTACAAGAAAACCTAACAATAAATGCGGTATATGCAGATACATATAAGGTAGAGTTTTTCGGCAAAGACGGTGATGCCCTAAGTACAGTAGCCGTAAAAGCGGACACAGCAATACCCACCGAAAGCATACCTGCGGTAGACCATTCTACATTTATAGGTTGGTATAAAAAGGATGTTGCACAGCAAATAGCTAAAGCAAGAGAAGAGTACACAAAAGCAATGGAAGAATTTGCGGCAAACATTGGCAAAGGCGGAAATAAAGAACTGCCAACCGAAGTTGATTTAGCGGAGTTTGGCGCACCCTTTGATATGGCAACGGCAATTACAGAACCGGTAAGCCTGCAAAGTGTTAATATGGCGGATATGCCTCTAATGGCTATGAGCTTGATGGACAATGTGGCAAATGTTTCCGTTTGGGATGATGGTGATGTCATGTCTCCTACCTACCCAGGACTTAAGCAAGTGTTTACAGACCCGAGTTTAGTAGGGGTGGATACTGTTATTTTGGATGCGGATATTACTATGGGGCAGACTATTGAATTAAATAGAAGTATTACAATGGTTGCCGGTGATGGTAGTACGTTAAATAATAGACCTGGTAACGGACATTTTAATGTAACCGGTACTGTAGCGCTTACTATGGACGGCGTTATTTTAGATGGTGGTGGAAGTGGTGGCGGTATTACTATTAACACTGGTCGTAATTTTACTTTAAATGGTGGTACTATACAGAATTGTAGAAACGGTAATGGTGGTGGAGTGCATAACGCTGGCACATTCACAATGCAAGCCGGAGAAATAAGTGGCAACACAGCAACTATAAGCGGTGGAGGTGTATTTACCAGTGGTAATAATACTACATTTATCATGCAGGGAGGAGAAATAAGTGGAAATGAAGCTTCTATGAATGGCGGCGGAGTTTATAACCAAAACAGCACTTTTGAAATGCAAAGTGGAAAAATAAGCGGAAATAAAGCACCTAATCACTATGGCGGCGGAGTTTATAACAGCGGTTCGTTTACAATGCAAAACGGGGAAATAAGTACAAATTCGGCTAATGTAGGAGGTGGCGGAATATATAATAATGGTACATTTACAATGCAAACCGGCACAATAACCGGCAACGAGGCTAATATTTCAGGCGGCGGTGTTTATAACTATGGCAACACTTTTACAATGGTAGACGGCACTATAAGCGGAAATAAAGCTAACGGTAAAGGCGCAACAGATGGCGGTGGCGGAGTGTATAACGATGGCACATTTGAAATGCAAGCCGGCACAATATCCACAAACGAAGTTGTTACAAGTGGTGGTGGAGTACATAATAACACCGGAAAAACATTTACATTGGTAAACGGTACTATAAGCGGTAACAAAAATAACGGCACAGTCAATGCAAATGGTGGCGGAGTGTATAGTGCAGGTATATTTGAAATGCGTAATGGCGAAATAATTGAAAACGAAGCCCAAAATGGTGGCGGAGCATATTTAACCGGTAGTAGTGGCAGTGGCGCATTTGCAATGAAAAATGGCACTATAAGTAAAAATAAAGCGACAGGCACAGGCATATATCAAGGTGGCGGTGGTGTGTACAATGGTACGGCATTTGAAATGCAAGGCGGAAAAATAAGCGAAAACGAGACTGCCAGAGATGGTGGCGGAGTATATAATGCTCATATCGCTACATTTACAATACAAGACGGCGCAATAAGCGAAAACAAAGCTGCCAGATATGGTGGTGGAATATACAACACATCTAATAACATTTTCACAATGGAAAACGGCAAAATCAACTCAAATGTTGCTACTGTTAGCGGTGGCGGAGTATATAACGAATCCGGCAAAACATTTACAATGATAAACGGCACTATAAGCGGAAATAAAGCTAACGGCACAGGTACAGCAGACGGTGGTGGCGGAGTGTATAACAACGGCACATTTGAAATGAAAGACGGTACAATATCCACAAACGAAGCCCAAAGGAATGGTGGCGGTGTATATAACAGTACCGGCAAAACATTTACAATGGTAGATGGCACTATAAGCGGAAATATACTTAACGGCAACAAAAGTTATGTATTAGATTTTGGCGGTGGCGGAGTATGTAACAACGGCACATTTGAAATGCTTAGCGGACAAATAAATAAAAATAAGACAGAAACCAATGGTGGAGGAGTGTATAATAACGGTAAATTTACAATGCAAACCGGCACTATATACACAGACAATGTAGCACTAATAGGTGGTGGTGTATATAACAATGTAAATGGTGTATTTACAATGGTAAACGGCACTATAAGCGGAAACAAAGCTACAGGCAAAGCCTCTATAACTCTCACTCCCAGTAATATCCGTTATGTAACCGGAGGTGGCGGAGTGTATAACCGTGGCACATTTGAAATGCAGGGTGGAGAAATAAGCAGAAATACTGCATATGAAGGTGGAGGAGTGAATAACAGTTCTAGCAGAAGTGCATTTATAATGCTAAGTGGAGAAATAAATTCTAACAATGCCACCAATGGTGGTGGAGGAGTGTATAATTGGTCTTCGGGCACATTTACAATGGAAGGCGGTGAAATAAGCACAAACGCAGCATCGAGCAGTTATTATGGCGAAGGTGGAGGAGTGTATAATTTGGGTACAACTACTATGCAAAACGGCGAGTTGAACGGAAATACTGCAAATAAAAGCGGTGGCGGTATTTGGACAAAAGACTACAACAAATTAACAGTAGCAAGCGGTGTAGTATTCTCAAACAACTCTGCACCAAAAGCCTATATTATGACAGACCCGTCAGACATTGCCCTACATAACAGTAAAATAAGCACAGCTACATTTACGGACGGACATACATACGGCTACAACAACTTAGATATTAACTATGTACTACACACCCTAACCTTTAATGCCAACGGCGGAAAGGTAGAAGGAGAGGATAATGTAGAGCGCACTATTAAAGACGGTATGCAAATAGGCACAGAAATGCCCGCAGACCCAATTAGAGAAGGCTATAACTTCTTAGGTTGGTTTACAACAACGGATCAAACTGGCGGTACACAGTACACGTCAACCACAACACCAACAGCAGATACAGAAGTATACGCAAGATGGCAACCAAAATCCGACTACGAAGTACAATTTATGGCAAATGACGGCACAGGGGCAGAATTCACCGGCTATAAATTAGAAAACATAACCTACGATACAACGATTACAGCACCAACAGACCCCACAAGAGACGGTTACACCTTTGCAGGTTGGTACACAACAGCGGTTGGCACAAACCCAACTGCAACACCGTGGAATTTTGCAACAGATAAGGTTACAACCAACCCAACAATACTATACGCAGGGTGGTCTCAATACAATCACACAGTAACCTTTAATGTAAATGGTGGCACAGGCGGCAACACTACCAAACAGGTTAAAAACCCTGCAACAACAGTAGACACACTACCCACCGAGCCCACAAGAGAAGGCTATAAATTCGGTGGTTGGTTTACTACTCAAAACCAAACGGGTGGCACACAGTTTACCCAAACAACAGCGGTAACAGGCGATATTACAGTATACGCAAGATGGGCATCCGAAGTATACACCATTACATTTGACGGCAATGCCACCAATGTACAAGGTTTACCGGCGGCAATGAATGTATCTCCCCCTCAAACAACAATAGGCGCACTCCCTGCACCTCCCACAAGAGAAGGCTATCTGTTTAGCGGTTGGAATTTCAGCAAAGACGGCACAGGGGTAGTGTTTGACAAAAACACGGTGGTAAAAACCAATATAACGGTATACGCACAATGGACGGAGGAGCAGGTATACACCCTATCCTTTAACCTAAACGGTGGCAATAGCGTAGCAATAGACTCTCAACATCTAAAAGCAGGTGCATTTGCAAAAGCGGTAGCAAACCCGGTACGCACAGAATACACCTTTGTAAGTTGGAATACGGCACAAGACGGCAGCGGTACAACCTGGAGCTTTAGCACAACACCCATGCCAAAGGCAAATGTAGTGCTATACGCACAATGGAGCTACACTCCCCTACCCGAGCCAAGCCCAAGCCCAAGCCCGAGCACTAACCCCGAGCCAAGCCCGAGTGTTAGCCCAAGCCCGAGCACTAACCCAAGCCCGAGTGTTAGCCCAAGTCCAAGTGCAGATCCGCAACCCACACAAACTACGGATACTACACCAACGCAACAGCCAACACAAGAGCCCACAACAGAAGATCCGACAACACAGCCTACGACTACTCCGAGGGCATCGGCAACACCAAGTCCGACACCTACAACAAGCCCGGTAGTAGCAACAACACCAAGCCCAACCCCAACCCAAGCCACAAACGGCAACGGCACAGACAAGGGAAACGGAAACGGCGGAACAGGTGGCGGTACGGTGGTAGACGATACCACAAACGGTGGCAACAGTAACGGCACAGGCGGTAACGGTGCAAATGCAGGTAATGGCGCAAATGCAGGCAACGGTGCAAATGCAGGCATCAACGGCAACGGCGATGTAATACAGCCAAGTAGCGTAGTAACAGATAACTTAGGGCTATCCGGCTTAGTAAGCGGAACCCCCGAGTTCTTCAAAGAAATAAGAGACAGAGCATTAGAAGAAATAAGGAAAGCTCAAATACCCACCACAACCATAGGAGATACAGAAGTACCCCTATCGGCAATGGGAATAGGCGGAGTATGGGCGCTAATAAATCTAATACTGGCAATAATAAGCGGAGCAATGGCGGCAACCATGGTAGGTAACTCCATAGCAAGCAGAGGCAAAAAGCACTATCAAGCAAAAGACAAGGTATACTTAGTAGAGCAAAAGTCAAAGAGAGTATTGCTAACAGTATTAGGAGCAGTAACAGGCATAATAGCGGTAATAATATTTATGCTAACAGAAAACATGAACTACCTAATGGTACTAATAGACGACTGGACACCGCTAATGCTAACAATATTCGCAGTGTCAACAATACTAACGGTATTAGTATTAAAGAAAAAGAGTAACAAAAAATCAGGAGAAAACAGCAGAAAAGACAGACTACAAACAGCATAACCTTCACCTAACCTGAAAAAAACCGTCCGAAAGGGCGGTTTTTTTTAATTGTCAATGGATAATGCAGAATTGAGAATTATTAGTGATGAGTGGTTAGAAAGTAGAAACAGCACCCTCCAAACGCAAGCCCAAATAAAAAAGAGGAATACCAAAAAAATCTGACCACTGTTCACTGCCCACTAACCCAAAAGTAATACCCAAAAGAAAACCCTTGACAAACCAACCAACATAAACTACAATAGTAGGTATAAAAGATACTTATGTAGTTTATAGGGGGAAAAATTATGAGAGACATTTTATCCAAAAACGAATGGTACATAATGGAAGCATTATGGGAAAATCCGCCCAAAGTGCTTAGCGAGATTGTAGAAAGTACCCAAGGGGAGCTAAATTGGGACCCAAATACCTTTGGCACTTACATTGCTCGTTTGGTTAAAAAAGGCTTTATTAGAGCGGAAAAAATGCGTGGTAGCCGTTCTTTTCAGTATTATCCGGCAATATCTCGCAGGCAATGCGTGCTTTCCGAAAGTAAGCATATGCGAGAAAAAATGTCCACGGACAACGCAATGCTTTTTATGGCATATATGATGAAAGAAAGCGGACTAACCGAAAAAAATACAGAAGAACTAAAGGAGTTAATAGACAGCTTATCTACTAATTTTGATAACGACGAGGAATAACAAAATGCAAATTTTAACCACTCTTTTGGAAATAACAATATATTCTGCAATAATATTTGTGGCAATAGTAATATTTAAAAAACTGTTTAAAAATAAAATATCGCCGGTGATGCA
>CAZVNZ010000002.1:0-85539 GCA_964628515.1 uncultured Christensenellaceae bacterium
AAATACACTCCACCGCACCCTCAAAAAAAACTTGATTTTTCCAAAACTATTTGTTAAAATATTAAGTGCTGTGAAAAACATACAAACAGCAACATATAACACACCCATATACCACTTGCCACTCGTGCCTTTTTGGGTTTTTGGCAAAAGAATTTGTATATGGGGAGGCATAAAACGAGGAGGTTTATTTAATATGTCAGTAATATCAATGAAACAACTTTTAGAAGCAGGTGTACATTTCGGACACCAAACACGCAGATGGAATCCCAAAATGAAGAGGTTTATCTTTACGGAAAGAAACGGGATTTACATTATCGATTTACAAAAAACGGTTAAAGAAGTAGAAAAAGCATACTATTTTATTAGAGACGTTGCAATGGAAAACAAAACGGTGCTTTTCGTTGGCACAAAAAAACAAGCTCAAGATTCTGTGGAGTCCGAAGCTAAACGTTGCAATATGCACTATGTTTCTAACAGATGGTTAGGCGGAATGCTCACAAACTTTAAAACAATCAGAAGCAGAGTAGGCAGACTTAACAAAATAGAAGAGATGGAAACAAACGGCGATATGGAGCTTTTGCCCAAAAAAGAGGTTATTAAACTAATGGGAGAAAAAGAAAAACTCCTTAAAAACTTAGGTGGCATAAGAGAAATGAAAGAACTTCCGGGCGCTTTGTTTGTAATAGACCCAAGAAAAGAAAGAATAGCGGTAGCGGAGGCGCATAACTTAGGAATCCCGGTGGTTGCTATTGTAGATACAAATTGCGACCCCGACGAAGTGGATTTCCCCATTCCAGGTAATGATGATGCTATTCGTGCGGTAAAACTAATTACAGCAAAAATGGCGGATGCTATTTTAGAGGGCAGACAGGGCGAGCAATTAGAAGATCCTACTATGGAAACAGAAGAAGCAATTACCATAGAAGAGGAAGAAGAATTAATAGCTGAAGAAATTGCAGAAGAAATCGCAGAAGAGATGATTGGCGATGTTGAAGACGAAAAGCTTGAAATAAACGAGTAATTATATAGTAAGATTAAAATAAATTTGGAGGTAAATCTAATGATTTCGGCAAACGATGTTAAAACACTACGGGAAAGATCCGGAGCAGGCATGATGGACTGCAAAAGAGCTTTAACGGATGCAGAGGGCGATATAGAAAGAGCGGTGGAGCTTTTAAGAGAAAAAGGGCTTGCGGCAGCGGTTAAAAAGGCAGGCAGAATAGCGGCAGAAGGTATTGTAGAATCCTACATACATATGGGCGGAAAAATCGGCGTGCTTGTGGAAATAAACTGCGAGACGGACTTCGTGGCAAAAACTCCCGAATATAAAGCATTTGTAAGGGATATTGCAATGCACATTGCGGCAACAAACCCAATGTACATTTCCGAGGAAGAAATAGACCCGGCGGTTTTAGAAAACGAAAAGAAAATATTTATAGCACAGGCTCAGCAGGAAGGCAAACCGGAAAATGTAATTGAAAAAATGGTGGAAGGCAGAATTAAAAAGTATAAAAAAGAAATTTGTCTGTTAGACCAACCCTTTGTAAAAGATACAGAAAAAACAGTTGGCGATATGGTAACAGAAAAAACAGCAACCATAGGCGAAAAAATCTCCATTCGCAGATTCGTAAGATACGAAATGGGCGAAGGCTTGCAAAAAAGAGAAGACGATTTTGTAAAAGAAGTTATGGAGCAATCGGGGCTGTAAAAAAGTAGTTAAAGAACACCTTACAGGTGTTCTTTTTAAAATTACACAAATACCCATACTAAATTTTGAGAGGTAAAATATGGAACCTGTATATAAAAGAGTAATTATGAAAATCAGCGGAGAGGCATTAAGCTCTGCAACTCACAAACCTTTGGATTTTAACATTGTTTCAAGCATTACAGACCAAATTGTTGATGTTGTTAAAAAGGGTGTAGAGATTGGTATTATAGTAGGTGGGGGAAATATATGGAGAGGGGCACGAGTGGGTGCTCATATGGACAGAACCACGGCAGATTATATGGGTATGTTAGCAACGGTAATAAATGCTTTAGCCTTGCAAGATGCTTTAGAAAAAAAGGATATTCAAACTCGTGTGCAAACGGCAATAGAAATGCGTGCCATTGCAGAGCCGTACATAAGAAGAAAAGCGGTTAAACATCTAACAAACAACAGAGTCGTAATTTTTGCTTGCGGAACGGGAAACCCATATTTTTCCACAGATACCGCCGCTGCCCTTCGTGCGGCAGAGATGGAGGTGGATTTAATTATGCTTGCAAAAAACGTAGATGCGGTTTACGACAGCGATCCTAACGAAAACAAAAACGCAAAACGCATAGATCAAATAGATTATATGGAAGTTATGAACAAAGGGCTTGCAGTCATGGACAACACCGCAATAACTTTATGTATGGACAATTCTATACCCATAATCGTGTTTGGTGTAAATGAGGAAAACAGCATAAACAGAGTGATTTGCGGAGAAAAAATAGGCACGCTTATAAAAAAGATATAACCTATCCATCACCATAAAAATTTAACATTAAGTGAATATAAGTTGAAATTTTTTGCGTTTTGCTATAATATTTGCTATAATATATATAGTAAATAAATGAAAGGAATTGTTTGTTATGAATATTGAACACGAGCTACTTAAAAAAGCGGAAGAAAAAATGGAAAAGTCTATAAGCTCTTTAAAACACGAATTTTTAGCTATAAGAACGGGCAGAGCAAACGCCCATTTGTTAGACAGTATAAAAGTAGATTATTACGGTACGCCCACACCCATAAGTCAGGTGGGAAACGTTGCCGCTCCCGAGCCCAGACTACTTACAATATCCTTATGGGATGCGTCTATGCTTCACGAGGTGGAAAAGGCAATACAAAAATCCGATTTAGGCATAAATCCGTCTAACGACGGTAAAATTATTAGGCTTGCCTTCCCGGAAATTACCGGGGAAAAAAGAAAAGAGCTTGTTAAGGTTGCCAAGAAAAAAACAGAAGATGTTAAGGTTGCCATTCGTACCATAAGAAGAGATGCAATGGAGCATCTTAAAAAAGAAAAAAAGGACAGCACTATAACAGAGGACGATTTAAAGGATTTGGAAAAACAAGCACAAACCCTTACAGATAATATGATTAAAAAGGCGGATGACGCTTTAGCGGCTAAAGAAAAGGAAATACTCGAGGTTTGATAGATATTTTAGGGTTAGATATTACAGTTGCGGAAGAAATGCTTAAAAAACAAGGCATTAACTACGCAATTACAGAGTATACGGCCGTAAAACCACTACAAAATACAGATATTAAGCGTGTTGTAAGGGTTATTAAGCAAAATGATGCACTAAGCATTACAATATGCGGTTTTAAAGGGAATACTATATAAGAGTGGAAAAAACACTCTTGTATAGTTTTAGTTTAAAAATGAGTTTTTTTAGAAAAAAAGAACCTGAAATTAATTTAGATTTAAATAATTTGCCAAATCATGTGGCAATTATTATGGACGGTAACGGCAGATGGGCAAAAAAGCGTATGTTGCCCCGCTCTTTAGGGCATAGAGCTGGTATGGAGAGGGTAAAAACAATTATCCGCCATACTTCGGATATTGGTATAAAATACCTGACTTTATACGCATTTTCCACAGAAAACTGGAAGCGCCCCACAGACGAAATCGGCGCACTTATGGGGTTGCTTGTGGAATATCTTAAAAAAGAGCTTGAAGAAATGCACCAAAAAAATGTAATTTTTAATACTATCGGAGATATTTCCAAACTACCTAAAGAGGTTATTGCGGAGCTTGAAAATGCAAAAGCAAAAACTAAAAGCAACACAGGGCTTACGGTAAATATTGCGCTAAACTACGGCTCTAAAACGGAAATCGTGCATAGTGTTAAGGAGATTGCAAAAAAAGTGCAGGCAGGGGAGTTGGAAGTAAGCGCCATTACCGAGGAGACAATCTCGGACAACCTGTTTACCGCATACCAGATAGACCCGGATTTTATGATACGCACCAGCGGAGAACACAGGTTGTCTAACTTTATGCTATACCAACTTGCCTATGCTGAGTTTTACTTTACCCAAACCCTTTGGCCGGATTTTGACAACAAAGAATACGAGAAAGCATTAATGGAATTTCAACAACGAAAACGCAGATACGGAGGTCTATAATTCTTGAAAAAACGCATACTTGCCGCCATTCCCATTATACTCATTGTTGCCCTTGCCTTAATTGTGCAAAGTTTTGTGCTTATTGCACTTAGTGTAACGCTTGCCATTTTTACCCAAGTAGAAATGATGCGTGCCATGGGTAAAACGGTAAAGTGGGTAAGTATTTTATTTGCCCTAACCTGTGGGGTTATTTTTGTGTGGTCGGTGGTTGGGATTAAGCCTACAAGCATGGACGGGCAGTATAACTCCCTAACCATGCTACTTCCAAGTTTATATATGATTGTGTTTGTGGTGTTTATATTCCTTGCTTTTATAGCTTGCGTGTTTTCGCAAAAAAAGGATTTTAAAGATTTGCAAAACACAATCTTTACCCTGTGCTATCCACAACTGTTTTTCGTGTTTTTTTATTCGACTATTGCGATTTACCTGCAAAACTACATAATAACCTTAGTTATGTTGCTGTTTGTGTTTGCTCTTCCTATGCTAAGTGACACCCTTGCTTACTTTATAGGCAAAACCTTTGGCAAAACCAAGCTATGCCCTAAAATTAGCCCTAATAAAACGGTTGCGGGCAGTGTAGCGGGTGTAGTGGGTGGGCTTTTGTGCGCATTTTTAATATGGATAGTTTTTGCAAGAGATTATAATTTGGCCTCCGTACTTATTTTAGGCGGAGTGCTTGCCATTGTTTCTCAATTAGGAGATTTATCCGCATCCTACATAAAACGTGCGGTTAATATAAAGGATTTCGGTAACTTAATACCGGGGCACGGTGGTATTTTAGACAGATTGGACAGCATTTTATTTTGTATGCCCATTGTGTACATAACTTTTACATTTATAGGCTTATATTAAAGTCTGAAAGGCAGATGATTTGAAGAAAATAGCAATTTTAGGAGCAACAGGCTCGGTAGGCTCTCAAGCAATAGAAGTTGCACGCAGTAAAAAAGAGGAAATTCAAATAGTGTGTATGACGGCAAAAACCAATTACGAGGATTTAGCCAAATATGCAAACGAGTTTAAACCAAAATATCTTGTACTTGCAGATGACAGCAAGTTAGAAGCACTTAAAAAGCTTATTTGTTATGATGCTTACGTTTTAGGAGGAAAGCAGGCTTTAATAACCGCTTGTGCAGATAGCGGAGCAGATATTGTAGTGCTTGCAATACTTGGAATTGCAGGATTGCCGGCGTTTTATCAATGCTTAAAACAAGGCATTACAGTAGCACTTGCCAACAAAGAATCCTTAGTTTGTGGTGCGGACGTAACCAAAAAGTTAATCGAACAAACCAAAACAAAGGTGCTACCCGTAGATAGTGAGCATTGCGCAATTTTTCAATGCTTGGGCAATAGCTACGACACCAAAGAGGTAAACCAAATTTGGCTTACCGCATCGGGAGGGCCTTTTTTAAAAAGCACCAAAGAAGAAATTTATAATGCACCCTTGGAAATGGCTTTAAAACACCCAAAATGGAGCATGGGCAAAAAAATTACCATAGACTCTGCTACACTTGCAAATAAGGGGCTTGAGGTTATAGAGGCGCATTATATGTACAATTTAAAAGCAGAGCAAATAAAGGTTATAGTGCACCCTCAAAGCATAATACACTCAATGGTGGAGTTTAAGGACAGCTCTCTGCTGGCTCAGTTAGGGCCAATAGATATGCGTTTGCCCCTTCAAAAAGCCATTTTTGAGGAAGAGATGAAGGAGTTTACCCTAAGTAAGCCCTTAGATTTTTACGAAATTGGCAATTTAGAGCTAATTAAGCCGGACGAGGACAAATTTCCCTGCCTTGCCCTAAGCTACCTTGCAATTAAGCAAAACTCCACCGCAGTTTTCAATGTAGCAAACGAGGAAGCCGTGGAGTGCTACATAAACGGTAAAATAAAAATGGGAAATATCAGCGAAATAATAGAGGAAAGTATGGTGAATTTTTTCGGAAATGTACCTAAAAATATAGAAGAAATTTTTGAACTTGATGCAAGTGTGCGTCGGTTTATAAGAGCCAAATATAATTAATTGGAGAGGATATGGACGTTTTTTTATCTATTTTATATACAGTTTTGATACTATGCGGATTGGTGGTAGTCCACGAATTCGGGCATTATATTGTCGCTAAAAAGTGCGGTATAAACGTAATGGAGTTTGCCATAGGTTTTGGGCCTCGCCTAATTAAATGGTACTCAAAGGGCACGGAATTTTCCTTCAGACCAATACTTATAGGCGGTTTTGTTAAGTTTAATGATGATGAAGAGGCAATAAAACCGGGGGATTTCAGAGCGGCAAAGGTTAGGCATAAACTCCTTACGTTAGTTGCAGGCCCGGCCATGAACGTCCTTTTAGCCTTTATAATAGCGGTAGTAACCCTGTGCACCATAGGCGATTACGTGCCGGTTGTAAAGGAAGTGGGCGCAAATACCGGTGCATACACGGCAGGATTAAAGGAAGGGGATGTAATAACCTCCATAAACGATGTAAAAATCGATTTTTCTCAAGACTTACAAGCGGCATTTAAAACGCTTGGGGGAGAAAATGTAAATATAACGGTAAACAGAGATGGCGAGCAACTAAATATGGATATTCCTTTTGAGGATGATGGTAACGGAGGAACGGCCGCCGGTTTTGCTATGCAAAGCGAACCAAAGGTGTTTGGCTTTTTTGAGAGCATAGCCCTTGCCTTTAAGTGGCTTTTTTCCTTGATGCAAGAGATGCTCAGTACTTTAGGTAAGCTATTCTTTACCGGTCAGGGCTTGGAAAACATATCGGGTATTGTGGGCGTTACGGTAGTAGTGGGGCAGGCGGCACAAATAGGCGGAAACTTCCTGTTGATGCTAACGGCTATGATAAGCCTAAACCTTGCTATAATTAACTTACTGCCCATACCATCTTTAGACGGAGGGCAAATAATCATCTATGCAATAGAAGGAATAATTAAGAAGCCTGTATCTCAAAAGGTTATAGGCGTTATAAATATGGTGGGCTTAATTCTTATTTTTGCCCTGGCAGGATTTTTGATATTTCAAGATATTGCGAGGTTAGTGGCTTAGCAATGAAGAAGGAAGTAAGAATCGGTAATGTTAAAATAGGCGGAGATAATAAAATTGCAATTCAGTCTATGACAAATACGGATACAAAAAAAGTAAGTGAAACGGTACAACAAATATTTGCCCTGGAAAATGCAGGTTGCGATATTGTTAGATGCGCTGTTTACGACGAGGAGTGCGCCTATGCACTAAAACGCATAAAAGAGCAGATTTCCATACCCTTGGTGGCGGATATTCATTTCGATTATAAACTTGCGGTTTTAGCAATTAAAAACGGTGCGGATAAAATACGGATAAACCCCGGCAACATCGGTAGCAAAGAAAAAATTGCAGAGGTGGTAAAAACCGCAAAAGATTTTAACATACCCATTCGTGTGGGCGTAAATTCCGGCTCGGTAAGCAAGCAAATACTAAACGAATACGGCACCCCCAACGAAGACGCAATGGTTAAGAGTGCTATGGAAAATATTAAAATTCTTAAGGATTTGGATTTTAGCAACATTGTAATCTCTATAAAATCCTCCAATGTGGCAGTTTGTGTAAAAGCATATAAAAAGATTTCACATATTACCAACTACCCACTACACATTGGAGTAACGGAGGCAGGCACATATAAAAATGCCATTATAAAATCCTCGGTAGCCATGGGTGCTCTAATATTAGACGGTATCGGAGACACCATTCGTGTGTCCGTAACGGGAGACCCTGTGCAAGAAGTGTATGCGGCAAGAGATATTTTAAAGTGTTGCGGAATTACAAATTCGGGGGTGGAAATAATATCCTGCCCCACCTGCGCAAGATGCTCCCTAAACATAGAAAAAATCGCAAATTCCATAGAAAACTATACGAGAGACATTACTCTACCGCTAAAAATCGCTATTATGGGCTGTGCGGTAAACGGCCCGGGAGAGGCAAGAGAGGCAGATATCGGCATTGCAGGCGGTAAAGGGGAAGGTTTGCTGTTTGCAAAGGGCAAGCCTATAAAAAAGGTGGACGAGTTTAATATACTAAGAGAGCTAAAACTTATGATAAATGCGCTTGTAGAGGAAAACAAGTAGAGAAATTCAAATAACCAATGGGAGTAATACAGTGAATAAATCCTTAGAAGGCTTACAAATAATTTTAGAAACAATAAAAACAAAGTTTAAAGACAAAATAATTTTTGATAGGGTGGAATGCTCCCAAAAAGACGGCTATATGGAGGTTTTTTTTAACACAAAAAAGCATTTTTTGCCCTCGGAATACTTAAAACTGTATAACACCCTAAAAAAACAGGAAATCCCAAACGTTAGTTTAAAGCTGACTCAAAAGGAATACAAAGAGGAATTTTACGCAAACAGCGACAATATAAACAAATATGTTAAAGATTTTTTAATTGTTATGGTGCCCTCTCTTTTTCCCTATGTAAAAGATGCAAATGTAGCTATTTTAGATAACGTGCTTATAATCACACTAAAAGAGGACATTGCCAAAGGTATTTTTAAATCTATGGAGGTGCCGTCAAAGTGCAAGAAGTTCTTTGCAAACGCTTACGATATTGAGCTTAACGTGTCCCTACTTTGCGACGAAAGTGTAGAGGACAGCTACATCCCCATAATTGAAGAGGTGCAAACTCCTCAAATTTCACAAAAACCCACGGCACAAATTCAACATTCCGATTTAGCGGTAAAAAAAGCAAACAAACTACCGGAAACAATCACAAAATTAAGCGATTTGGAAATTGAAAACACCTACACGGTGGAGGGGGAGATTGTATACTACGAAAAGCGCTCCATTAAAGACGGGCAGTACACCAAGCACAAATTTGTAATTTGCGATTACACCAAAAGTATTAACTGCGAAATTTTCGAGGGGGACAAATTTAAGCTGAAATACGATATACCCAAATTGAACAAATGGTATAAAATAAAGGGAAAATACACAAAAAGCGAGTACGAAAGAGAGCCTTTTATTAAAATATTAGATGTAGAAAATGCTAAAGGCAGGCAAAGACGGGATAATGCGGACGAAAAACGGGTGGAGTTGCATGTGCATACAAATATGTCCACACAGGACGGAGTTTGTGCACCAAAAGCCATAGTTGCAAAGGCGGCGGAGTTTGGACAAACTGCTGTGGCAATTACAGACCACGGGGTGGTGCAAGCCTTTCCCGAAGCCTCGGGAATGGCAAAAAAGCTGGGTATAAAGCTGATTTACGGTTGCGAGGGCTACCTAATAAACGAAAGTATACTGTACAAAGCCTCTCAAAATGCGGATTTTAACAGCGAATTTGTTGTTTTTGATATAGAAACCACAGGGTTTTCCCCCATAAAAAGCGAAATTACTGAAATTGCCGGGGTGCGTGTAGTAAACGGAGAAATCAAAGAAGCCTTTTCAAGTTTTGTAAAAACTCAAAACCCCATACCTCCGGGTATTGTGGCGCTTACAGGCATTACAGACGATATGCTAAAGGATGCGCCACCCTTAGAAAAGGTGCTTACCGATTTTAAAGCCTTTTGCAAAGATGCAATTTTGGTTGCTCATAACGCAGATTTTGATACGAGTTTTGTTTTTCATAAATCTTTGGAATTTAACATTACTTACGAAAATACTGTTTTGGACTCCATAGATTTGTGTAAAGTTGCCTTTCCCGGTTTGGGAAAGTACAAACTAAATTTGGTGGCAAAAGAGCTAAATATACCCCTGTCCCACCACAGAGCGCTAAACGATGCAGATTGCACCGCAAAAATTATGCTAAGGTGCTTTAAAGTTTTTGAAAAAGATGGCATTTGTGATTTTTTTGAGCTAAATAAATTCACTTCCATGCAAAAAAATCATAAGGGTAAGTATTATCATATAATTCTACTGTGCAAAAACAAGCGTGGGCTAAGAAATTTATACAAGTTGATTTCTCATGCACATATAGATTATTTTTACAGACGTCCAAGAATGCCCAAAAGTCTTATTGCCGAGCATAGAGAAGGGCTTATTATTGGGTCGGCTTGCGAAAGCGGAGAGCTTTACAAAGCAATTATGAAAAACACAAAGGAAGAAGAGCTAATAAAAATCGCTTCTTTTTACGATTATTTAGAAATTCAGCCTGCCTCTAACAACAGTTTTATGGTTAAAAACGGTACGGTAGAGGATGTAGAGGCAATAAAAGCATTTAACAAAAAAATAGTAATGCTTGGGGAAAAACTTAATATCCCCGTGGTTGCAACTACGGATGCCCACTATACAGAGCCTCACGAGGATTATTTCAGACGAATAATTTTGCATAATAAAAAGTTTAAAGACAACGATAAATCCTTTTTATATATGAGAACCACAGAAGAAATGTTAGAGGAATTTGCCTATTTAGGTAAGGAAAAAGCCTACGAAGTTGTAGTTGCAAATACTAAAAAAATTGCAGAAATGTGCGAAGAAATTGAGCTTTTTCAATCGGATACCGCAATGCCTAAAATAGAAGGTGCGGACGAGGAAATTGTGCGGATTGCATACAGCAACGCAAAGAAAAAATACGGAGACCCTCTGCCCGAGGTGGTGGAGGCAAGGCTAAAAAGAGAGCTTGACTCCATAGTAAATCACGGTTTTTCCGTCCTTTATTACAGCGCACACAAGTTAGTTAAAAAATCTTTGGAGGACGGCTATCTTGTGGGCTCGAGAGGGTCGGTTGGCTCCAGTTTTGCGGCAACAATGTTGGAAATTACAGAGGTAAACCCCCTTGCCCCCCACTATGTATGCCCAAACTGCAAGCACAGCGATTTTAATGTAGATATAGACGTATATGCTTGCGGAGTGGATTTGCCCGATAAGCAATGCGAAAAATGCGGAGAAAAATATATTAAAGATGGGTTTGATATACCCTTCGAGGTTTTCTTGGGCATAAATGCGGATAAAGTACCGGATATTGACTTAAATTTTTCAGGAGAATACCAAAGCAGAGCCCATAAATACACGGAGGAATTATTTGGCAAATATTTTGTGTTTAGAGCAGGCACAATAAGCTCGGTACAGGAAAAAACCGCATACGGCTACGTTAAAAACTTTTTGGACGAAACGGGGCAGACGGAAAACGAAGCGGAAGTAAACAGGCTTGTAAAAGGGGTTGCAGGAGTTAAACGCACCACCGGTCAACATCCGGGCGGTATGGTTATTGTACCTCGAGATAGAGAAATCTACGAATTTACCCCCGTTCAAAAACCGGCAGACGATATGAGTGCGGACACAATTACCACCCACTTTGATTTTAACTCTATGCACGATATTTTAATTAAGTTAGATATTTTGGGGCACGATGTTCCCACATTTATAAGAATACTTCAAGATTTAACAGAGATGGATCCACTAAAAATCCCCTTAGACGATAAACCTACAATGGAGCTTTTTTCCGGCACAAAATCTCTTGGGATAAACCCAAAAGATATGTTTGATATTAAAACGGGCACCCTTGGTATTCCGGAGTTTGGCACATCCTTTGTTATACAAATGCTAAGAGACACTCTGCCCACAACTATGGGAGAAATTGTGCGTATAAGCGGACTTTCTCACGGTACAGATGTTTGGATTTCCAATGCTCAAGACTTAATTAAAGAAAAGGTTGTTACTTTAAAAGAAGCAATTTGCACAAGAGACGATATTATGAACTACCTTGTGCATCACGGCATGGAAAAGCGCACAGCCTTTTTTATAATGGAAAACGTAAGAAAGGGCAAAGGCTTAACGGAGGATATGAAAAAAAGCATGGAGGATTGCGAAATACCCGAGTGGTTTGTAAATAGCTGTCTTAAAATTAAGTATATGTTTCCAAAAGCCCATGCGGTTGCTTATGTCACAATGGCATACAGGATTGCATATTGCAAAGTGCATCACCCTAAGGCATTTTACGCCGCCTACTTCAGCATACACTCGGACGAGTTTGACGCAACCTATGTTTTAGGAGGTTTGGACGATATTAAAAAACAATGGGAGCAAATTAAAAGCAAGGGCAAAAATGCAGCCGGCAACGAAAAAAGCATGATGATACTCTTAGAGATAGCCTGCGAAATGTACTTGAGAGGCATACACTTTTTGCCCGTAGATTTATCAAAATCGGACGATAAAAGGTTTTTGGTTGAAGGAAACGGCTTACGGTTGCCATTTATTACCATACCCAGTTTGGGGGCAACGGTGGCTACCGCAATAATCACCCAAAGGCAAGAGGGGGCATTTATTTCTGTGGAAGACTTAAAAAGCAGAAGCAAAGTAACCCAGTCGGCAATAGACGAAATGCAAAAAATGGGCACACTTGTGGGGCTTTCCCAAAGCAACCAGCTAAGCCTTTTTGATTTTTGATTTTGTCTTTTTGGAAAATTCCTTATTTTTTAAAAAATACAATGCCATTTGTGCATAATTAACCAAATTGATACAAAAGATAAAATAAATATTGTTGCAATCTAATAATATCAATAGTATAATATAGTTGTATTATTTTAGCGATTTTTGCAAAATTGATACCATAATAATTAGGAGGTGTTGCATATGAATATCTTTAGCGGTTTAGACAAACTTTCTTGGGGAATAGAAGCCTCTTGGAAGCGGAATTCCGTTATACTTAATAATGTTGCAAATGTAGACACACCAAACTTTAAATCCTCGGATGTACAGTTTGAAGAAATATTTCGAAAATCAATAGACGAACAGGATAAATTCGTTTTTAATAAAACAAGACCCACCCATTTTGATATTGGTGGAAGGACGGACAAAGTAGAGGCGGTGGTGGTGCAAAACAACAACACCACACAGCGTATGGACGGAAATAACGTAGATATAGATTCAGAAATGACTAAAATGGCTAAAAACGTTATTTACTACAATGCGCTTTCAAGAAAAGCCTCCGGTACAATAAACCAACTACGTACTGCTATTAAGGAGGGTAGGTAATTTTTATGTCATTTTTAAGCTCTTTAGATGTTAGCGGTTCTGCGCTAACCGCACAAAGATTGCGTATGTCCGTTGTTGCGGAAAATGTTGCAAACATTAACACCACAAGAACGGCAAACGGACAGCCTTACAGAAGAAGATATGTAATTTTTCAAGAGATGGGCACTCCTCGTTTTTCCGAGCAACTCAACAACTCTCTAAACGGCAATTTAGGCACAGGGGTAAAAGTTGCACGTATGGGGGAGGATACCGCTCCTTTTAAATTGGAATACAACCCCACACATCCGGATGCAGACGAGTTTGGCTACGTTAGACTGCCAAACGTAGAGCTTGTAACGGAAATGGTGGATATGATGTCTGCCACACGTTCCTACGAGGCAAACATAACCGTACTTAATGCAACAAAAAGTATGGCGATGAACGCACTTGATATTGGAAGATAAGGAGGAATAATAAATGCCTATTACAGGAATAGAAGGACTATCCGGCATTGGTAACATACAGGGTATACAAGGCATAGGTAGCATAAATAAAGTAGCTCAAGAGCCAAACGGCGATTTTGGGCAACTGCTTACAAATATGATACAAAGTGCGGACGATTCCTATGCGGTGGCATCCGAGGGTACTACCCAATTACTTTCGGGTAATGTAGATAATCTGGCACAAATTATGATAGACGGCTCAAAAGCAGATTTATCTTTAAATTTAGTTATCCAAATAAGAAACAAAATTGTAGACGCCTATTCCGAAATAATGCGTATGCAGGTATAAAATGGAGAATAATTCATGGCGGAAGGAATAAGAGTACAAGATGTATTGGTTTTAATAATATATCTTGTTATAATTATTGTGGCTGCATATTACCTTACAAAATTAGTTGCCAAAAAGTCTATGCAAAAGGGGATGAAGCATAGTGGCAGTGTGGGGCTTCGCAGCAAAAAGGTAGTAAAAAACGATATGCTTTCCGTTGTGGACAGAATCCCCATAGACAGAGAAAAATCTGTAATGGTGGTGGAATTTGAAAACCACTATTATTTAATAGGGGTAAGCGCAACAGAGTTTAAACTCTTCGATAAAAAAGAAATTTCCAAAGAAGAGCTTATTAAAAGAGCCATGAATGCAGTAAAAGAAAGGGAGCAGGCGCAAACGGACGGGGAAGAGGAGGAGCCTTTTTCTAAGAGATTCTCAGCGAGTTTTAAAGAAGTTGCAAGCAATTATTTTAAAAAAGATAAAGCAAATATTTCGTTTAATAAAACCTTGCAAAAGGAAATGCAAAAGGAAGACAGTATAATAAAAAGCAAGAAAAAAGACACAAAGTAATTTGTGTTGATTTCTTTGTGAGGGGTATGTATAGTTGAAGAAAAAAAAGGTAGCTAAAGCAAAAACATTAAAAACACTGATTAAAATAGCCGTTTTGGTTTTTTTAATTGTTTTTATCAGTGGTTGCGGTACTGCCGTTTCGGGAGACAACGGGGATGGGCCTTTAGCTCAGCTACTTGGCAGCCGTTCCGCAAGTCTGCAAATTGTAGGCTTACTGACAATTTTAACATTGGCACCCTCTATTCTTATAATGCTTACAGGCTTTACGAGAATAGTAATTGTGCTTTCCATAACAAGAAATGCCTTGGGTATGCAACAAATGCCACCTAATCAGGTAATAGTTGCGCTATCCTTGTTTTTAACATTTTTTCTTATGGCTCCTGTTTTTACCACAATTAACGAGCAATCCATAACCCCCTATGTAAACGGAGAAATTACCGCCGAGGAGGCAATAGGCAACGCAGAAACGCCCATTAGGGAATTTATGCTTGCCCAAACCTATCCGGACGATTTACAGCTTTTTATGAGCATGGCAAAAACACCCCCCGTGGAAACACTTGAGGAAGTACCCATGACAACCATAATTCCTGCCTTCATCACCAGCGAAATAAAACGTGGGTTTACCATAGGTTTCTTTATTTATATACCATTTATTGTAATAGATATGGTGGTGGCGAGTACCCTTATGGCAATGGGTATGATGATGCTACCCCCAATAATTATATCTCTGCCGTTTAAAATACTTCTTTTTGTGCTTATAGACGGCTGGACACTAACCCTAAAAACGCTAATTATGACATTTAATTAGCTACGCACACACCACGCAAAAAAAGGGTTTTGGAAAGGAGCATAAGAGTTGGAACAGGCTGAAATCATCAAAGTGATGCAAGACGGCATCTATACAATACTGATAACATCTTTGCCTATGGTGGGCATTGGTCTTATTATCGGTCTTATTATATCTATTTTTCAGTCTGCAACACAAATTAACGAGCAAACTCTGGCGTTTGTTCCTAAAATAATAGGAATATTACTTGTACTGCTTATTTTCGGAGGTTTTATTTTAAGTAATTTAACCGGCTTTGCAGACAGAGTTTACGAATATATTATTACAATAGTAACGTAAAGGGTACTGTTATGGATTTTGTCAATAATATGTTTTCAAATTGGGATTATATACTATTAATGTTTTTAAGAGTTTCTGCATTAATATTTGCATCCCCCATATTTGGCAGAAGAAACATACCCCTTATGGCAAGAATTGGCTATTGTGCTGTAATAGCGTATATGTTTTTTATAACAATACCTCAAGCACAGCCAATAAATTATAACGACGATATACTAATTTTTATATTGTTGTGCATAAAAGAGATGCTCTTTGGGCTTGTACTTGCTTATGTGTTAAACCTGTTTTTTGCAATAGCATTTACCGCAGGGCAGATGATAGACATGCAAATGTCTTTTGGTATGGTAAACGTGTTTGACCCGGGGAGTAACGCAAGTGTTCCCATAACGGGTAACTTTTTAAATATAGTAATGCTTATAGTATTTTTTGCGGTAAACGGTCATCATAGGATGATAGAAATGCTTTACCTCACAGTAGAAAAAATACCCATAGGCGATGTATATTTCAACCCCGACATTGCTTGGGTGGCGGTGCAACTGTTTGTGCAATCCTTCGTGCTTGCAATAAGTGTGTCTCTGCCAATAATAGCATCGGGGCTAATGGGGGAGGTTTTACTTGGTATAATAGTAAGAGCGGTACCTCAACTAAATGTATTTGTTATAGGCTTGCCCTTAAAGGTAATTTTAGGGTTTATAATGCTTATGATAATAATGCCCATATATGTAACCTTTTGCAGTCAAATATTTGACAAAATGTATTTGGGGTTGGATAATATGTTTGGCGCATTGGCAGGTGGTTAAAAGTTGGCAAAAGAAGGCACAGGTGGCGAAAGAACAGAACCGGCAACGCCTAAAAAGCGCCAGGAGGCGCGAGAAAAGGGAAATGTTGCCAAAAGTCAAGATTTAGTTGTAGCGGCATCCCTGCTTGCTATGTTTGCCGCACTTAAGGCCTTAGGGCCAACAATAGTAAACCAAGTAGGCGCTATGGCAAAAAGTTATTTAGGCGGTACAAACTTGCATTTGGGGGTAGTAACCTCCAGCGATTTTAGCGAAATTATGGCAACTATGGTATTTAACTTTATAAGTATTATGATACCCGTGCTTGCATTAGCCCTTGCGGTTGCCGTAGCCTTTAACGTAATACAGGTAGGGTTTTTGTTTTCCACAAAGGCACTTGCGGTAAACTTCGGTAGGATGAACCCCTTAGAAGGCATAAAACGAATGTTTTCCGTTACAGTTTTGGTGGAATTGTTAAAAAACTCGGGAAAGGTTGCCGTTATAGGCATAATAATATATAATGAAATAGTAACCAATATGAATATGTTTCCGCTGATGATGACATCCGGGCTTGAGATATCCATAGTAAAAATTGTGGATTTAATAATAAATGCGGCACTTAAGGTTATGGTGTTTCTTATGATAATTGCAGTAATAGACGTATTTTATCAACGTAAGAAATACGAAAAAGAACTGCGAATGAGCAAGCAGGAAGTAAAAATGGAGTATAAGTCCCAAGAGGGCGACCCCATGGTAAAAGGCAGAATTAAGCAAAAACAAAGGGAAATGTCAATGATGCGTATGATGCAGTCCGTACCGGATGCAGATGTAATCATAACAAACCCTACTCATTATGCCATAGCATTAAAATACGACGAAAAGGAAGGGGCGGCGCCAAAAGTTACCGCAAAAGGTAAGGATTTGGTGGCACAGCGCATTAAAGAAAAGGCAAAAGAGCATAATATAAAAATCGTGGAGGATAAACCACTTGCACGCAGTTTATATTTAAGTTGCGAAATTGGCGATTTTATCCCCGTAGAGATGTATCAGGCGGTAGCGGAGATACTTGCGGAAATTTTCAGAATGAGGAGGAAGTAATAAGCTATGAAAATAAAAGATACTTTAATAGCAGGCGTAGTGCTACTTGTAGTGCTACTTATAATTTTACCTCTCCCCCCTCAAATGCTGGATATTTTCCTGGTAATTAATATATCCACCTCTCTGCTTGTACTGCTAATGACGTTGTACGTCCACGAGCCTATGGATTTTGCAGGTTTCCCACCCTTGCTGTTGATATTGACTCTGTTTAGATTAGGGCTAAACATTGCATCAACAAGACTAATACTTGGAAACGGCGGAGAAGCAGGCTCGGTTATTAAGGCCTTTGGTAGCTTTGCCACGGGGGATAACTTAATAGTTGGGGTTATTATATTTTTAATTATCGTTGTTATACAATTTGTGGTTATAACAAAAGGTGCAGAGCGTGTTGCAGAGGTTTCCGCTCGTTTTACCTTAGATGCAATGCCCGGAAAACAAATGGCAATAGATGCGGATTTAAACTCCGGTTTAATAGAAGAAGCAGTAGCAAGAGAGCGCAGAGAAAAAATTGCGGCAGAAGCGGAATTTTACGGTGCAATGGACGGCTCCAGTAAGTTTGTTAAGGGTGATGCCATTGTGGGTATCTTAATTACCGTTATAAACATTGTGGGCGGTTTAATAATAGGCTTTACTTCCGGCACGGATGTACCTATGGAAAACATTTTGCAAACCTATACCATAGCTACCATAGGTGATGGTTTGGTTAGCCAAATACCCGCACTTATGATTTCCACCGCAACGGGTATTATAGTAACAAGAGCGGCATCCAAAGAAAACTTGGGTGCGGACTTAACGGCACAGTTTTCCCGTCAACCCTATGTATTTATTATACTATCCATAATGCTTATAGTAATAAGTTTTATTCCCGGACTTCCAAAAGCACCTATTTTTGTAGTGGCAGGCATTATGTTTGTACTTGGGTTTATGCTAAACAGAGCATCAAAAGCCCCCGAAGAACAAGTGGTGGTAGACGACCAAACAGAAAAGGCGGCGGCGGAAAAACGCAAGCCGGAAAACGTTACCTCCCTTTTGCAAGTGGAGCTTATAGGCATAGAGTTAGGCTACGGGCTTGTACCCTTAGTAGACGCAAGCCAAGGGGGAGATTTGCTGGAGCGTGTTGTTATGATACGTCGCCAATGCGCATTAGATTTAGGAATTATCGTACCTGTTATCAGAATAAGAGATAATATTCAGCTAAATACCAACGAGTACGTTATAAAAATTAAAGGCATAGAAGTTGCAAAAGGGGAGGTTATGGTAGACCACATCATGGCACTTTCCACAAGCGAGGTTTTACAAACCATAGAGGGTATAGAAACGGTAGAGCCCACCTTTGGACTGCCTGCCATTTGGATACCGGAAAAGGACAGAGAAAAAGCGGAGCTTTTAGGGTATACTACAGTAGATGCACCCTCCGTAATTGCAACTCATTTAACCGAAACTATTAAACGACACAGCTTTGAGTTACTCAACCGCCAACAAGTGCAAACGCTGATAGACAACTTAAAAAACTCTCAACCTGCATTAGTGGAGGAAGTTGTACCCAAGTTGTTTTCTTTAGGAGAAATCCAAAAAATACTGGCAAATATGTTAAGAGAAAATATTTCCATAAGAGATATGGGCACAATTATAGAAACCTTAGGGGATTGCGGTACTATGATTCGAGATATTGATTTACTTACGGAGTACGTCAGAAAAAGCCTGTACAGGTCTATTTCTAAGCGGTTTATTCCTAATAATCATGCAAGGGTAATAACCTTAGACCCTAACTTAGAGCAGTTAATCTCGGAAAAAACAAAACAAACAGAGCAAGGCACTTTTGTAGCTTTAGACCAAGAGCAAATACAGCGTATTTATATGAGTTTAAAGGCGGCAATAGAAAATATGAACAAGTTGGGCATTACACCCATAGTGCTAACCTCCCCCCTTGTGAGAAGGCAGTTTAAGAATTTAACGGCACAAATGATACCCGATTTGGTTGTGCTTTCCTATAACGAGTTAGATACAAGTGTGGAAGTATACTCGGATGGGGTTGTGGGTATTTAAAGTAAGACAGTATTATAGTTAAGAGGTACATAAAATGGAGCTAAAAAAGTTTTATGCGGAAAACATGCAAGAGGCATTAAAACAAATTAAAACAGAAATAGGGCCGGATGCCGTAATAATAAGCAGTAAGATGGTTAAGCAAAAAAAAGGCTTAGCAGGTCTTTTTGCAAAAAAAGTTATAGAAGTTGTGGTAAGCTATGATAATACCGCAACCAAAAAAAAGCCTCAATACAACACCAATACTTTTGCAAAGCAAACGGCATTTACAAACCCGCTACCTAACTATAATCCCTATGTTACCCAAAAACCAAACACAGAGTTTCCAAATTTAAACAGCTTTCCCGAGCAAAAGGAAACTATGGCGGAAATACTGGAAAAATCTTTAAGGAAAAACGACGATAGTGCAACTAAAATAGAAGAATTAGACGAAAGCATAGGCGAAATTAAAGAACTGCTACACAAATTTAACGAAAAGGTAGGGCAATACAACGAAGAAATCGCACCTAAATATACAGGAGAGGTGCAAGAAATATACAGACAGCTTTTAGATAATTATGTGGAAAAGGAGCTGTCCCAAGAAATTGCGTCAAACACAGACGAAATTGCAACAAGGCTAAATGCACAGCCAAAAGAGGTTGTAAAAAGTGTACTTTTTGACTTATTTGGAAAACCTCAACCAATACAGCTAACCAAATTTAAGCGCAGGGTTATCATGCTTATAGGTCCGACAGGTGTGGGCAAAACCACAACACTTGTAAAGTTGGCTTCCCATATGGTTGTTACAAAAAAGCTAAAGGTGGGTATTATTAATACAGATGTGTATCGTGTTGCGGCGCAGGAGCATTTAAAGGCGTATTGCGAAATACTAAATACTCCGCTAATAACCATATACCAACCGGAAGAAATTAAAGATGCTTTAGATGCTATGCTCACAATGGACGTAGTGTTTATAGATACTGCAGGCAGAGTTTCCAACGACGAGGAATACCAAAAGGAAATAAAAGCCCTTGCAGACTCAGGAGAAATAGACGATATTTACCTAACGCTAAATGCGTCTACCTCCGATGTTGTACTTAAAAGTGTAATTGAAAACTATGCCTTTATTAAAAAGCACAACATCATAATTACAAAAATAGACGAAATCAACAAAAAAGGGGTATTATTGTATATTGCAAAAATAAGCAAACGCCCGATATCCTACCTAACCAACGGGCAGGGAGTTCCCGATGATATTGTGGAGTTTAAGCCCGAAGAAGTTATAAACTCTATGTTTTAGGAGAACAAATGGAAGATCAAGCACAGAGGCTAAGACATTTAGTTAAAGGAATTAACGAAAAAAGCGAAGATAGAGGTTGCAAAATAATTACTGTAACAAGCGGTAAAGGAGGCGTCGGAAAAACAAGCTTTACTGTAAATTTTGCTTTGGCACTTGCAAAATTAGGTAAAAGCGTTGTAATTATAGATGCAGACTTCGGATTCTCCAATGTTAATTTGCTTTTAGGTAAGACACCAAAGTATGATATGGGGCATGTTGTACGAGGAGAAAAACGCTTAGACGAAGTTATAGAAATTTGTTTTGAGAGGGTAAGATATATTTCCGGAGGCGCAGGCGTTGACGAGCTTATGAATATTCCCGAGGAAAAACTAAAAAAACTTATTGCTCAACTTGTGGTTTTAGAAAAAAATACAGATTATATTTTCTTTGACACGGCGGCAGGTATGGATAATGCCATACTAAAGCTAATAGACGCAAGCGACGAAACAATACTTTTGCTGACACCCGAGCCTACATCAATTATGGATGCTTATGTAGTGCTTAAAAGTGCCGCATCCCTTAGCGAAAAACCGCAAATAAGGATATTGGTAAACAAGGTAAGGTCTGAGCAAGAAGCAGTTACGACGGTAAAAAATTTTTCATCGGTAGTAAACAAATTCTTAAACTACGATTTAAATTTACTCGGCTATATTTCTAACGACGAAACTGTTACACGGTCTATATCCGCACTGATTCCTCATTACTTAAATTCCCCAAACAGCATTAGTACAAGACAAACAGAGCAGATTGCCGCTAAATATATAAATATAGTGGCACAGGAAAACAGGACACAAGGATTTAGAAGGTTTTTAAGCCGATTTATTAGGAGGAAAGATAATTAATGGCTAAAGAGAATAGCGTTATTTTAGGTGGCCTTCTCCTTATTGAGATGCCGGAGTTCGGCAATTTTACTGCACGGGTGCAAATTGTAGAAGGAAAAACAATTTGGACGCAGTATTATCTTAATCAATATTTGAACAAAATGGATTATTATGGTAGAATAGTACACATAAAGTGCTACTTCGAAGGAAATTATTATGTTTTTGATGCTATAACAGAAAAAAATGAAATTGTAGACGGTTTGCTAATGTGTAAACTAACCAGAACTACCGAAATAGATAGAATACAACGCAGAGATTCTTTCAGAGTGCAGTTGTTATTCGATGTTCATTACAAGATTAAGGGTACAGAGGATGATTTTAAAGCCACAAAGGGCGTAGATATTTCCGAGGCGGGAATGGCTATGAATTCCAAAACACAATTACCTAAAGACACGGTACTGGATATTGTTTTTACAATAGAAGATACCAACTATCAAATGTCCGCAATAGTTATGCGCTCCATTGCAAAACTTGTGGGTAAGGACGAAATAGTAAAAGTCGGGCTTAAATTTTTAGATGCAAGCAGCGTTCAAATTAAAGAGCTAAGGCGCTTTGTATATAAACAGCAATTAAAATCAAGAGTTGTAAATTGAGTTTATTGCCTAAGGAGGATTGATTATCCGTGCAGACCACAGAGACTAAAGTATCTGCGGATACTTTATGGGAGAATTACTTAAACGATAAAAGTATAGAAAACAAAAACAACTTACTTACCCATTATTTATATTTAGTCAGAAAGGTTGTTTTAAGGATGATGCCGGCGTACAGAAGCCACAGCGATTACGACGACTTACTGAGTAGCGGTGTGCTTGGGCTTATGGATGCCGTAAATAAATTTGACAGTTTAAGAAATGTAAAGTTTGAGTCTTATGCGGTACTTAGGATTAAAGGCGAAATACTGGACTACCTTAGAAAACAAGACTGGGTTTCTAACAGTATGCGCCAAAAAATAAAGAAAGTACGTGCAGTGTTTGACGAACTTGCTTTAAAAAAAGGCAGAGAGGTTACGGCAACAGAGGTTGCAAAGGAGCTTGGCTGGAGTTTAAAGCAGGTTCAAGACACACTGGACGACGAATACTCCCACAACATTATTTATTTTGAAAATGCGGTTACCTCCAACATTTCGGAGGATACCTTTAAACTTATAGATACAGTAAAGGACAATGCGGTAGACAGCTCTCCCGAGCAAAGTTTGGACAAAAAGGAGATGCTTGTGGCACTAACCCAAGTTTTAGACACCCTACCCCAGCAAGAAAGGACGGTAATAGAGCTTTACTATACAGAAGAGCTGTTACTTAAAGAAATTGCACAGGTGCTCAACGTTACGGAGTCAAGAGTCTCCCAAATACATTCTAAAGCGCTAAAACGCATACGAGTGGCTTTGGAAAAGGACATATAATGGGAGGAGGTTGCAAATGGATACAGATAACACGCAGGTAACAGAAAAAACTAATACGAAGGAAAAATGCGACGGCAGTTATATCCTAAACTATACGGAAGAAGGAGTTTTTTTAAACATAATTCCCGCTAAAAACGGTGGAAAAGCAATAGACACACGGGAAATTATTATGTATATTAAGCGCAAAAATTTAGAAAATGCGGATATGCGTAAAATAACTACTATGATAACCTCCGGTAGCGAAGAAAACGATAAAATCGCTTTGGCTCAAGAAGAAAAAATTCTTGACGAAGGGATAGAAGTGGATTTCTCCCAAGGCAAGATGGAAGCTTATTTAGAGCTTTTAAAAGGGGAGGAAAAGGGCAAGATTCTATCTAAAGAAGAAATACTCAAAGAAATAAAGGAAACTTATAACGTAACTTACGGTTTAGTTTTGGAAAATATTGACGATATAATTAATAACAGGAAATATAACCATAAAACTTTAATTGCAAAGGGTAAATTTGCAGTAGACGGAGAAAACGGTAAACTTAGCTTTCAATTTGAGGCAGACACCTCAAACCGTCCTAAATTTCAAACAAAAGAGGACGGAAAGTTAGATTTCAGAACACTAAACAACATACAAAATGTTACAAAAGACCAAGTGCTGATTATACGCATACCCGCAACGGATGGGGAAAACGGCTTTGACGTTTGCGGTAAGGAAATAACGGCAAAAAGGGGCAAAGAAGCCATGATGCCCGGTGGAAAAAATGTCTATTTAAGCGACGACCACCTAACGATGTTTAGTGCAACGGACGGCAGGGTGGAGTATGTATCGGGCAAAGTAGTAGTATCTCAAGCCTACGAAATAAACGGAAATTTGGATTTGTCCGTGGGAAACGTAGATTTCCCCGGGGATGTAATAGTAAAAGGCAAAGTAACCTCCGGTTTTAGCATAATTGCAGGGGGCAACATAACTGTTGGCGGTTTGTGCGAAGGCGCAACCTTGCGAAGCGAGGGCAGTATATTTTTAAAAGGTGGCATACAAGGCGGTGGCAAGGGGCTTATAATAGCCAAAAAGGATGTAATAGCAAAGTTTATAGAGCGTGCCACGGTAGAGGCAGAGCAAAAGGTAGTCTCCGATTTTATACTGCACAGCAAGGTAATGTGCGAGGGTTGTATAGAAGTAATAACCAACAAAGGCATAGTGCTTGGTGGCAGTATAAGTGCTTGCGACTACATAGCGGCCAAATTCGTAGGTGCAGACTCCGGTATAGCAACGGAGATAACTTTAGGCGTATCCCCCAAAAAAAGAGAAACCTACCAAGCCACCATGCAGCGTATGGAGCTGGTAAACAACGCAATACAAAGGATAGAGCTGTCTTTACATTCCACGTTAAGCTCGGTAGCCTCCATAAAAAATGCACAGGCAAGAATAGATATAACAACTAAGTTGATGACACTAAAAACGGAGTATGCAGAACTCAAAAAAACCTTCGAGGAAATAGACTACCAAATAAACAACGCAAGCGACGGGCAAATACACATATTAGGAGAGATTTATCCCGGAGTAAAAGTAGCAATAGGCTCTCACTTTTTAGCGGTAAGAGAAAACGAAAAATACGTTACATATAAGGTAGAGGAAGGAGATATCTCAAGATTGCCTTGCAAGTTTAAGGCATAACAAACAGTAGTAGTGTGGCAAAGCCATACAAAGTAAAGCACTGTATCCCGTTTGGGATAAAAAAAGAAGGTGATTTTATGATAAAAGGCATAGATGCTCAAATAATGATGCAACGAGCAACGGATTATTCTAAAATTGCATCCGAGCAACTTAGCAGTTTGGAGCATGCAAAGGAGTTTGCCCAAAAATTAGAGCAAGAGCGAGCAAACCATTTGAATGTCTCTGTATCCCAGCTTGAAAAAGCATTAAAAAAAGATGTACACAAAGAAAAAAATGACGACGGCAAGAAGAAAAAACACGGGCACGGAAGTATAGACGACGAAGATTTTGGGGAGACGGAAGGCATTAGAGAAGAGGACGAATACGATATTTTTAACAGTAAAAACGAAATGCTTCCCGAAAGCAAGTTAAAGGTAATGCCCTCAAGAGAGCTTGGAGTTTCAATAGATATAGATGCGTAAAAAGAGGTATAATTAATGGGTCTTGAATATTATATGTTTGCAATATTTGTTTTTGTGTTAGTAGTAATAGTAGCGCTACTTGTAATTAAAGGTATGCAAAAAAACAAAAGCAGACAAATGGCGGAAATGGAAGAAAAAGAAAGAAAAATAATGATGATGTACACCGAGGTAGAAGAGTTTTTGGAAGGTGTAGAAGAATATATGGGCAGAAGTAAAGAAGAATTAGAGCAACAAAGGCTTATAATAAACAAAGAACTTGTGGAAATGCGCAAAATGAGTGCGGTTATTTCTGATAAAATAAAGGACATAAATACTAAAACTGTTATTAAAAAACAAAATATTATTCCACGAGAAAATATCTCGGATATGGGCGAGGCACATTTAGCGGTAGCTAAAGTGGCAGAATCTGCAAAAAGTAATGTAGCGGATGGTAAAATGGAAATAATACAAGTACAATCGGAAGACAAACGCAAAATGCGTTTAGTAGCAATGGATATGAACAGAAAGGGCATACCATTAGAAAAAATTGCCGAAGAGCTTAAAATCTCAAAAGGAGAGGTGGGCTTTATGCTTAGCCTTAAATTTCAAAACCTTCAACAAGCGGCGGAATAATTGGGCTATTTAGTGTAGCTTAGCAAAGTTTTTGCCACCTCGGTGTTTGTGTTGTCGCAAACGGGCAGCAGGGAAATATATTTTTCGTATGCGTTGTAAATGGTATCCGTCATAAATTTTTCGGAAGAAATTTTCATATAACTTGCCTTGTAATCTATAATTGCCATAAACACGTCTTTTTTACATAAAGATGCATAGGAATCATTCAAATTTAATTTATGAGAATTAGATAGGGAAATATTAATATTAGGTTTAGTTTTCAGTAGCTTTGCCACATATTTTAAATGGCGTATGTTTTGCTCTTTTGTAACATATATTTTTTTGCCTGCAAAATTGGTTAGTTTGTAGTTAATAAACTTAGATTTTGCCAAATCCCTTTCTATATCGTTGATAAAATACAGTTGATGAGAAACTTGCCTTTCCTCCGTTGTACCAAGAAAACGGCATAGTCTTTCGTGCATTTTTAGGCAAAAGTCCTTTTTTGCCCCTATTACTTTGTTGCTGCTTAGTATGTCCTCAAGCAATCCTTTTGGCATAGTGCTTACGGCTAATTGAGTATCCACATAGCAAACGGGCGCTAAACTTTCGTTATACTGCTCTAACAGCTCTACAAAAATCTCGGAGTTTTTTATGGAGTGTCTGTCATACACCGGCTTGCTTAGGGAGTAATAGGTCTCCAAAACCTTTTGGTGTTGCATAACCGTAAAATTATCCGTAAATATGGATGTAAACATATCATCACAATTATTAGAGGACTCAAAGCCTATCATGGAAAGTTTGTCTTTAATTAAATAAAGGGAGTTATAAAAAGTATTGTCCATATTTCCCGGAATATAAAATTCGTAAATATTTTTCCTGTATGTGTAGGTTTCCGCCTCCGAGTAGGTGTTGCCCTCTAAGTTGTTGTTGTAATAAATAAAAACCAAAGTGTGTCCTAAATTGGTTATATAATTTAACTGCTTAAAAAAATATGTGGCAAAATCAGCATCTCCCGTAAGCCAGTTGTATTTGTCTTTATCTAAAATACATAGGGTGGAGGGTTCATCAATATCCGCCAAATAGTTGAGCAAATAAGAAACCGCCGCCTTTCTGCCTGTCTTGCCTCTGTATACTAAAAATTCGCTTTTGTATAAATAGCTTGTTTCGTCGTCGTAGGTTTTTATTACAATGTTTGGGATGTTTTTACTAAGCAAAAACTGCATTACATAGCTCTTTAAATCGGCATCTGCAATATCTATCTCTTTGTCGTAAATTTTGCTGAAAAGCAAATTCAGTTTTGGCGAAACCAAAAGAGAGTCTTGCAGCACAAAAAAATCTGCAATTTTGCTTATATACTGGCTATTTTCTTTTAGTTCTCTCGCTCCGCTTTTCCATTTGCTTATACTGCTTCTTTCCAATTTAAGATAGTTTGCAAGTTTTATAGAACTTATATTTAGGTAGTTAAGCAAAAAGGCGAAGGTTGTGGCATTTTTTTTCTTCATAATTTGTCCCGTATTTGTCATAAAAACTATAGTGATATAATTGTACTATAAGTAGCACAAAATGTAAATATGATATATTTCACTTATTTTTGTGTTTTTTTCACACAATTTCAAAGTTTGAGTATTATTTGAAAAATAAAGTATTTGAATTTGCATAATAAAAAATATATAATATAATACAGGGAAGTATGGAGTATTACCTTATCATAAATAATTTATTACGGAGGGCGTAATGTCAAAAACTTATACAGCAGGAGATATTCAGATATTGGAAGGTCTTGATGCGGTAAGAAAAAGACCGGGTATGTATATAGGAACAACAAGCCTAAGAGGGCTTCATCATATGTTGTGGGAAATCGTGGATAATGCCGTAGACGAAGCGGCAAACGGTTATGCGGATAAAATGAGCATCATCATCCATAAAGATAACTCTATTACCGTTGAAGATAACGGCAGAGGTATTCCAACGGGTATTCATCCGGAAAAAAAGATTTCCGGAGTGGAGGTTGTTTTTACCCAACTGCACGCAGGGGGTAAGTTTAACAACGAAAATTACACCTACTCGGGCGGTTTGCACGGGGTGGGTGCCTCTGTGGTAAATGCCCTTTCCAAATGGGTTAAGGTGGAGGTTTTCCAAAATAACAGCATTAATTTTTTGGAGTTTAATACTTATGTGGATAATAGCGGAAAAATGCAGGTGGGCAAAGCGGTAGGGGAGCTTAAGGTAGTAGGAGAAACCAGAAAGCACGGCTCTAAAATTACTTTTATGCCGGACGAGGCGGTTTTTGATTCTATCGAGTTTAACTTTGACACCATCAAAAAAAGGCTTAGAGAGCTTGCTTTTTTAACCAAGGGCTTAAAAATATCCCTAACGGACGAAAGACAGGCAGGCAAAACCAAGGTATTTGAGTATCAGGGCGGAATTTTGGATTTTGTGCTGTATATGAACGAAGATAAAACACCCCTCCACACGGTACCCATACTAATTGAGGGGCAAAAAAACGATATTTTGGTTAGCATTGCTCTGCAATACAACTCCACCTACACGGAAAGTTTGTTTTCTTACGTAAATAATATTCCAACAACGGAGGGCGGTGCACACGAAACCGGCTTTAAAACAGCACTTACAAAGGTAATGAACGATTACGCAAGGGGTGCTAACCTAATAAAAGAAAAGGAAAGCAACTTAGCCGGAGAGGACTTCCGAGAGGGTTTGTGCGCAATCATCAATATAAAAATGAAAAACGTGCAGTTTGAGGGGCAAACCAAAACCAAATTAGGCAACCAAGAGGCAAGAATTGCGGTAGAAGCCATAGTTACAGAAAAACTATCCGCAATTATGGCGGACTTAAATAATACACAAATGTGTACTAAAATACTGGAAAAGGCAATTTCCGCCGCTCGTGCAAGGGAGGCGGCACGTAAAGCAAAGAAAAACGAGCGCACCAAAAACAAGCTGGAGGGCTCTCCTTTAGTGGGTAAGCTTTCCGCATGCTCGGGAAGAAACCCCGATTTAAACGAGCTTTTTATAGTGGAGGGAGACAGCGCAGGGGGTAGCGCAAAACAGGGGAGAGACAGGCGGATACAAGCAATACTGCCCTTAAGAGGAAAACCGCTTAATGTGGAAAAAAAGCGGGTGGAGCAGGTGCTTGCCAACGAGGAGTTTCGCTCTATTATTACGGCTCTGGGTGCCGGGTTTGACGACAGCTTTGTAATAGACAATCTAAAGTACAATAAAATAATAATATTGTCCGATGCAGACCAAGACGGCGCACATATAAGGGCGATACTCATAACATTTTTTTACAGATACTTTAAACCCCTAATTACAGAGGGGCATTTGTATATAGGAAAACCGCCCTTGTATAAAATAGCAAGGGGCAACAAGGTGCTTTACGCCTACAACGAAAAGGAGTTGGAAGAAGCCAAAAACCAACTGGGAAGAGGCACAAATGTCCAAAGATACAAAGGGCTTGGGGAAATGAATCCGGAGCAACTGTGGGAAACCACCATGAACCCCGAAAAACGTTTGCTCACAAGGGTTTGTATAGAAGATTTAGCGGATGTGGAGCATATTGTAACAACTTTAATGGGAGACAGCGTAGACCCACGCAAGCAGTATATTGCCGAAAACGCAAATTTTAATAAACAGGATACTTTCGAGGTGGCAGAATATGAAGAGTAAACAAATATTTTTTGATGCAAACGTAGCGGATTTGGCACTTGACGAAATTATGCACAACTCCTATATGACATACGCAGAATATGTTATTATGGAGCGTGCCCTACCACGTGTGGAGGACGGGCTTAAGCCTGTACAAAGACGTATTTTATATACGATGTACGACCTTGGCATAACTCCGGATAAACCCTATAAAAAATCCGCAAGAATAGTGGGAGAAGCGCTTGGTAAATATCATCCACACGGAGACACAAGCGTTTACGATGCTATGGTAAGAATGTCTCAAGAATTTGTGCTAAGAGCACCTTTAGTGGACGGACACGGCAATTTTGGCTCTATGGACGGAGACAGTGCGGCCGCTATGCGTTACACGGAGGCACGAATGTCTCCTCTGGCTTTAGAGCTTATTAGGGATATTAACAAAGATACGGTAGCTTTTAGGCCTAATTTTGATGATACGGAAAAAGAGCCGGATATGTTGCCTGCAAGGTACCCTAACCTTCTTGTAAACGGTTCTTCCGGCATTGCGGTGGGACTTGCCACCAACATACCCCCTCATAATTTAGGAGAGGTTATAGACGGAGTAATTTGCAGAATACAAAACAAAGATTGCACCCTTGACCATATTATGGAGCATATAAAAGGGCCGGATTTCCCAACGGGCGGTTATATGCTCACATCTCCCGAATTAAGAACGGCATACGAAACGGGCAGGGGCAAAATTTTAATTAGAGCCAAAACTCACTTCGAAGAGCAAAAAAACGGCAAAACCCTAATAGTAATTACTCAAATGCCTTTTGAAGTTAAAAAAGCGGGTATGCTTGAAAAAATACTTGCCATAACGGAAACTAAAAAGGAGCTTTTTGCAGGCATAGACGATATTAGAGATGAGTCGGACAGAGAGGGTGTAAGAGGTATAATAGAAATAAAAAAGGGGCATAACCCGGAAAAAATTCTAAACTTGCTTTTTAAATACACGGATATGCAAACTACCTTTGGCATTAATATGATGGTTATAGCGGAGGGTGCGCCTAAACAGCTTGGTATTATTCCTATAATTGATTATTACATAGGGCATCAAAAAAACGTGGTAACCAGAAGAACACGTTACGATTTAGAGCGTGCGGAAAAACGGGAGCATATCTTAGAAGGCTTGATGATAGCCGTAAAAAATATAGACGAGGTTATAAAAATAATTAAAGCATCTAAAAATACAGAGGATGCTAAGCGTAATTTAATGCGTGCCTTTACCCTAACGGGGGTGCAGGCACAAGCGGTGTTAGATATGCGTCTTGCACGGCTTACCAATTTAGAAATAGAAATTTTAGAAAAAGAATATGCGGAGGTTCTGGCTTTAATTAAGTATTTGCGCTCCATATTAAACTCGGAGGCAAAACTTATGGAGGTTATAACAAAAGAGCTTACAGAGATAAAGGAAAAATACGCAGATAAACGCAGAACAAAGATGATAAGCGAGAAAAAAGCCGTAGTGGAAGTGGACGAAAAAGAGTTTATAGTAGCGGAAGAATGTTTAATTATGCTTACCCGAGGGCAAAGCCTAAAGCGAATGAAGCAAAAATCCCTCCAAAAAACAGGAGAAAACGCAGATTTGGAAGAAAAACTGATGCCTGCTTTAATAATACCCACGGACACTAACAGCAAGCTTTATATATTTACTAACAAGGGCAATATGTACGTAGTGCCCACAACAAGCATCCCCGAGGCACGTTTAAAAGAGGGGGGGAAATCTCTAAACTCTATGGTAAGCGGTATAGAGGAAGGGGAGAGGATTATAAATATTATAACTCAAAAGGATTTTAATACGGATGTAATTTATTTTGCCACCAAAAACGGGCTTGTAAAAGGCACAGAAATATCCGAGTTTGAGGTTAAAAAATCCAAAATTATGGCTTGCGGTTTAAGGGAAGGTGACGAGCTTATATACGCAAAGCCCAACGATAAATCTCTGCTTAATATGCTTTTTATAACCAAAAAAGGAATGTCTATAAACATCTTAAAAAGCGATATTTCCATAATGGGCAGAAGTGGCAAGGGGGTTGGTGCAATTAAACTTGGTATTAAAGATTGTGTGATGTTTGCAGAAGAAATATACGAAGCACAGGACAAAAAATTGGTGCTTATAACTAATTTGGGTTATGCAAAGCAAACACCGGTGTACGAGTTTGAGCAACAAGGCAGAAACGGCAAGGGGCTTAAAGCCTTTAACCTAACCGGAAATATTGGCACAAGTATTGTGGGCGGAGTGCTTACAGAGGGCATTTGCGCAATTACGGTGGTGCTTAAGAACAACGATATTTTTAAGATTACAACGGACGCAATACCCACAGATATGCGCAACACCAAAGGGGAACAGGTGGTGCTTGCAATTATGGGCAACGACGTTGTGGATGTATACAAGAATATTTTTGAAGGCTAAACACCGTATATATTGAAATAGCTGTATATTTTCCAAGTAAATATATACTTTCATATGTTAATGTGTTAAAATAAAAAGGGAAGTATTTTTGTGTAGAGGACAAGAGGTGAAATATGTATCAATCGAAACTTGAATCAAAAGAGTTAGACAATCTTTTTAAGGGGATATTAAAGCTAAAAACAGTAGAAGAGTGTTATATGTTTTTTGAAGATTTATGCACTGTTTCCGAATTGGAGGCTTTCGAACTTCGCTTTAAAGTGGCAAAGTTGTTAATGCAGAAAAACACCTGTCAAAAAATTGCGGATTTAACGGGGGCGTCGACTGCTACGATTTCTCGTGTAAACAGATGTATAAATTACGGTACCGGTGGCTATTTAAAAGCAATAGGCACTAAAGAAAAAGGGGAATAATCTTGCTAAAACTAAATAAAAATCAACAACAGGCAGTAAACCTTACTGAAGGTTCTGTTTTGGTACTTGCAGGAGCAGGTAGCGGAAAAACAAGGGTGCTTACCGAGCGAGTGGCATATTTAATAAACGAGCTTAGAGTTGCGCCATGGTCTATACTCGCCATAACATTTACAAATAAAGCCGCCGCAGAAATGAAAGAGCGCATAGCAAAGGTTGTAGATGTAGACATAAACAGTATGTGGGTGTGTACCTTTCATGCAATGTGCGTCAGAATGCTAAGAAGATATGCGGATAAAATAGGCTATACCTCTAATTTTCTAATTTACGATACAGAGGATTCCCTAAGGGTAATTAAACGCATTTTAGAAAAATTTGGCTTAAAGGAAAACAAAAACTATGGCGAAAAGTTTATTAAAAACCTTATAAGCAGATATAAAAACGACGATACCACACAAGATTTCGGCATATATGCAGGGAATATAAACCCATTTATTGCAGAAAATGCACTAAATATTTTTGAGGAATACACAATGCAGTTGCATATGCAAAATGCAATGGATTTTGACGATTTACTGCTAAATACCTATGTGCTTTTAACCACTTGCGAGGAAGCACGGGAGTATTATCAAAATAAATTTAACTATGTTATGGTAGACGAGTACCAAGATACCAATATGGTGCAATACAGGTTAGTTAAGCTACTATCCAAAAAACACAAAAATATTTTTGTGGTAGGAGACGAAGACCAATCCATTTACGCATTCAGGGGGGCAAACATACGCAATATTTTAGAGTTTGAGAAGGATTTCCCCGGTGCTTGTGTAATTAAATTAGAGCAAAATTACAGAAGTGCAAAAACAATACTCGATGTTGCAAACTGTATAATAAAAAACAACGAGGGCAGACACGGCAAAAAACTGTTTTCGGATATTTTAGACGGAGACAAACCGGTGCTGTACACCGCAAAAAGCGAGTTTGACGAGGCAGAAACCATTGCAAGAGAAGTGCAAAAGATGACGCAAGCAGGGGCAAACTTCAACGAAATTGCGGTGCTGTACAGAATGCACACACTTTCTCGAATAATAGAGGAAAAACTGCGTATGTACGCAATCCCATACAGAATTTACGGTGGCATCAGCTTTTATTCCAGAAAGGAAATTAAAGATATTGTAGCCTACTTAAACATCATTGCAAATAAAAATGCAGATGTTTGTACCCTAAGAATTATAAACACTCCAAAACGTGCAATAGGAGACGCAAAAGTAGCGGCGCTCCTAAGCATTGCCACAAGAGAGGGCATCTCCCTAATAGACGTTATGGAGCAGAGAAAAACCTTAATAACAGACGGTTCCCTTTATAAAAAGGCGGAGGAGTTTTACAATATTTACGAGACAATAAGTAAAGATAAAGACACTCTAACCGTATCCGAGATTATAAACAACGTGTACGTGTATTCCGGCTACAAAGCAATGCTTGAAGAGGAAAACACGGAGGAGGCAAAGGTTAGAGCGGAAAACATTGCCGAGCTTTTAAACTCAGCATATTCTTACGATAATACAGAGGATAGCTCTCTTGAAGGGTTTTTGCAAAATATAGCACTAATTACAGATTTAGACAGTATGGACGAAACGGGGGGAGTTACGCTTATGACAATTCACTCCGCTAAAGGCTTAGAATTTAATACCGTGTTTATTGCAGGCATGGACGAAAATATTTTTCCCTCTCAAAGAGCAATAGAAGAGGATAACGTAGAGGAGGAAAGACGACTTTGCTATGTGGCAACCACAAGGGCAAAACAAAACTTGTTTTTAACCTATGCAAGCCAAAGAAGTCTGTACGGCAAGCCAAACCCCAGTATGCCCTCAAGGTTTATAGAAGAGGTGGAAAAAGGGTTGCTTAACCACATAAATAAAAATCAAAAAATAGTTTTAGACCAAAAAAAGAAAACCAAAGCCGGCTTTTTTTCCGGTGGTATGGAAGTTATGCAAACCAAAGCCCAAAAGGTATCCTCGGATTTTGAGGTGGGAAGTGTTGTAGAGCATAAATCCTTTGGCAGAGGGGTAATAAAATCCATAGCAGGCGAGGGAGACGCAAAGGTTGCATTGGTAAACTTTGATAAAGCGGGGCAAAAGAAAATGTTCCTTGCATATGCAGCTTTAAAAATTGTATGAGAGAACTTGTAGATAAATTAAATAAATATGCGTACCACTATTATGTTTTGGACGACCCTTTAATTTCGGATAAAGACTACGACAAACTGTACGACGAGCTTACAGCGCAGGAGGAAAAAACAGGGCAGGTGTTGCCCGACTCCCCTACTCAAAGGGTAGGGGGCAGTATAATTGAAGGGTTTGTTAAGCATACTCATTTAGCACCCCTATACAGCTTAGATAAAGCCCAAAACTTAGGGGAAGTGGATAACTGGCTGGTGCGTGCCCAAAAAATCAACAGCAGTTTTAAGGAGTTTTCTTTAGAGTACAAATTTGACGGGCTAACCATAAACCTTACCTACGAAAAGGGCTTTTTAGTAACCGCCGCCACAAGAGGAGACGGTATAGTGGGAGAAAACGTAACGGCGCAGGTAAAAACCATAAAAACCATACCCTTAAAAATAAATTGCACGGATAAAATAGAGGTGCAGGGGGAGGTTATAATGCGGTTGTCCGTACTTGAAAAATATAATAAGACCGCAAGCGAGCCACTTAAAAACGCAAGAAATGCCGCCGCAGGCGGTCTTAGAAACTTAGACCCAAAGGTAACCGCAAGCCGTAATTTAGATGCTTTTATATACAACGTGGGGTACAAAGAAGGGGCGCAGTTTAAAAACCAAAGGGAAATGGTCTCCTTTTTAAAGGAAAACGGATTTAACGTATGCAAGTACGAGCATTATTTTAATAATATAGATGACGTAAAAAACGCAATTACACAAGCTGTGGAAAAAAGAGACAGTTTGGATTTTTTAATAGACGGCATGGTAATTAAAATTGCCGATTTTACCGCAAGAGAAAGCCTGGGCTACACCCAAAAATTTCCAAGATGGGCGGTTGCTTTTAAGTTTGAAGCACAGGAGGCAACCACAAAAATAATAGATGTAGTTTGGGATGTAGGCAGAACGGGCAAGCTGACTCCAAGCGCAGTATTAGAGCCGGTAGAAATCGGAGGGGCAACGGTAAAACGTGCAACCCTAAATAACTACGAGGATATTTTAAGAAAAAATGTAAGTATAAACTCGGTGGTGTTTATACGGCGCTCTAACGATGTTATACCGGAAATTTTAGGACAAACACCTGATGCACAGGAAAACTTAATTACAGTAGCAAAACCCACAAACTGCCCTGCTTGCAATACGCAACTTACAGAGATAGGACCTAATTTGTTTTGCCAAAATTCTCTGTCTTGCAAGCCACAACTAACTTCAAGAATGGTGCATTTTGTAAATGCCACAGAAATAGAAAACTTAAACGAAAAAACCATAGAAACCCTGTTTGAAAAGCTAAACATCACAGATATTGCAGGGCTTTATTCCATAACAAAAGAAATGCTTTTAACCCTTGAAGGGTTTAAGGATAAACGATCAGAAAAAATACTAACCGCCATAGAAAGCAGTAAAAATCCCCCTTTGGAAAACTTTATTTTTGCCCTGGGTATTTCCAACGTAGGCAAAAAAACGGCTAAAGATTTAGCTAAAAACTTTAAAACTTACGAAGCAATTAAAAATGCTGACTTAGAGGCATTAATTGCAATTAAAGATATTGGAGAAGTAGTGGCAGGAGACTTAATTGCCTTTTTTGCAAAGGACAGCAACTTAAAGGTAATAGAAGAACTGTTTAATTACGGAGTAACGCCAAAAGAATACGAAGGGCAGTTAAATTCAAGTGTGTTTGAAGGCAAAACTTTTGTGCTTACAGGCAGCTTGGAAAAACTCACTCGTAAAGAGGCAGGAGATTTAATAGAAAAGCATGGGGGTAAAACCGCAAGTGCGGTAAGCGCCAAAACGGATTTTGTGCTTGCAGGAGAAAATGCAGGCAGTAAACTTAAAAAGGCGCAGTCCCTTAATATAAATATTTTAAACGAGGAAGAATTTTTAATTTTAATAAACGGAGAGAATAAATAATGAATGTAACTGTTGAAGACGTTAAAAAAATTGCATCCCTTTCCATGTTAGAACTTACAGAGGAAAAGGAGAATATGCTACGGCAAAACCTAAACGATATTTTAGCCCATGCACAAAAGTTAGACGAGCTAAATACCCAGGGGGTAGAGCCTACCACATATATTTTAAAGCAACAAAATGTAGTAAGGCAGGATACCGTAACCAATAATTACGATAACGATAGTATGCTTGCCAATGCTCCCCAAAAAGAAGACGGCGCTTTTGTTGTGCCTAAAGTTGTGTGAGGTATGCCATGAACAAACTGACTGTTACAAAAGCAATTAAAATGCTACAAAATAAAGAAATTTCGGCAACAGAGCTTACGCAAAGCTGTATTAATGCCATAGAGAGCGCAGAGCCTAAGATAAACGCACTTGTTACAAAATGCACGCAGGAGGCTTTAACAAAAGCAAAAGAAATAGACAACAAACGTGCAAAGGGGGAAAAATTAGGTGCACTTGCAGGAATTCCCGGGATAATTAAAGATAATATTTGCACCAAAGGGGTGCTTAGTACGGCATCATCAAAAATGCTTTATAATTATAAACCTGTGTACAACGCAACGGTTATAGATAAACTAAATAACGAGGATTACATTTTAATAGGTAAGGCTAACTTAGATGAGTTTGCAATGGGGTCTTCCACGGAAACCTCGTATTTCGGCGTTACCGCAAACCCTTACGATACAACGAGGGTGTCGGGGGGCTCTTCGGGAGGCAGTGCGGCAAGTGTAAGCGCCAACGAGGCATTGTTTTCCTTAGGCTCGGATACCGGTGGCTCTGTTAGGCAACCGGCGGCTTTTTGCGGTGTTGTGGGGCTAAAACCAACCTACGGCACGGTTTCAAGATACGGATTAATGGCGTTTGCATCCTCCTTAGACCAAATAGGTCCTATTACAAAATGCGTGGAGGACAGCGCACTTTTGCTAAACATAATTTCGGGAAACGATACCAAGGACTCCACCTCCGCAATAATGGACTATGGGCAGTACGGTATAGACATGAAGCAGGACATCAAAGGCATTAAGGTAGGCATACCCAAAGAATACTCCGAGCAAAAAATGAGCGAAGATGCAAAACAGGCATTTTTGGATTCCATAAAAACCTTTGAGAGTATGGGGGCAATAATAGAGGAAACCACCTTGCCTACTTTTGATTACGCACTTTCCGCATATTATGTAATAGCATCGGCGGAAGCCTCCTCCAACCTTGCACGGTTTGACGGCATACGCTACGGTTATAGGGCGGATAATTACGAAAACCTAAAGGAAATGTACAAAAAAACCAGAAGCGAGGGCTTTGGAGACGAGGTTAAGCGCAGAATAATGTTAGGAAATTACGTGCTAAGCTCCGGCTACTACGATGCCTTTTATTTAAAAGCACTAAAAGCACGCACACTAATTAAGCAGGATTTTGACAATCTGTTTAGTAAGTATGATATACTATTGTCCCCTACCACACCCGGCCCTGCCTTTAAAACGGGAGAAATTACAGACCCATTAGAAATGTACTTAGCGGATTTATTTACCGTACCCGTAAATATTGCAGGGCTTACGGCAATAAATGTGCCTTGCGCCCTGTCTAAAGAGGGGCTACCCATAAGCGCACAAATAATAGCAAAAGCTTTCGACGAAAACACAATGTTTAAAGCGGCTTACAACTTCGAGCAAGCTGTTAAATATAATCATCAACCAAAAATGTAAGGAGGAGCAAATGAATTACGAAATAGTTATTGGGCTTGAAGTCCATGTAGAAATGGCAACAAATACAAAAATATTTTGCGGTTGCAAAAACGAGTTTGGCTCTCCTCCCAACACCAACGTTTGCCCCGTGTGTTTAGCTATGCCGGGCACACTTCCCGTGCTTAACAAGCAGGTTATAGAGTACGGTGTGCGGGCGGGTTTTTCCTTAAATTGCGAAATACCCAACTTTTCCAAAATGGACAGAAAGGGTTATTACTATCCCGATTTATCCAAAGCGTATCAAATATCCCAGTTTGATTTCCCTTTGTGCAAAAAAGGAGAGGTGGAGGTTGATGTAGACGGAGTTAAAAGCAAAATCGGCATAACACGTATTCATATAGAGGAAGATGCAGGCAAGCTGATACACGGCGCAGGTGTAAGCGAGGTGGACTACAACAGAGGGGGAGTGCCCCTAATGGAAATAGTAACAGAGCCCGATTTTAGAAACGCAGGAGAGGTTAAAGCCTTTTTAGACTTAGTTAAAGCAAATATGGAATACATTGGAGTTTCTGATTGCAAAATGGAGGAAGGCTCTCTTAGGTGCGATATTAATATTTCCGTAAGACCCAAAGGGCAAAAAGAGTACGGCACAAGGACGGAGCTTAAAAACATCAACAGTTTTTCCGCCGCTCAACGTGCAATAGAGTACGAGTCCGCCCGTCATATAGAGGTTATTGAAGATGGTGGGCAAATCATCCAAGAAACAAGACGTTACGACGACGTTAAAAATAAAACCTATTCTATGAGAGACAAGGAAGAGGCCCACGATTACAGATATTTTCCCGACCCGGATTTAGTGCCCATTTATTTAACGGACGAGGAAATAGGGGCAATAAAAGAAGCGCTACCTGAGCTCCCTTCCGTAAAAAAAGAGCGGTTTGTGTCGCAGTTTGGCTTGCCACAGTACGATGCCAACTTACTTACAATGTCTAAATACACCGCAAAGTTTTTTGAGGAGTGCGTTGCCATTTACAACGAGCCTAAAGCCATAAGCAACTACATAATGGTGGATTTGGCAAGGCTGTTAAACGAAAGCAACACCGAGCCTAAAAACAACCCTATAAAGCCACAGGGTTTAGTAGATATTTTACAAATGGTGAGCAAAGAGGAGATAAACTCCAGCGTGGCTAAACAGGTGTTTGAGGAGATGTTTAAAACGGGCAAGGATGCAAAAACCATTGTAGAGGAAAAAGGTTTGGGGCAAATAAACGATAACGATGCAATAAAAACTTTGGTACTGCAAGTAATCGCCGAAAACGAAAAAGCGGTTGCGGATTACAAAAGCGGAAACGCAAAAGCAATAAATTCCATTGTAGGTAGGGTAATGAAGGCAACGGGAGGTAAAGCTAATCATAAAACGGTAAACGATATGGTTAAAGCGCAGCTGGATAAATGAAGATAGGCAAACTTACAAACGAAGAATTAAAGCAGTTTGTGCTAAATAAAATACAGCCCAAAAACAAAGAAACCATAATAGGCGCAGGAGTGGGGGAGGATTGTTGTGCTCTAAAAATTGAGGACGGCGTAAGCATAATTTCCACAGACCCTATAACCGCCGCTACCAAAAAAGCAGGTATGCTTGCAATACACATAAATGCCAACGATATTGCGGCGGCAGGGGGAGAGCCCATTGCGGCTTTAGTAACCTTGCTAATACCAAAGGACACCCAAATGGAGCAAGTTTGCGAGGTTTTAGACCAACTTATAAGCACCGCAAAAGAGTTAAATATAGACATTACGGGTGGGCATACGGAGGTTACGGATGCTGTCAACCGCATTGTGCTGTCTGTTACGGTAATAGGCAAAAAAATCGGAGATAAAGTGTTTTGCACCGCCAACATGCAAGAGGGTGATTATATAATAATGACTAAATACGCAGGGCTTGAGGGTAGCGCAATAATCGGAGACGACTGCCCGCCCTTTGCCTTTTCCAAAGAGGAATCAGAAGAACTTAAATACATAAAAAGTGCGGTAAGTGTGGTAAAAGAGGGCAGAATTGGGGCGTTGACACAGGGCACCCACGCAATGCACGATGTAACGGAGGGTGGCATAATAGGTGCAATTTGCGAAATGTGCGAAGCCTCCGCATTAGGCGCAAGGGTAGAGCTTAATAAAATCCCTGTACTAAGCATAACCAAAAAGCTGTGCAATCACTACAAACTTGATGTATACAGGCTAATATCAAGCGGTTCTATGCTAATTACCACAAGCAACCCCACGCTACTTGCAGATGCCTTGGAAAAGGAAAACATCAACACTACAATAATAGGCAGAGTAACAAAAACAGGTGTGGTAGACGAAAATAATACGAGTTTATTTTCGGACGGAAAAGACGAGCTTTACAAATGTTTGAAAAACTAACCACCCTATGATATAATATAGAATTGAGGTGTATTTTTTGAAAAGTATGACAGGCTTTGGCAAAAGCGAAATTGCCATAGGCGGCAGAAAATTAAGAATAGAAATAAAAAGTGTAAACAACAGGTTTTTGGATATAAATATTCGACAACCCAAGTTTATGTTGTTTCTTGAAAGCCATGCAAAAGACGTAATTAAAGAGTACATAGCAAGGGGCAGGGTGGACGTATTTATTAATTATTATTCCGAGCGTGATGATGCTAAAAAAGTCACGTTGGATTTAGCCATAGTCAATGCGTATGTAAATGCGGCGGTAGAAATTGCAAGCTCCACAGGTTTGGAAAACGATTTATCCGTAGCAAAAATAATACGTTTTCCCGATGTTATAGCCTTCGAGGAGGATGCGTCGGACGAAAACGCTCTAAAAGAGCTTTTAGAAACTAACCTAAGAAGTGCCTTAGTGGAGCTTACAAAGTCAAGGGAAAAAGAGGCGGCTAATTTAGAAAAAGACATTATAAAAAGGCTTAATATGCTTACAGATTATGCAGATACAGTAAAAGCCAAGGAAAGTGTTGTAATAGAGGAATACAAGCAAAAATTAGAAACACGAATAAACGAGATTTTAAGCAACACGGAAGTAGACGAGCAACGTTTGGCACAAGAGGTTGCGTTTTTTGCGGATAAAAGCAATGTAACAGAGGAAGTGGTACGCATAAAAAGCCATGTAGAGCAGTTTATATCCGCCACAAAAGGAGAGCTTGCCCAAGGTAGAAATATGGACTTTATAGTGCAAGAGCTAAACAGAGAGTTTAATACAATAGGCTCAAAATCCTCAGATACAGAGCTTATAAAAATTGTAATAGATGCAAAGGCGCAAATAGAAAAAATAAGAGAGCAAATACAAAATATAGAATAGGAGAACGGAGAATTGATTTTCCGTAGTGCAAAATATGAATAACACAAGTTTAATAAATGTGGGGCTTGGTAATATCGTAAGTGCAAACAGGCTAATAGCAATAGTTAATCCGGAGTCTGCGCCTATAAAAAGGCTGATTTCCGATGCCCGTACCAACGGCACACTTATAGATGCCACCTACGGCAGACGCACAAGGGCGGTAGTTATTATGGATAGCAACCACATTATATTATCTCCTGTTCAACCGGAGACGGTTTCTCACAGAATTGTTTCTAAAGAGGAGGAATAACCTTGAAAGACAAAGCAAGCAAAAAAAACAGTGCCCAAGACATCAAAAACTTAGGTAAATTAGTGGTAATTTCGGGCCCATCGGGGGCAGGTAAAGGCACAATAGTGGACAGACTGATAGACGACGAAAACATAGAGCTTTCGGTGTCTTGCACCACAAGAAAACCCAGAGACCACGAAAAAGACGGTGTAAACTACTTTTTTAAGAGAGAAGAAGAGTTTGTGGATATGATAGTAAGCCATGCTTTTTTGGAGTATGCAGATGTTTTCGGATGCAAATACGGCACACCAAAAACCAAAGTGTTAGACAAACTAAAGGCAGGCAAAAACGTTATATTGGAAATAGATGTAAAAGGAGCAATGCAGGTTAAAGAAAACTATCCGGATGCAATGCTAATATTTATACTGCCCCCCTCCGAGCAAGAACTGCTAAGACGTTTAAGGGGCAGAAATACAGAAACAGAGGAGCAAATACGCATAAGATTTAATACTGCAAAAGAGGAAATGGACTATGCGGACAAGTACGATTATAAAATAATAAACGATAACTTGGAAACGGCTGTTAAAGAAATACAGGATATAATAAAAAGGAGTATATAAAATGCACTTAGAACTTAACGAATTACTGCAAAAGGCGGATTGTCGCTACACTTTAGTGGTAGAGGCGGCAAAAAGAGCAAGGCAACTGATAGACGGAGCACAGCCACTAACAAGCAATGTGGATAAAAACCCGGTATCTCAAGCCATAAACGAAATTATGGAGGATAAAATTGCCTACATAAGAGTAACAGAAGGAATAAAATAAGTGAAAAACCTAAACGTCCTTGTGGGCATATCGGGAGGAATTTCCGTTTATAAAGTTGTGTCTTTAGTCAGCTTGCTAAAAAAAGCAGGCGCTAACGTAGATGTTGTAATGACACAAAATGCAACAAAATTTGTAGGGGAAAAAACTTTCGAGACTTTAAGCAAAAACCCTGTGAGTGTGGATACCTTCACCATAAAAGGTAGCTACGATGTGGAGCATGTCGCCCTTGCACAAAAGGCGGATATTGCCATACTTGCACCCGCAACGGCAAACACCGTTGCAAAACTTGCTTGCGGTATTGCGGATAATATGCTTACAACGGTGTTTTGCGCACTTACTTGCCCGATTATTATTGTGCCTGCAATGAACACCGCAATGTATAACAACATTGCAACAAAGGTAAATTTGCAAATACTTAAAGACAGAGGCTTTTTTGTTACAAACACAGGCACGGGGCTGCTTGCCTGCGGAGATGTTGGAGAGGGCAGAATGTTAGAGCCTTCAGAAATATTTGAGTATGCACAAATGGTTTTAAAACCCAAAAGAGATTTTATGGGCAAAAAAATACTTATAACAGCAGGCCCCACACGAGAGCCCATAGACCCTGCAAGATATATTTCCAATCGTTCTTCGGGAAAGATGGGCTATGCCCTTGCAAGGGAGGCTATAAAAAGAGGGGCAGAGGTAACGCTAATTTCCGGTCCTACGGATATTTTACCACCAAAGGTTACAAACCTGATAAACGTGATAACAGCAAAGGAAATGCAGGATGCTGTTATGCAAAACAGCAATCAAAACATAATAATCATGTGCGCCGCCGTTGCGGACTACGCACCTAAAACATACAGCAAAGAAAAACTGCAAAAAGAGGAAAGCCTAACCTTAGAGCTTAAAAAAACTACGGATATTTTAAAGGAGTTAGGCAAAAACAAGCAAGGGTATTTGGTAGGCTTTGCGGCTCAAACGCATAATATTTCGGAATATGCACTAAAAAAATTAGAGCAAAAAAACTTAGATATGATAGTAGCCAACGACGTTTCCAAAAAAGAAACGGGCTTTGAAAGCGAAAACAACGCCGTCAGCATTTACACTAAAACAAATAAAGAGGGCGTAATATACAATACGGACACTAAAACCAATATTGCAAACAACATCTTAGACGAAATACTTAAAAATATGGGATAGCATCATGTTTGCAAGTGTAATAGTAGACATTTCTCATACCAATGTAGATAAAATATTTGAATACGAAATCCCAAAAACTATGGAGATATTTGTGGGAAGTCGTGTTTTAGTGCCTTTTGCAACAAAAAATATTGAAGGCATAGTTGTAGCCTTAAAAGCTACAAGCAGTATAGAAAAAACAAAGCAAATTATTAAACCCTTAGACGATTTTGCCTGTGTAACAGAGGAGCAAATAGAACTCTCTTTTTATTTATGCAAAAAATACAATACCACTATGGCACAAATGCTAAGGCTTATGTTTCCCTCGGGGCTTAAAAGCCAAAAAATTAAAACCCAAAAATATGTAACCCTAAAACTATTTGGGGACGAGTTTTCGCAGTTTACAAAAACCCTCTACAAAAAGGACGGAAGCGAAAAATTCCCCCTGCAAATTCAGCTAATAGAAATGCTAAAGGCGGAGTGTAGCCTGCCACTATCTCAAATAAATGGAAGTTGCGCAAAATCCTTAGAAAAAAAAGGCGTGATAGAAATTGCAGACAGGCAAATAAGCAGACTTCCTTTTAAGAGTGATGTAGAGCTAATAGAAGATTTTGCCCTAACGGACAAGCAAGAGCAAATTATAGGGCGTATTTTTACAAGCGAAAACAAACATTTTTTACTGCACGGCGCAACGGGTAGCGGAAAAACGGAAATATATATCAGAGTTATTAAAGAATGCGTTAAGGCAGGAAAAGGCGCAATACTGTTAGTGCCGGAAATCTCCCTAACCCCACAAACCTATAAATCTTTAAAACAGCGGTTTAATGAGGATATTGCGGTGTTTCACTCCGGGCTTTCCCAAGGGGAGAGGTACGACGAATGGCTTAAAGTGGCTAAAGGGGAAGTAAAAATCGTGTTAGGCGCAAGAAGTGCGGTGTTTGCTCCCGTAAAAAATTTAGGGGTAATTATAATAGACGAAGAGCACGAAAACAGCTACAAAGCGGATAACTATCCAAAATACGAAACGGCGGAGGTTGCAAAAAAACGTGCGGAGATAAACGATGCAATGCTAATTTTAGGTAGTGCCACCCCCCAAATTAAAACCTACTACAACGCAATGCAGGGGGAGTATGTTTTGCTTAAAATGCCAAACAGGTTGTTTGATATTCAACTGCCCCAAGTGGAAATTGTGGATATGAGGGAGGAAATGCTAAAGGGCAACCGCAGTATAATAAGCGGACTGCTGTATAAAGAAATTCTGCAAACTTTGGAAAATAAAAAGCAGGCGGTACTGTTTTTAAACAGGAGAGGGTACGCAACCTTTGTAATGTGTAGAGCATGCGGATACACGGTAAAATGCGACAGTTGCGATGTTACCATGACCTACCATAAATCTACGGACAGCTTAATTTGCCATTATTGTGGCAGAAAAAAGCAACCCCAAAAAATCTGCCCCGAATGTAGCAAGCCCTACCTAAAATATTTTGGTACAGGCACTCAACAAATAGAAGAAGCGGTAGCAGAGATGTTTGAGGGCGCAAGAATACTGCGTATGGATATGGATACCATGCAAAAAAAGGATGCCTACTTAAAAACCTATACGGAGTTTGCCAAAGGAAAAGCGGATATTTTAATAGGTACTCAAATGGTATCTAAAGGCTTCGATTTTGAAAATGTGGAGCTTGCCGCCATTTTAGCGGCGGATACCACACTAAATTTACCCGATTACAGAAGTGCGGAGCGCACATTTTCCCTAATTACCCAAGTAGCAGGCAGAGCAGGACGCAAAACAACCGGCAAAGTGGTGTTGCAAACGTATAATCCACAGCACTACGCAATTAAGTACGCTAAATATCATGATTATACAGGCTTTTACCAAGAGGAGATAAATATGCGTAAAGTAGCTATGCTACCCCCATTTTCCACATATTTGCAAATACAATTTTTGGGTAAAGACAAAGAATATTTAACAAATTGTGTACTGGATTTTATAAAAAAATTAAAAAAAGTGCTTTTACCTAAAAAAAATGATATAATAAGTATAAAGGCAGCGGAGGGCGCAATTAAAAAAATTAACGATAATTTGCGGTACAACGTGCTTATAAACGTAAAAAACAACAGCGATATTATAAACGAGGTTTACTCGGTGTTTAATAGTGTTAAATATAAAGATATTTTGGTGGGTATAGATATTAACCCCCAAAACATGATATAGGAGATAGGCTATGGCAATAAGAAATATTTTGAGGGAAGATTGTCCCAGACTAAGAAAGGTTGCAAAAGAAGTTACAAACATCAACCAAAAGACTTTAACTTTGCTTGATGATCTTGCGGAAACTATGTACAACGAAAGGGGAGTAGGGCTTGCCGCACCCCAAGTAGGCATACTAAAGCGCATTGCGGTTATTGACACGGGGGAGGGGCTTTTGGAGCTTATTAACCCTGTGGTAAAATCGACCGAGGGTCAGCAAAGGGAGGAAGAAGGCTGTCTTTCTCTGCCTGACGACCACGGTTATGTAATCAGACCTGAAAAGGTGGTGTTTACCGCACTTAACAGAGACGGCAAGGAAGTGGAGTACGTAGCGGAAGGGCTGTTTGCAAGGGCGGCGGTACACGAAATAGACCACTTAGACGGCGTACTTTTTACAGATAAAATTGTAGAGCGAGTATATCCGGATGACGATGATGATGAAACACAGTATTAAGCTACTGTTTATGGGTACTCCCGAGTTTGCCCTACCCTCTTTAAAAATGCTTATAGAGGAAGGGTACAACATTTGCGGAGTGTTTTCCCAGCCGGACAGGGTTGCAGGAAGAGGGCATAAAGTTACCCCTCCACCCGTAAAGGTGGTTGCACAGGAAAATAATATTCCTGTGTTTCAGTACGAGAAGGTAAAAAGCGAGGAGGGGGTGGCAAAAATCAAAGCGCTTGCCCCCGATTTAATTATTACGGCTGCTTTTGGGCATATTTTAACACAGGAGATTTTAGATATACCAAAATACGGCTGTATAAACGTACATGCCTCTCTGCTTCCTAAATTAAGGGGGGCGGCGCCTATTCAATGGGCAATAATAAACGGAGAGACAAAAACAGGCATAACAACAATGTATACCGTGCTTGCCTTAGATGCAGGGGATATTTTAGAGCAGGACGAAATGGGTATTCCAAAGGAAATTACGGCAGGGGAGCTATACGAAAAACTAAGTGTTTTAGGTAAAGATACTTTAAAGCGTACCCTTAAAAAATTAGAGGAGGGTACACTTAAAAGAACCCCGCAAAAAGAGGAGGAAGCTACCTACTTCCCCATGTTTAAAAAGGGCTTTGGAGGGATAGACTTTAACAAAAACTGCGTTGATATTTACAACTTTGTTAGAGGCACTAACCCTGTGCCTTGCGCCTATTTAATGTATAAAGAAGAAAAAATTAAGGTTTTTGAGGTGGGGTACAAGTTAGAGGTGCATAATAAAAAAATAGGCAGTATAGCGTTAGCAGACGCTAAGGAAGGCTTATTTATATATGCAAAGGACGGCATTGTGGAAATTAAAACCATGCAAAGAGCAAACTCAAAGCCAATGAGCGCCAAAGAAAGCCTAAGAGGGAGAGATATAGACGACAGCTATCTGTTTACGAATTTATGAAAAATCCAAGATATATAGCCTACGAAGTGCTTACAAAAGTGCTAAACGAAAAAACTTATTTAAACATAGAGCTTAAAAACTCCCTAAGCGGAGAGCTAAAGCCGGAGGATAAAAGGTTTATAACCGCCCTTGTAAACACGGTTATAGAAAATTTATACCGTATTGACTACTGTATAGATTTTTTTGTGCAATCAAAGCGGTTGCACGGTAGCATACGCAATATTTTAAGGTTAGGCGTGTGCCAAATTATGTTTCTTGAAAGCGTGCCAAACAGTGCGGCGGTAAACGAAAGCGTAAAACTTACAAAAACCATAGGCAAACAAGCGCTAAAAGGGTTTGTAAACGGCACTTTAAGAAATGTAGCCAAAAACTTAGGCAGTATTAAATACCCAAATACCATAGAAGAATTTTTGCATGTGTTTTACAGCTATCCTATGTGGTTGGTAAAAAAATACATTGCGGACTACGGCGCAATTTTTACCGAGGAAATGCTCTCCTACAAAGGAAATAATTCCCTTACTTGTATAAGACAAAACACCAATATATCAAAAGAAGTATATACAGAATTCGAAAAAGGCAAGTATTTAAGCGATGCCTACTACATAAAAAATGCGTCCGGCATAGAAAAAATGCCTAAATTTATTAGTGGAGAAATTACTGTACAAGGGGAAGCTTCCATGATGTGTGTTTGTGCGGCAAATGTGCAAAAAAACTCGGTAATTTTAGACGTATGTGCGGCGCCGGGTGGCAAAAGTGCATATATGGCACAAATTGCCGTGGATGGCAAAGTTACGGCGTTAGACATTCACCCTCATAGAGTGGAGCTAACCAAGCAAACTTTTGAAAGGCTAAAAATAACAAACGCAACCGCAAATACAGAGGATGCAACTGTTTATAATAAAGCCTACGAGCAAGTCTTCGATATTGTACTTGCAGACGTGCCTTGCAGTGCTTTGGGGCTACTGTACAGAAAACCGGATGTTAAGCTGTTTAAAGAGGAAAAAGGCATAGCAGATATTATTAATATACAGCGAAAAATATTGGCAAATTGTGCAAATTACGTAAAAAAAGGTGGCATATTGCTATATTCTACCTGCACAATAAACAAAAACGAAAACAACGAGAATGTAGCATGGTTTTTAGAGGAAAATAAAAACTTCGAGTTAGAGGATATTTCTAACTATTTACCGGAAGGAATACTCCACAGAGTACGGGAAAAAACCTTGCAACTCTACCCTAACTTAGATAAAATAGACGGTTTTTATATGGCGAGGTTAAGGCGAGTATGAATTTACTAAACCTAAATTTAACCGAAACGCAAACCCTTTTAGAGCAAATGGGAGAAAAACCCTTCAGGGCAAGGCAAATACTAAGTTGGCTAAATAAAGAAATACCCTTTGAGGAAATGCACAATTTAGGGGCAGACCTTATAAAAAAACTAAGAGAAAACCACACGGAAGGCCACGCAAAAGAGGTAAAATGCCTAACATCCACAGACGGCACAAAAAAATTTTTGTTACAGTTTGATGATGGTCAGGTTATAGAAAGTGTACTGATGCAAAGAAATTACGGCAATACGCTGTGTGTTTCCACCCAGGTGGGCTGTAAAATGGGTTGTGTGTTTTGCGCCTCTTGCAAGGCAGGCTTGGTACGTAATTTAAGTAGCGGAGAAATTTTAGCCCAAGTTATTCACGCAAATAAAATCGCTCCAATATCAAACATTGTGTTAATGGGTATTGGAGAGCCTTTAGATAATTATGATAATGTAATAAAGTTCTTAAAATGTGTAAATGCCAAAGAGGGTTTAAATATTGGTATGCGAGGCATCTCCATTTCTACTTGCGGACTGCCTACGCAAATTGAAAAACTGGCTAAAGAGGATATGCAAATAACTTTGTCCATATCCTTGCATGCTTCAACTAATGCTAAAAGAGAGCAGATTATGCCAATAGCAAAAATGCACTCCATAGAGGAAATTTTAAAAAGTGCAAAAAATTATTTTGAAAAAACTAAAAGACGTATTATAATAGAATATATATTAATAGACGAATTTAACGATACCAAAGTAGATGCGCACAACTTAAAAACACTGTTAGGTAATCTAAATTGTCTTGTAAATTTAATACCGCTAAACGAAACCGGAGCTTTAAAACCCACACCTAAAGCTAAACAGTATGCTTTTTTAAAGTATCTTGAGGATTTAGGCTTAAACGCCACCATACGAAAATCCTCGGGTAAGGATATTTTAGGTGCGTGTGGTCAACTAAGACAAAACGAGGTGTAAATGAAAACAGTCGCTATTACCCATGTGGGAAAAGTAAGAAGTGTAAACGAAGATAAGGTGCTTATAGCTTGCGATAACAAGCCGTATTTTTTAATTGTTGCAGACGGCATGGGAGGGCATGTAGCAGGGGAAATTGCAAGTAAAATTGCATGCAATTCGGTAAACGAGTATTTAGAACAGCTAAACACAACAGATTTATCCGAAGAGCAAATCACAAACGCCATTTTATACGCAAATGAGCAGATTTTAGAAGAAATAACCAAGGATGAAACTCTGCACGGTATGGGCACAACCATCACCTTTGCCTACATTAACGGTAAAGATATTACTATTGCTCATGTGGGAGATTCCAGAGCGTATTTGCTTAGCGAAAACGCAATAATTAAGCTAACTAAAGACCATACCTATATTCAACAGTTGGTGGACCACGGGATCATCAAAAAAGAAAACCAAGGGGAATACCCTTTTAAAAATATTATTACTCGGGCGCTTGGGATGAAGGACTTAAAAGTGGACATTTACTACGCAAATTGGCAGGCGGGAGATTATCTTCTTTTATGCTCGGACGGGCTTACAAATTACGCAACAAAAAAGGTTATAGAGGACGTGTTGGTTGCAGATACAAAACTTACGGATAAGGCGCAATCCCTTGTGGATTTTGCGCTAAACGGCGGTGGTAAGGATAATATTTCGGTAGTAATTGCTCAAAATATTTCGGGGAGTGGCAAATGATAAATAAAGATGCCCTCCTTGCAGGAAGGTACAGGCTTTTAGAAAAGATAGACTCAGGAGGTTCTGCGTTTATTTTTAAAGGCTACGATACAAAAAAAGATTGCACGGTTGCAATTAAAATACTAAAGCCGGAGTACACGGATAACGAGGAATTTATTAACCGTTTCAAAAAGGAAGTACACGCTTCTATGAGGCTTAACCACCCAAATATTGTGCGTGCTTACGATGCCGGCTTAGACAACGGCAACTACTTTATTGTAATGGATTTAATAGAGGGCAAAACGCTAAAGCATTTAATTAATATTAACGGCAAATTGCCTGTAAAATACGTGGTAAGTGTTGCCCAAAAGCTATGCTTGGCATTGGAATACGCCCATTCAAAAGGGTTTATACACAGAGACATCAAACCTCACAATGTGCTTGTGGATATGAGCGGAGAGCCTTATATTACAGATTTCGGCATAGCTAAAAACTTAGCTTCCAACACCGTAACTATGGAAGAAACAAGCGTAATGGGCTCGGTGCATTATTTCTCGCCCGAGCAGGCAAAGGGGGAAAAGGCGGACAGACGCTCGGATATTTACTCCTTAGGTATTATGATGTACGAAATGCTGTGCGGTAGGCTTCCCTTTGATGGTGATACTTCAATTTCCATAGCACTTAAGCATATTAACGATGCAATGCCAAAGGTTACCTATTTTGCCTCCGAAGTACCCGAGAGTCTAAACAGAATTATTTTGAAGGCAACCCAAAAGGATAAACATTTAAGATACAAAACTGCATATAATATGTACGAAGATTTGCAAAAATGCCTCCTTCAACCGGACGGCAAGTATATAAAATACACAGAAAACAAGCGGGTTGTCCATCAAATAGAAGAGCTTAACACCAAACGCTCCAAACGTGGAATAAAAAAACTAATGGCGGCAATCGCCCTTGCAATAGGTGTGCTTATTGTAATACTTCTTTTGGTGGGCACTTATTTAGATACTAATATGCCAAAGTTGGTAAAAATACCCCTTGTTGTAGGCTTAAGCGAAAGCGAGGCGGTAAACATTTTGGAAAATGCCCATTTAGTGCCGGAGGTTAGCACAGAATACAGCAAAGACGTACCTGTGGGTAGCGTAATAACTCAAACTCCCGAGGCACAAAGGGATATTAGCACGGGCGAGGTGGTAGCCATTGCCGTAAGCAAAGGGCTTGGGGCAAATATAATGCCGGATGTAACGGGTAAATCCCTAACAGAAGCCAAAACCATATTAGAAAAATTGGGTATTTCTATTACGGAAATTTTTGAACAAACGGACGGAGAGATACCAATAGGGTTTGTAACACAGCAATTTCCGGCTCCAGAGGAAAAAATATCCCTTACTGACGGTGTATTTTTAACGGTTAAAGTATCGCCGGACGAAAAAAAGGTAAAAGCCCCCGATATTATTGGATTGCAACTTTCCGAGGCTTTAACCAAGCTAAAAACTCAAGGCTTTAACAAGTTTTTTGTAACGGAGAAAAAATCGGATAAAAACAGTGGCACTATAATCAGTCAAAACCCGCAAGAGGGTATGGAGCAAAAGCTAAACAAGCCATTTTATATGGAACTTTCGGTGTTTGACTACCCTGTGTACTCATATAAAGGTGCTACAAAACTTGAAATTAAAAACGACAACACCTCCGTAAAATTAGGTGTATCCGAAAAAATAGAGGATACGGAAGTGTATAAAATATTTTATGAGACTGTTGCACAAACAGGGCAGGCGGAAATCAAGTACACGGCAAGCCTTCCCATATACAGCACGGAAAACTCCGTAGAAAGAGATATTGTGGTGCTGATAAACGACGAGCCCGTAAAACGAGAAACGGCGGTATTTACCAAAGGAGGCTAACCATTAAAGGCAAAATTATTAAATGTAACGGCGGTTTTTATTATGTTGAGCATGGCGGACAAATAGTGGTTTGCAGGGCATGCGGTAGATTTCGTAAGGAAAAAATTAAGCCAATTACAGGAGATATGGCAGTTTTTTCTATGCAGGGCAGCGAGGGATATATAGAGCAAATAGAAGAGCGCAAAAACTGCTTAAAAAGACCGGAGGTTGCAAACATAGACTTAATAGTCCTTACAATGTGCAAAAGCAAGCCCATAGCAGATTTATTGCTTGCGGATAAGCTTTTAATACAAGCACAAAAAAATAATGCGGATGTGCTGATTTGCATTAACAAAACGGACGAGGAAAACTCGGATTTTTTTGACAAACAGTATACAACATATGATATAATAAAAGTTAGTGCAAAGACAGGGGCAAACATAGACGCACTAAAGGAAAAAATTAAGGGCAAATGCGTTTGCTTTTGCGGACAATCTGCGGTGGGTAAGTCCTCCATCATAAATGCAATTAATGGTGATGAACTCTTAAAAACAGGGGATTTAAGCGCAAAAACGGACAGGGGCAAACACACAACACGCCTAACGGAGTTATACTATATAAAGGATTTGGAGAGCTACATTATAGACACACCCGGTTTTTCTATGTTTGAAATGGGGGAAATCGAAAACCTAAAAAGCTACTACAAAGAATTTGAGCCTTATGCAAAAAATTGCCGTTTTAACGAATGCAAACACGAAAATGAGCCTAATTGCAGAGTAAAAGAGGCGGTAGAAAATAAAGAAATTTCAGAATTAAGATACAAACGTTATATTACGTTATTAAATAGTTTGGAGGATAAATATGATTAAGATTGCACCATCTCTGTTATCTGCGAATTTTACGGATATTAAAGGGGAAATACAAAATTTAAGGGGAGCGGACTATCTCCACTGCGACATAATGGACGGCATCTTTGTGCCCAACCTAACCTTTGGCTTTAAGATGATAGAGGACATAAAAAAAATTACGGATATTCCATTAGATGTACATTTGATGATAAACGAGCCGGAACGCTACATAGAGCGCTTTGCACAGGCAGGCAGCGACATTATAAGCGTCCATGTAGAAAGCACAAACCATGTACACAGAGCGGTTAAACTAATACAAAGTTTTAACAAAATACCGGCGGTGGTGCTAAATCCGGCAACACCTTTAGACACCATAAAATATGTTTTGGACGATGTAAAAATGGTGCTTTTAATGAGTGTAAATCCGGGCTACGGCGGACAGGCGTTTATACCTGTCGTACTTGGCAAAATAAAAGAGCTAAAGCAGATGATAGGGGATAGAGATATAGACATAGAAATAGACGGCGGTGTGGATTTTTCCAACATTAAAGAAATTACAGATGCAGGGGCGAACGTAATTGTTGCAGGCAGTACGGTATTTAATGCGGAAAATTACTCTAAAGCCATAGAGCAGTTAAAGAAGATATAATTACATAAAATAAGATAGTAAGTTAAAAAACGAGCAATTATTCGTTGCTCGTTTTTAGTTTGTTAAGTGTAATTTATAGCCACCTACTTTATGCTATTTTAAGGTAAATCTACCTATTAGTCTGTGCATATCTTCGGCTTTTGTGGAAAGCTCTTCGCTGGCGGCGGCACTTTGCTCTGCCGTTGCGGAGTTGGTTTGCACCACGCTTGATATTTGCTCTATGCCCGTGTTAATCTGTTCGATTGCTTCTGCCTGCTCTTTTGCGGTTACCGCAATTTCCGCAATTAATGCACTTGACTCTTTGGCTTTTGCCATAACTTCTTGCAAGGTTTGTGCGGTTAAATTAGCCGTAGTTACACCCTTTTGCACAGAGTTGATGGAGTTTTCTATTAAGCCGGTAGTTTCCTTGGCGGCATTGGAGCTTTTGGTAGCAAGGTTACGCACTTCGTCTGCAACAACGGCAAAACCTTTGCCGGCAGCACCTGCTCTGGCAGCCTCTACGGCGGCATTTAGTGCAAGTATGTTTGTTTGGAAGGAAATATCCTCTATTGTTTTAATAATTTTGGAAATTTGCTCGGAAGAGGAGTTAATCTCGTCCATTGCCAAAAGTAAGGTGCTCATTTGCTCGTTACCTTCAATTAGCTTTTCTCTCGCCATAGAGGAATAATTACTTGCGTTGGTGGAATTCTCGGAGGTTTGGTTAATCCTCTCGGTAATGTGAGAGATAGACGCAGAAAGCTCTTGTACGGCACTTGCTTGCTGGGTTGCACCCTGTGCAAGTATTTGGGCGCCGTTAGATACCTGCTCGCTGTTGCCTGTAACTTGGTTGCTCGTGTCTCTGATATTTAGCAATGTGCTGTTTAAGGAGCTTAATATAGTTAGAAGATTATCGTTAAGTGCGTGGAAATCCCCCGGATATTCTACGTTGGGTGCTACGGTAATATTACCCTTAGCCATTTCGTTTAAAATATGGGAAATATCCATAATTATCTTATTTAAACTGTTTACCATTGTGGATGTGGAATCCGCAAGGAGTTTGGTTTCGTCGTTGGTTTTTACATCGGGTACGGGAGAGGTTAAATCCCCTTGGGAAAGGGCGGTTAACCTGTTTACACAAAGCTCTATGGGCTTGCCGATGCGCGAGCCAAACCGTCTGCTTATAAATATGCTTAGTGTTAAGATTACTATTAAAATAACACCAATAATAATAATACCCATGTATGCGGATGCCATAAATTCGTCTCTGTTTACCGTTACGGCAACACTCCAACCATCGGTATTTGGTATGGGTGCATAGCCTTGATATTCAAAAACATCAGCAAATACATATTCTCCAAAACCCGTATCTCCGTTTACCATCTTTTGCTCAATACTTGCAAGGTTGGCTAATTGGGTGTCGCTTGGGTCCGCTTTGGAATCGTTTATGGAATTTGACTGCTCAAGCACTAAGTTATAGTCCTCGGTATAGGCAATGGTTGTCCCTGTTTTATCCAAAATATAGGCAGAGCCTTTCTCGCCGACTAAGCAGGATTTTAAGGTGTTGTCAAGCACGTTGGTGTCAACAACAAAGTAAATAATATCTATTGGTGTGCCGTCTTGCAAAACGGGTGCGGAAACTATAATGTACGCACTCTTTTTATCCTCGGATATATAAGGAGTGGACATATAGGTTTTGCCCTGCATTGCCTGTTTGTAATACTCTTGAGCGGAAATATCTTCCCCCGTAACGTAGTTTATACCGTTGGTGCCTGCAATACCCGAGGCAACCATGTAGTATTCTTCTGTTTTTTTAGCTAAAAATGCCGCTTTTTCTTCTATTGTGGAATCCGGATTTGTAAAGATACCGTTAGTGCTTATTTCCGTAACAACATATGTGTAGTTAGAAACCGCATTAGACGACGCAACGGCGGCAAGTTTTGCAGCCTCGCTTATAGTTGCGGTAAGAGTATCTTTGGTAGAAGTATAGGTAGAATAAATAGAAACTCCCGATATACTTATAGCCACAATAAGAACGGTAATTAAAATATATTTTACGATTTTGTTTTGGATTTTTTTCATTGCCCGACCTCTTTAAAATATAGTAGTGTAAATTATGTACCTTTATTATAGTACAATATTTTTAGCATGTAAACTATTTTGCCGAAACAAATGTGCAATTTTTCCAATAATAGCATATTACAGTTAAAATATTTCCATTTTAGTTAAAAAACACTTGACAAAAGGAACATTTCTATGGTTATATTATTTATAAGATTATAATAAAAGTTACATTAAAAAATGTATTAAGAGGTATTGAGTGATGGAAGATAAGCAAGATATTTTACTGGAATCGGGTACTAACGAAATAGAGATAATGGAGTTTACTATTGCAGGTAATATCTTTGGTATTAATGTTGCAAAAGTAAAAGAAATTATGATGGCAGATGCCGTTAAGCCTATGCCACTTGCCCACCCGGCTGTCGAGGGTGTTTATAAACCCAGAGAAACTGTTATTACAGTTATAGACTTGCCTTGCTATTTAAATCTTCCCAAAACAGAAAATATAGACAAAAACATTTTTATTGTAACCAACTTTAATAAAATGAGTGTGGCTTTTAGAGTGCACACGGTAGTAGGTATAGACAGAATTTCTTGGAAAAGCATAGAAAAACCGGATAAAACAATTTACGGCGGTACAGACGGTGTTGCCACAGGTATTGCCCAATTTCAAGGCAGGCTAATAACTATTTTGGATTTTGAAAAAATAGTGGCGGACATTGCCCCCGAAACTTCCATACAAATGGGCGAAATCGAAGCTATGGGTGTAAGAGAAAGAAACGACAAACCCATTTTAGTGGTGGACGACTCCGTACTGCTAAGAAAAATGATAGTAGATTGCTTAACGGCGGCAGGCTATACCAATTTAATTAAGTTTGAAAACGGGCAGGAGGCTTGGGACTTCTTAGTAACCTTAAAAGACGAAGAAAAAGTCAGAGACATTGTCTCTTGCGTAATAACGGATATAGAAATGCCCCAAATGGACGGGCACAGACTCACTAAAATGATAAAAGAAGACAAAAATCTGCAACAAATACCGGTAATTATATTCTCCTCACTTATTAACAACGAAATGTACATTAAGGGTAAAAACTTAGGGGCGAACGAGCAACTTACAAAACCGGAAATTGGTCATCTTGTAGATATTTTAGACCATATGGTTATGGAATAAATCGGTCATAATATTAATATAATATGTAAAAAAAACTCTCGTCGGTAAAAAAAATCCGACGGTTTTTTTGTGGCATAAAAAAATTGTTTTATACAAAATAAAGGATAAACGCAACTTACGTGTAATAATATATAGTTATGTAAAATAAGAAAAGGAGAGATTATGCCGTTTTTTTCGGAAGAATGGATTGCAGACCTGCTTGCAAGGGCAGATATTATAGATGTAGTAAGCGGATATGTTACAATGCAACAAAAGGGTGGCAAATGGTGGGGATGCTGTCCCTTTCATAACGAGAAAACCCCCTCCTTTACAGTAGACGAGGGACGGGGCTTTTACCATTGCTTTGGGTGTAAAGAAAGTGGCAACGTAATTCACTTCATAATGAAAAACGAAAAACTCACCTTCCCCGAAAGCTGTATAATGCTTGCAGAAAAATACAACGTCCCCATACCCGAAAACTCGGAGGATACCGACTACGATAAGCGCAAAAAGCAAAAAGAAAAGGTGCTTATCTTAAATAAACTTGCCGCAAAGTTTTTTTACGCAAATTTGCAAGAAAACCACACGGCAATGCAGTATCTTGTAAACAGGGGAGTGGAATTGAAAACGGTAAAAGCCTTTGGAATAGGCTTTGCAAAGGATAGCTGGGACGACTTGCAAAAGTATTTGCAAAAGGAAGGCTATACAAATTACGAAATGCAAATGGCAGGGCTTGTAAAATTAAAAGAGGATAAAGCCTACGATGTTTTTAGAAACAGGGTTATAATACCTATTATAGACACCTTTTCTAATGTAATTGCCTTTGGAGGCAGAGTGCTTGACGACAGCTTGCCCAAATACCTAAACTCCGCCGAAACTCCGGCGTATAACAAGCGGAAAAACTTATACAATCTTAATTTGGTAAGAAAAATTAAAAATTTGCAAAGTGTTATTTTGGTGGAAGGGTATATGGACGTTATTGCCCTTTACTCTCACGAAATTTACGAGTGCGTGGCAACCCTTGGCACAGCACTAACAAGCGAGCAAGCAAGACTGCTAAAACGTTATGTTTCCAACGTATATATTGCTTACGATGGGGATAGCGCAGGTAAAAAAGCAACAATGCGAGCCATAGACATTTTAGAAAAAGAAGAGCTTGTGGTTAGAGTAATTTCCATTCCTGACAACTTAGACCCGGACGATTTTTTAAAAAAGTACAAAAAGGAAGGCTTTTTATCTTTGATGAAACAGGCAAAACCGGCGTTAGATTACAAATTTGCAACGGTGGCATCAAAATACGATTTAACTTCGCAGTTTGACCAAGAGAAGTTTATAAAGGAATGTGTGCAAATAATCAGAGAGGTGCAAAGTGCTGTAACAAGGGAAAAATATATAAATAAGTTGGCAAAATTTACAGGCTTTTCCAAAGATGCAATAACAAACGATGTTTACGGAAACACGCAAGTAAGGGAGATAAAATACGTAAAGCAGGAAAAAAAAGAAAAATTATTTATGCCCGAGCGGATAGTTATGTATTATATTTTGCAAGACCCACAAAATATTTTAAAGATTGCAGACAGCATTACAAAGGAAGATTTTGAGGAAAACGCAAATAAATTTGCATTTGAGTATATTTTAGATAATGTAAATAAAGGAGTTTGCCCCACCGACGCCGAAATATTAACAGTAACAAATTCCAAGCAGGATATAGAGTACCTTACAGAGCTTTTATGTAGCGATATTGAGCTTATGGGCGAGGACAAAAAAGTAGATGACTATATCTTGGGTTGTATAAAAAAAATACATATAAAAAACAAAGAGCAAGAGCTAAAAAGGCTAACATCTCTGCTAAAAAGCGATGCAGGCGCTGCAAAGCAAATTAGCGATTTAACAAAAGAAATATATAATTTGAAAACAAATTTATAAATATATAATAGTAGGTGAATTTTTTGCAAGAGACAGGAAACGAAAATCAATCAAAGTTAGTGGACGATAAAATTGCCAAAATTGTTGAGGCAGGCAAATCCAAAGGTATGATAAAATACAAAGAAATCAACGATACCTTAGATGATTTACAGCTAAAACCCGAGCAAATGGAGCATTTATACGAAGTTTTGGAGGATATGAATATTGATGTTATAGACGACGAAATCGAGAAGGATTTACCCAAACTGGAAATTGAGGAAGAGGTAGATTTTCTTGAAATTTCTATGCCGGAAAACATTAATATTGACGACCCGGTGCGCATGTATTTAAAGGAAATAGGCAAAGTGCCACTGCTTTCCGCAACGGAGGAAGTGGAGCTTGCAAAGTTAATGGCGCAGGGAGATCAAAATGCAAAAAAACTGCTTGCGGAGGCAAACTTGCGTTTGGTAGTAAGCATTGCAAAACGCTACGTAGGTAGAGGTATGCTGTTTTTGGATTTAATTCAAGAGGGCAATTTAGGCTTAATTAAAGCGGTAGAAAAATTTGACTATCAAAAGGGCTATAAGTTTTCTACCTACGCAACTTGGTGGATTAGGCAAGCAATTACAAGAGCCATTGCAGACCAAGCACGTACAATACGTATTCCCGTGCATATGGTGGAAACCATAAACAAACTAATTAGAGTTTCAAGGCAGTTGTTGCAACAATACGGCAGAGACCCACTCCCCGAAGAATTAGCCAAAGAAATGGATATTTCAGAAGAAAAGGTAAGGGAGATACTTAAAATTGCCCAAGAGCCCGTTTCTTTAGAAACCCCCATAGGCGAGGAGGAGGACAGTCATTTAGGAGATTTTATTCCTGATGAAGATGCTCCGGCACCTGCGGAGGCGGCGGCATTTACCCTACTTAAAGAGCAACTTATGGATGTGCTAAACACCCTAACTCCCAGAGAGGAAAAGGTGCTTAAATTGCGCTTTGGCTTAGACGACGGCAGAGCAAGAACTTTAGAAGAAGTAGGTAAGGAGTTTCAAGTAACAAGGGAAAGAATAAGGCAAATAGAGGCAAAAGCATTAAGAAAATTAAGGCATCCCTCAAGAAGTAAAAAACTAAGAGATTTTTTGGAATAATATTTAGTTTATGTTAAAAGAAAGATTAAGGGCAATAATAAACTTGGTTAATAATAAAAACGTGGTGGCAGATATAGGGTGCGACCACGGTTTTGTTTGTAAAGCACTTCTAAAAGAAGAACGGGCAAAAAGTGTAATTGCTTGCGATATAAGCGAGGGCTCTTTGGCTAAAGCCAAAAAACTGCTAAAAGACTTCAATAATGTGCAATTTAGGTTGTGCAACGGTTTAGAAGGGCTAAGAAACAAGGAAGCGGAAGTAATTATAATTGCAGGTATGGGAGGGTATTTAATTACGGATATTCTTGAAGAAAACAAGAGTATTGCACTAAACGCCACCCTACTTTTGCTACCTCATAACAACGAGCATATTTTACGAGAATTTTTAGCCACCAACGGTTTTAATATCTACGACGAATACATCATAAAAGAAAAAAGGTACTATCAGCTAATTTGCGCAAAAAAAGGGGTTAGCGATTACACAAACAAAACTTACTACTACGTAGGCAAACGCCTGTTTGAAAAAGGGGAATGGGAGTTTATTAATCACAAAAAGGAAAGTTACAAAAAATTGGCGCAAATTGCAAAACAGGGGAAAAACTCCGCAAAACAAGGGGAGTTATACAGCTATTTGGAGGAGGATTTATGCAGACTAACGAAATCGGAAAACTAATAAACAGCTTTGCTTACGAAAGCTATGCGTGCGATTGGGATAACACAGGGTTTAACATCAACTTAAACAGCGAGGTTAAGGGGATACTTATATGTCTTGATGTAACAAAAACTACCATAACAGAGGCAAAAAACAGTAATTGCAACTTAATTATTTCCCATCACCCTTTGTTGTTTAACAAAATTAACAAAATAGATACCACAGATTATGTGGGGGAATGTGTGCAACTCTTAATTGCAAACGGAATTTCTCTCTACTGCGCTCATACAAGCATGGACGGCGCAAAAGCAGGTATTAACTATCACCTTGCAAATGCTCTTAATTTAACGAATTTACAGTTTTTACAGCCCACATATACTCAAGAATATTGCAAACTAACGGTGTATGTGCCTAAAATAAATCAAGAAGAAATACTAAAGGAGCTGTCAAAAGCCGGGGCAGGAGAGGTGGGTAATTACAGCGGTTGCACCTTTACAAGCGAGGGACAGGGCAGGTTTACCCCCAACGAATTTGCAAATGCCGCAATAGGAAGCGCAAACAAACAAGAGGTGGTAGAGGAAGTGGAAATTAGTTGTATTTGCCAAAAAAACAAGGTGCAAGAAATAACATCACAAATAAAAAAAGTGCATCCCTACGAGGAGCCGGCAATAGATGTTTTTGAGGAATATCTTAATAAAGAGGTGTTGGCAGGCATGGGGGTTATGGGCGAGTGCGAGGAAATATCCTGCAAAACCCTGTTAGATAAGCTAAAAAAAGAGATTGAAACGGACTGCTTAAGATTTAGCGGAGAGTTAGACAAAAAAGTAACCAAAGTTGCCATATGCGGTGGCGGAGGTGGCGATTTAATAAGGATTGGGGCAAAAATGGGCGCTCAACTTTTTATAACGGGGGAAATAAAACATAATTATTATTTGGAAAAAAACATTGCACTCGTCGAGGCAGGACACTACGATACGGAAAAATGCTTTTTAAAACTAATGTATAACAGTTTACAAAAATGTTTAAATGATGTACAATATAATATTGATGTATATGTTAGCAAAACAGAGAGTAGAGCATATATAAATTATTGAGAGATTTAGGGGGAAAACCATTGGAAAATTTTAAGGCTATATGGGAATACCAAAATGCAGAGCTTAAATTTGAAGAATTCGAGCAAACCTTAAAAAATACAGAAACCAGACGCAAGTTAGTAAAGCAACAACAACTTTTTAATGCTAATCAACAGCAGTTAAAGCAGTACGAGCAAGAAATTATGGTAATGCAAAACAAACTTGCGGAAACGGCTTTGCAAACAGATACACTCACCAAACAAATGCGTCAAAAGGACGAAGAAATAAAGGAAATCGAAGGTTACGACTTAGAGGATTTATTTATTGAGGACGTAAAAGAAGGGGTAAAAGAAAGCGAAAATATTAAGAGCGCTCTTGAAATAAACAAACGTAAAGTTGTGGATATTTTGCATAAATTGGAAGGGTTTGAAACGGAAATTAAAGAAACCCTTGTAAAAATGAGCAATGCCAAAAAACTGTTCGACCAGCTAAAAATTACTCATAACGGAGAAATCGAGGCAGGCAGAGAGGACATGGAAAAGCTTAAAAAGGTGATAGACGCCGCCGCTAAAACGGTGGATGCCAAAACTATGGAGCTATACAAAAAAATCAAGCAACACAGGCAAAACCCAATAGCTGTGCTAAACGGAGACAGATGCTCCGGCTGCAAAATGCAGTTGCCATCAAACGTGCTCTCTCGTGTAAAAGCAAATACGGAAGCGGTTATTTGCGAAAATTGTGGCAGAGTGCTAATATTACTGGACAAATAAATAACAGTAAATTTAATATAAGTTTTGAGCAGTCGGGTAGTTGCGCATTGAAAAATGTGAGGAAAGTCCGAGCTCCGCAGGGCAAAGTGCCGGATAACGTCCGGTAGAGGCGACTCTAAGGAAAGTGCAACAGAAAATAACCGCATGCAAATCGCATGTAAGGGTGAAAAGGGGAGGTAAGAGCTCACCGACGTTATGGCGACTTAACGTGCAATGTAAACCCCACTTGGTGCAAGATTGATATAAGGGCATTTAATGGCGGCCCGCCACGCCTTTTGGAATCGCATGAATTTATTGGTAACAATAAATCAAGATAGATGACTACCGATTACAGAACTCGGCTTACAGACTGTCTCAAAACTTAAAAATTTAGGCTGTGTCAGAATAAATTTGACGTAGCCTTTATAATTTATACCAAAACTTACAAAATAAGGAGAAACAATGTGCTTTTTACCCGTTAGCAAAAAGGATATGCAAAAAAACTACATAGAGCAGTTAGATTTTATTTTGATAACGGGTGATGCTTATGTAGATCACCCCTCCTTTGCTCATGCGTTGATTTCAAGGTATTTAGTGGCGCACGGGTACAGCGTGGGTATAATTGCCCAGCCAAATTATAACGATGCAAACGCTTATAAAATTTTAGGCACGCCCCGACTTGCGTTTTTGGTAACATCGGGAAACATGGACAGCATGGTAAATATTTTCTCGTCTTCAAAGCATAAAAGAAAAAGCGATATGTACTCGCCGGGTGGCAAAATGGGCAATCGCCCCAAACGTGCGGTTAATGTGTATTGTAAAAAAATTAGAGAGATTTATGGTGATGCACCCATAATAATAGGCGGTATAGAGGCGAGTTTAAGGCGCTTTTCTCATTATGATTATTGGCAAGATACAGTATTTGAGTCTATACTTACAACCTCAACTGCGGATATTTTGGTTTACGGCATGGGGGAGAGGGCAATAATAGAAATTGCGGAAGGCTTAGAAGGTGGTCTTAACGTTTCGGACATCACTTATGTAGAAGGTACGGCATACAGGTCGCCTACATTAGATAGGGTGTACGAATATAAGGAAATAAGCGATTATACCACCGTTGCCAAAAATAAAGAGCGGTATCACAATGCTTTTATGGAGCAAATGTATAATAAAAGCACAATTTTAGTGCAAAAACAAAAAAACGAGTATGTTGTGCAAAATATTCCGGCAAAGCCCCTAACCACCAAAGAGATGGATTTCGTGTACAGCCTGCCTTATATGCGAGATGCTCACCCAATGTATAAAGAAAAAATACCTGCGCTTGAAGAAGTAAAGTTTAGCATTACGGCAACAAGGGGTTGTATAGGGGGTTGTGCCTTTTGCTCTTTGTTTTTTCATCAAGGCAAAAACCTAACCTTCAGAAGCGAAAAAAGTGTTTTGGAGGAGGCAAAACTCCTTACACAAAACAAGGATTTCAAGGGTTATATTCACGATGTGGGAGGGCCTACGGCTAATTTTTACGGGGCAAAATGTAAAAAAAGAACATGCACCAAAAAAAGATGCCTAACTCCAAAAAAGTGTGAGCATTTAGAGGTAGACCACACCCCATATGTGCAGTTGCTAAAGAAATTAACGGAGGTAGAGGGGGTAAAAAAGGTGTTTATCCGCTCGGGCATTCGCTACGATTACATAATGTACGATAAAAGCAGCGCATTTTTAACTCAGCTGGTACGGGAGCATATAAGCGGACAGCTAAAGGTTGCCCCCGAGCATATAAGCGAGGATGTGCTTGTCCATATGGGAAAGTGCAACATAGAGGTATACAACAGGTTTTGCCAAAAATTTGAAGCACTTAATACAAAGTACGGCAAAAAACAATATTTACTGCCTTACTTTATGTCCTCTCATCCGGGGGCGGAGGTTAAAGACGCCATACTCCTTGCGGAATATTTCAGAGATACCGGTTTTTCTCCACAGCAGGTGCAGGATTTCTACCCAACACCCGGCACCCTTTCTACCTGTATGTTTTACACGGGATTAGACGAGAGGGGCAACAAAATGTACGTAGCCAAAAAAAGCGAGGATAAAAGCGTACAACGAGGGCTTATAGCTTACAAAAATCCAAAATACAGAAGTATTGTAAAACAAGCACTTATAAAAGAAAACAGAGAGGATTTAATAGGAAAGGGCAAAAAAACACTAATTAAAGAGTAAATTATTAAAAATACACAAAATAATAAAAAATAATTGCATAATTACAAGTTGTGTAGTATGATTATAATGTATAGATATGAATAATTTTAACACTAAGGAGAGTTAATATGGCAAAATTTGAAAAGTTAGACGGTAACAAAGCAAAATTGGAGATAGAAGTTTCTAAGGAGAAGTTTGAAGAAGCCGTTTCTAAAACATATAACAAAATCAAGGGTAAATTTAATATCCCCGGATTTAGAAAGGGCAAAGCACCCAGACACCTAATCGAGTCTCACTACGGCCCCGGAGTTTTCTACGACGAAGCCTTCGACGAAGTTTTTTACGATGTATATAAAGAGGCGGTAGACGAGCATAACTTAGAATTGGTATCTCAGCCGGATAACTTAAATTTTGTTGTTTTCGAGCCTAAAGAAAAGGGTATAATATTTACGGTGGAAGCTTTTTTAAAACCGGAGGTAGAACTTGGCAAATATAAAGGTATAAAAGTAGAAAAAGAAATTATTAACATAAAAGACGAAGATATTTTAGCAGAGCTTGAAAAAGTTAGAGAGCAAAACGCAAGATGGATAGAAGTAACAAGACCGGTAAAAGACGGCGATACGGTAGTAATAGACTATTCGGGCAGTGTAGACGGAGTAAAGTTTGATGGCGGTACAGCACAAGAGCAAACTTTGGTTATAGGCTCGGGCAAGTTTATTCCCGGTTTTGAAGAGCAAATAATCGGTATGGAAATAAACGCAGAGAAGAACATAGAAGTAAAATTCCCCGAAAACTATGCCCCCGAGCTTGCAGACAAGGATGCGGTATTTGAAATTAAACTCCACAGCATTAAGGAAAAAGAACTACCCGAAATAGACGACGATTTTGCTCAAGATGTATCGGAGTTTGAAAACCTAAATGATTATAAAGCGGACATCAAAAAAGAATTAGAGAAAAAAGCGGACATGCGCAACAAAATGGAAATGGAAAACGTACTTTTGGAAGAAGTTGCTTTTGGCTCTATAATGGAAATCCCCGAAGTAATGGTGGAAAGCCAAATAGACTATCAACTCCAACAACTTTCCTATCAACTTATGTATCAAGGTATGAAGTTAGAGGACTACTTTGAATATATGGGTAAATCCATGGAAGAAGTAAGAGAAGAATACAGAGCAAGCGCACTCGGACAGGTTAGAATGCGTCTTGCGGTAGAAGCATTGCTAAAAGAGCTAAAAATAGAGCCTACCCAAGAAGATATGGACAAAAAATACGAAGAGCTTGCAACCGAAGCCGGCAAAACGGTAGAAGAATATAAAGAAATGGCAGGCAAGCAGGACGCAGAATATTTCAAAGAAAGAGTAGCAATGGAAATGCTTTTTGACTACTTGGTAGATAACGCAGAGGTTACGGAAGTAGAAAAAAGAAGCGAGAAAAAAGAAGCTAAAACGGCTAAAAAAACGGTAAAAAAAGCGACCAAAGCAAAAGAGGAAGAAAAACCGTCAACAGCTAAAAAAGCAACTAAAGAAACAAAAAAAGTTGACGAAACTAAAGAAGACAAGCCTAAAAAGCCTGCTAAGAAAAAAACAACTGAAGAGTAAGGCTTTTACATAAATAAGGAGGGGCAACACATGAGCTTAGTACCTATAGTAGTAGAACAAACAAACAGAGGAGAGCGGTCTTACGATATTTTTTCAAGATTGCTTAAAGATAGAATTATATTTTTAACGGGAGAAATAGACGACGTTACTGCAAATTTGGTGGTAGCACAACTAATTTTTCTCGAGGCGGAAGATCCGGACAAAGATATTTTCCTATATATAAACAGTCCGGGTGGCTCTATAACCGCAGGTATGGCAATTTACGATACTATGCAGTACATAAAATGCGATGTAAGCACAATTTGTATCGGACTTGCGGCATCTATGGGGGCGTTTTTACTCACGGCAGGTGCAAAGGGTAAAAGAAAATCCTTACCAAACAGCGAAGTTATGATTCATCAACCATTAGGAGGCACAAGCGGACAGGCTACGGATATTGCAATCCACGCACAACGTATAGTGGCAATCAAAGAAAAGATGACAAAAATTTTAGCGGAAAGATGCGGACAAAAACTGGCTAAGGTACAAAAAGACGTAGAAAGAGACTACTTTATGACGGCAGACGAAGCCCTCAGCTATGGAGTAGTAGATGAAATAATAGAAGCAAAATAACTGCTTTTATTGAAAGGTAATAAAATGTATAACGAATTCGAAGACGATACTAATTTAAAATGTACCTTTTGCGGTAAACAGCAAGACCAGGTAAAACGCTTAATAGCAGGGCCCGGTGTGTTTATTTGTAACGAGTGCGTAGAATTATGTAAGGAAATAATAGAAGAAGAAGCTTTCGAGCAAATAGTAGAAGAGGATAACGACCTTCCCATTCCAAGCGATATTGTAAAATTGTTAGACGAATACGTAATCGGGCAGGAAAAAGCCAAGAAGTATTTAGCGGTAGCCGTGTATAATCATTATAAAAGGGTTAATGCAGAGCTAAAAACGGACGATACGGAAATTCAAAAAAGCAATATTTTAATGTTGGGGCCTACGGGTAGCGGAAAAACGCTGTTAGCCCAAACCCTTGCACGTATTTTAAAAGTGCCCTTTGCAATGGCGGATGCAACCTCTCTTACAGAGGCAGGCTATGTTGGCGAGGACGTAGAAAATATTTTGCTAAAGCTTATTCAAGCGGCAGATTACGATGTGGATAAGGCTCAAAAGGGCATTATTTACGTAGACGAAATAGATAAAATTGCAAGAAAGAACGACAATCCTTCTATTACTCGAGATGTATCGGGGGAGGGTGTTCAGCAGGCACTACTCAAAATTTTAGAGGGCACGGTTGCAAGTGTGCCTCCGCAAGGTGGCAGAAAGCATCCTCATCAAGAATTTATTCAAATAGATACCACTAACATTTTGTTTATTTGCGGTGGTGCCTTTGGTGGGCTTGAAACCATTGTGGAAAACCGCATAGGCAAAAAAACCATGGGTTTTGGGGCAGAGGTTAGAAGTAAAACGGATAAAAACATTAGTATGCTCTTAGACGAAGTCCAAAACGAAGATTTACTGAAATACGGCTTAATACCCGAGTTTGTAGGCAGATTACCCGTTGTGGTTAATTTGCACAGCTTGGACGAAAAAGCGCTCATAGAAATACTTAAAAAGCCCAAAAATGCCCTAACAAAGCAGTTTAAACGGTTGTTTGAGATGGACGGAGTAGAGCTTGAGTTTGAAGACGAGGCTTTAGAAACGGTAGCCAAAAAAGCAATAGAGCAAAAAACAGGGGCAAGAGGTTTAAGAAGCATAATAGAAGCCTCGATGATGGACATTATGTACGATTTACCCTCAAGAGACGATGTGCTTAAATGCGTTATAACAAGAGAAACCATAGAAAGCAAAAAACCCGTACTAATGCTTGGAGAAAGGGAAATTAAAGAACTTCCTCCGGGAGAAAGTGCGTAAAGTAACCAAAATACATATAAGGGTATTCGCACATTAAAGGTGAATACCCTTTTTATATTTAAGTGCCTTATGCAATCCCAATATTGAAAAATCAAGCTATTTATTATATAATTTAGAGTAATGTAAAAAAACGGACGTTAAGGAGATTTAAAATTGAGCGAAATTAAAAAAATGCCTATGGTGGCACTCAGAGGATTGTTGGTATTTCCTCATACTGTTATATATTTTGATGTAGGAAGGGAAATTTCCGTTTCTGCCATTGAAGAATCTATGACTATCGGGCAGGAAATCTTTCTGGTTACTCAAAAAGATTTGCAAATAGAAGTACCCAAAATAGAGGACGTTTACGAAACGGGTACAATTTCTAAGGTAAAGCAGGTGCTAAAACTGCCGGGTGGGGGAATTCGTGTGCTTGTTGAAGGTATGCACCGTGCAAAACTTATTTCCTACGCAAAAACTCAACCTTTTTTGGAAGGGGAGATTTTAGAATACGAGGTAAACGAAGAAGAGGCACAGCAGGATATTTTGTTAAAAGAGGCTTATGTAAGGCGGATTACCGAGCTTTTTGACAAATTTTCTTCTTACAGCTCGAGAGTTTCCGCTGAAACGCTGTTTACCATTAGCGAAATTAAAGAGCCGGGAAAATTTGCAGATATGATAGCCTCTAACATCTCCGTAAAAATTGAGGATAAGCAACAGATTTTAGATGCGGTAGATGTGCTTACAAGGCTAAAAACGGTTATGGAAATTCTCCAAAGAGAAATAGAAATATTAGAAATAGACAGAGAAATTGCCCAAACGGTAAGGCAACAAATAGATAAAAACCAAAAAGAGTATTTTTTAAGAGAACAAATTAAAGCCATACAAAAGGAGTTAGGAGACGGCGGTACAGAAAAGGACGATTTAGAAGAGCTTAAAGAAAAGCTAAACAGCCTAAATCTGCCCGAAGAGGTAAAGCAAAAGGTGCAAAAAGAGCTGGCCCGTATGCAAAGAATGTCTCAAAGCTCTCCGGAGGTTAGTGTAATTCGCAGTTATTTGGATTGGATTGCAGAACTTCCTTGGGGAATAGAAACCCAAGACAATTTAGATTTAAAGCATTGCAGAAAAATATTAGATAAAGAGCATTTTGGATTGGAAAAAGTTAAGGATAGAATTATAGAATTTTTGGCGGTAAAAAAGCTCAAAAAAGATATGCAGGGCACTATACTTTGTTTTGCGGGCCCTCCCGGAGTGGGCAAAACCTCAATAGCACATTCCATAGCAAATGCACTTGAGAAAAAATTTGTGCGTATGTCTTTGGGCGGTGTAAGGGACGAGGCGGAAATAAGAGGGCATAGGCGCACCTACATAGGCGCTATCCCCGGTAGAATAATATCTCTAATAAAGCAGGCAAAAAGCGTTAACCCCGTATTTTTGTTAGACGAAATAGACAAAATGGGCAACGATTTTAGGGGAGACCCGGCATCGGCAATGTTAGAGGTGTTAGACCCATCCATAAACAACACCTTTACAGACCACTATTTAGAGTGTGAGTTTGACTTATCCAAAGTTATGTTTATTACAACGGCAAACGACATTAGCGCAATACCCGACCCGCTCTACGACAGAATGGAAATAATAAACATAGACAGCTATACAGATTTTGAGAAGTTAAACATAGCCAAAAAACATCTTGTTAAAAAGCAAGAGGAGGAAAACGGCTTGCCCTTAAAAACGGTAAAACTTACAGACAGCGTAATTATGGATATTATTCATAATTATACGAGAGAAAGCGGTGTAAGAAGTTTAGAGAGACAAATTGCTACAATTATGCGCAAAAGTGCGGCTAAATATGTAAACGGAGAGGAAATTGCCGTAACCAAAACTAATTTAGAGGAATACTTAGGCTTGCCTAAATCTAAAGAATCCTGCGTGCTAAATAAAGACACGGTAGGGGTTGTAATGGGGCTTGCGTGGACGAGGGTAGGTGGACAAATACTGCCTGTAGAAGTCAGCGTATTTGAAGGCAACGGCAGAATAGAGCTTACAGGACAGTTAGGCGATGTTATGAAGGAAAGCGCAAAAACGGGTATTTCCGTGGTGCGCTCCATTGCAAACAGCTATAAACTGCCTAAAGATTTTGCGGAGACTATGGATATCCATATACACGCACCCGAGGGGGCAATTCCAAAAGACGGCCCTTCCGCAGGTGTTACCATAACTACCGCACTAATATCCGCATTTACCAAAATACCCGTGCGCCACGATATTGCCATGACAGGAGAGATTACTCTTACAGGCAGAGTGCTAAAAATAGGCGGTATAAAAGAAAAAGCCTTAGCGGCATTGCGTGCAGGCATACACACAATAATACTCCCAAAAGACAACAAAAACGATTTAACCGAGCTACCCAAAAGCGTGCAGGAAAAACTGGAGTTTATTTTTGTAACAAATATTAAAGAGGTGCTAAAGGTAGCATTGCGTAAGGCGGAACACATTGATAAAAAAAGCTGAATTTTTTACGAGTATGAAAAACAAGGAGGACTACCCTCAAACGCAGTTTAAAGAAATTGCATTTGCAGGTAAATCCAACGTGGGTAAATCCTCCTTAATAAACTACATTGCCAACAATTCCAAATTGGCATATGTAAGCAAACAGCCGGGGAAAACTCGGCTTATTAACTATTTTACAATTAATGGTGATTTTTTTATAGTGGATCTTCCCGGTTACGGCTATGCAAAGGTATCCAAAGAGGAAAAAAACGACTGGGTGCAAATGCTTACAGATTATTTTGAAGTTGCAAAAAATCTTTTGGCTGTACTGATTTTGGTGGATATTCGCCATATGCCCACCAAAGACGATATACAAATGATAAACTGGGCAAACTACTACAAAGTACCCTATATGATAGTAGCCACAAAGGCGGATAAAATTGCAAAATCCAAAAGGCACGGTTGTTTAATGAAAATAGCAAAGTTTATAGAGGAAAACGCAGACGAGGTAACCCCCTTTAATATTACTTATGTTTCGTCTATGGATAAAAAGGGTAAAGAGGATATTTTTGAATATATAGAGCAAATGAGGTGTGGTAGTTGAGAGTATTTGCCATAGGCGATTTACATTTGTCCCTAAAGCATAAAAAAGAAATGGATATTTTCGGGCCCCATTGGGAAAACCATTTTGAAAAAATAACGGAGGATTGGCACAGTAAGGTTGCAGACGAGGACGTTGTAATAATAGCGGGAGATATTAGTTGGGCGCTTAAGTTTGAAGATGCGGTGGTGGATTTACAAGCCATATGCAATCTACCCGGCAAAAAGATTTTGCTAAAGGGCAACCACGATTACTGGTGGGCGTCTCTAAAACAACTAAAAGAGGTTGTGTACAACCACACTTATATACTGCAAAACAACTGTATAGAAATAGATAACTTTGCTTTTTGTGGCTCGAGAGGGTGGAATGTGGAAAACACAAAAATCCCCGAGGATAAAAAAATACTGGACAGAGAGCTTCTAAGGCTGGAAATGTCTTTAAATTGCGGAAAAAAAACGGGCAAAGAAATAATAACTATAATGCACTTTCCCCCATTTTATAATGAGGGCACGGATTTTACACGGCTAATAGAGCAATACAACGTAAAAAACGTGGTGTTTGGGCATTTGCACGGTAAATGCCTTAAAAATATGAAGTTCAGAGACTATATTTACAACAACATTAACTACAACTTAATTTCTGCGGATTATATAGATTTTAAACTAAAAGAGATTATATAATCAATATTTTACCCACCCAAACATAATAGTTGCACATTGTTGCAATTATTTTTATATTTATTGACAAAATACAACCATAACAACAAAATATTGATTACTAAGCAAAAACAGGCAAATTACCTTTTTACCTGTTTTTTGCTTTTTTTTACAAAAAAATACTTGCATTGGTGGAGATATAGTGGTAAAATTTATACCAAAGTGGTGGAAAGTGGAGCAAAGTGGGTAAGTAAATGTTTTTTGGAGAGTATTCTCACAACTTAGATGCCAAAGGCAGAGTACATATTCCCAGCAAATTTCGTGACGCATTAGGCGAGGGCTTTATAGTCACAAAAGGTGTTGGAGGGTGTCTGTTTGTGTTTTCGAGAGAAGAGTGGAATAATTTCTCCTCCAAACTAAAGGAGCTACCCATATCCGACGTTGCGGTACAAAGCTTTACCCGTATGCTCTTTGCAAGCGCAAACGAGGGGGAGATAGACAAGCAGGGCAGGACACTACTACCCCAAAGATTAAGAGACCACATAAAAGCAGTAAAAGAAGTAACTGTTGTAGGTGTAAACACAAGGGTGGAAATATGGTCTAAAGAAGGTTGGGACGAATACAACGACAGCGCCTACGAGCAATACGAAGAAACCCTTGCAAAACTTGCTCAGTTAGGAATTTAAGCATGGGACACATATCTGTTTTATATAACGAGGTACTTACAGGTTTGAGGTTATGTACAGGACAAACCATTGTAGACGGTACCTTAGGAGGAGCGGGGCACTCCCTGGGCATAATTGAAAAAATTATGCCACAGGGTGTACTCATAGGAATAGACAAAGACACACAAGCAATAGACAGATGCAGTAAACTACTTCCAAACAACACAATTTTAGTGCATGACGATTTTAAAAACATCTTAGAGGTACTAAAAGGGCTAAACATTACGGAAATAGACGGTGCATTACTGGACTTAGGAGTATCCTCCTTTCAGTTAGACGACAAAGACAGAGGATTTTCCTACATGCAGGACGCACCCTTAGATATGAGGATGAACAACACAAGGGGTTTTACCGCAAAAGATGTTGTAAACACCTACTCCAAAGAAAACTTAGTAAAAATTATTAGGGAATACGGAGAGGAAAACTGGGCGGCAAGAATTGGCGAATTTATCTGCACGCAAAGGCAAAACAAAGAAATAAACACAACTTTTGAGTTGGTGGAAATAATTAAAAAAGCAATACCGAAAAACGCAAGAAAAGAAGGACCGCACCCGGCAAAAAGAACCTTTCAAGCTATACGCATTGAGGTAAACGGAGAACTAAAAGCATTAGAGAAGGCAATGTACGATTATGTATCCGTGCTAAAAAAGGGGGGCAGGCTTGCGGTGATTACCTTTCACTCTTTAGAGGACAGATGTGTAAAACAGGCATTTAAAAAACTGTTTAACCCTTGCGAGTGTCCAAAAGAGCTACCAATGTGCGTTTGCGGTAAAACAAGGCAGATAGAAATAATAACAAGAAAGCCTATTTTGCCAACCGTTACGGAAATAGAAGAAAACCCACGCTCTCGAAGTGCAAAGCTAAGAATAGCGGAAAAAATATAGGAAGGACATAATTAATGAACGCAATACCTAATCAAAATTACGGCTATCAAAGAATAGTAATACCGGAAAATGCCCGTTTCAGAAGAGATGACGAAATGGGCAGATTAGAGTATTTTGATGATTATAAAGCAAGAAAAAGCATATACAACAGTCATATAGAAGAACAAAAAAATGCGGTTTCCAAAAATATGGCAGTAAATAATATCTCGGAGTTTAACAGAGTTTCAAGACAACCAAACACAAACGGCAGAGCAAGGCAAATAACACCTGCTTACGAAGTGCAAAACAAACAGTATGTAAGCAGAAGGGATTATTACAGCAATAACCAACCAACCTCAAATACAAGCAAAAATTATGCAAACAGGGGCAACAACGGCTATAATAACCAAAGCGATAATCGGGTAAGCAGACCTTCCTACAACAGCAGGCAGTACGCATACAATACGGCTAATGCAGGGCAAGGCAGTAATTATGCCCACACCACCCATACAAGCAGTACCCAAGACGTAAGAAGAAAGCAAGGGGTACAGGGCTTTGACATGCACACAAATACCGCACCAAAAGCGCAAAAGGTGGTTAAGGTAAGGCAAAAGGGCATTGCGTCCACAATATTTGTTATACTGTTTACCTTTGTGGTGCTTTCGGGGTTGCTTGTAAGATACGCAAACATAAGTAATTTAAGCTATAATAACGCTAAAATAGAGGCTAATATTTCCGCAATGGAAGAAGAACTGCAAAAAATCCAAATGGATATTGCACTAAAAGACGACCTTGGCAGTATACAAACAAGAGCACAAAACGAGCTTAATATGGCGCATCCCGGAGAAGAGCGCACGGTATACGTAGCAAGAGACACGGAAAATGAGTATGTAAGCAGTGCACCTAAAGACGAAGAGGGGGAAGTTTACATAACAGGGGAAAATAACGGGGCTACAACAAATACTCCAACTGTTGCACCCACTCCCACAGCTGATGCAGGCAACACTACGCAAAACGCTGTTGCAGATCCAACTAATGATGAAAACAAAGTTGAGGACAAGAAAACAGATGATGACACGGCTAACCAAACAGGGCAAAAAACGGCGGAGAATGAAATAGATTTTAAAGCATTGTTTAATTAAAGGGGTAAAAATTGATTTCTTCAAACGTAATTAACATAAGAAAAAGATTGCTGATTTTGCTGATAATAATTAGTGTGCTGATTATCCTGCTCGTTGTAAGAGTAGGATATTGGTCATTATTTCAGAGCGATTGGCTACAAGCTCAAGCAACATCACAATGGATAAAAGACGAAAAGGTTTTTGCCAAACGTGGAACAATTATGGATAGGGGCTTTAATGTCCTTGCACAAAGTGCGGTGGTAGATACCGTTGTAATAAGACCTCAACGCATAAAAGACGAGAAGGTAAACAAAGTAACGGACGAGCTTGCACGGGTGCTGGAAATGCCAAGAGAAGAGGTTTATAAAAAGGTAAGCACAAAAACACGTACAGAAAACGGCGAGGAAAAGGAAATTGTAGAAACTTGGCTAAAAAGGCAAATAACCACAGAGCAGGCAGAGGAGCTTAAAAACCTAAAACTACCCGGAGTGGCTTTTGTAAGCGATTCTAAGCGGTTTTACCCAAATAAAGATTTTGCAAGCCAACTAATAGGCTACACATCTATGGACGGCGTGGGGCAAACGGGTATAGAAAAAAGATACAACAGAATACTTGAAGGCAGACACGGCAGAAAGGTGGCGGAAACGGCTAAAAACGGCTACGGAATACCTAACGGGCAGGAGATGATTATAAATCCTCAAGATGGGTATAACGTGGTGCTTACCATAGACGAAATTCTCCAAAGCTTTTTGGAAACGGAGTGCAAAAACCTGTACGGCACACAAGAACTTGCAAGTGTACAGGGCATTGTTATGGATATTCAAACGGGAGAAATTCTTGCTATGTGCAGTATCCCCGAGTTTGATTTAAACGATATTCCAAGGCAGGATGCAGAGCTTATGGCGGTGGCAAACACCAACAGAGTGGTTGCAGTGCCTTACAACTACGGCAACATTGCAAACGTTATTGTAGGTGCAATGGCGCTTAATGAGGGGATAATTACGGAGGAAGGCATATATAAATGCGAGGGCTTTTATAATGCTGACAGCCATAAGATTTCTTGCGGTGATGTTCACGGAGATATTAGCTTAAAGGATGCCATACTAAATGGTTGTGTAAGTTACAGCGCTATGCAGTCGGTACAGCTTACCAAAGAAAAGTTTTTCGAGTATTTAAGAGGAATGTCCTTAAACGCAAGCCCCGGTTTAAATTTACTTGGGGAAAGCGCAGGAAATATTCCGGAAATTAAGTATATACAAAATCCCCAATTAGCAAAAATAGCAAGCGGAGAAAACTTAGGGGTTACTCAACTCCAACTTGCAACGGCATTAGGGGGCATACTAAATAAAGGCATGCTAAACACTCCCAAAATAGTTAGTGCGGTGGTGGACGAAAGCAAAAATATTATAGAAAAAGCGCCCAACACAGAGCAAAGGCAGATACTAAACGAGGGAGTTTCCCAAACTATAAACGGTATTTTAACACAGTACGTTGCAAATGCAGAAGGCGAAATTTCCGCAATAGACGGTTACAGCACAGGGGGAATATACAGCGTTGCACCGCATTTTGCGGATAAAATTGCGGTAGAGGGCAAAGAGCTTGTAACCTACGCAACTTACGGGCCTTCCACAACACCCAAATATTTGGTTATAATTACAGCAGACGGCATAACCAAAGGGGAGGGGAGTCACCTTGCTACCGCTCCTTATGCAAAAAAGGTATTGGAGGAAACATTGCGGTATTCCAACGTTCCTCCCGATAATAAAGACAAAGAAAGGCAAGAAAAAATAATAGTGCCCGATGTTGTGGGTTTAACCTTAGAAGATGCAACGGCAAAGTTTGCAGAAGTTAATTTGCAGTTTAAGGCGGACGGCACAGGCACGGTTGTAAGCCAAATACCCGTGGCAAACGAGGAAGTTTACCCCTCGGCAAAGGTGGTAATTGCTATGGACACCAAAACACCTGTACAAGATACGGATTTAGAGATGACGCAAGTGCCCGATGTGGTGGGTATGGATATAATTTCTGCAAGAATGGAAATATACAAAGCAGGTTTAAAGTATAACTGCGTGGGCAGCGGTACGGTAAAAACGCAATTTCCGGCGGCAGGCACAACAATACAAAAGGACAGTACAATAACAATAGAGTTGGAATATAAGTTAAATTAAAGGGGTATGCCATGAAACTGTTAGATTTATTTAAGGATATTAAATGCGAAATTGAGGGTAACGACGAATTAGTAGTAAAGGATTTAAAATGCGATTCTCGACTTGTTAAAAGAGGAGATTTGTTTTTTTGTATTTCCGGATATGCGGACGATGGGCACAGGTACGCAAAAGATGCTGTAAAAAATGGGGCTTGCGCCATTGTGGTTACCCAAAAACAAGATTTGGACATTACCCAAATTATAGTAAAAGACGACAGAGAAGTAATGGCGATGTGCGCATGCAAATTTTTTGATTACCCCGCAAAAAAAATGAAGATGATAGGCATAACTGGCACAAACGGCAAAACCACCACAACATATATGATAAAATCAATAGCGCAAAAAGCAGGCTATAAGGTGGGACTTATAGGCACAATAGTAAATATGATAGGGGAAAATATCCTACCCACAGACAGGACAACCCCCGACTCCATAGAGCTACAACGTCTGCTTAAAACAATGGCAGACGAGGGGTGCAATTTAATTGCTATGGAGGTTTCCTCCCATTCCCTTAGCTTAAAACGTGTGTTTGGAATAGATTTTAATATTGGGATATTCAGCAACCTAACCCAAGACCATTTGGACTTTCATAATACTTTTGAAAACTATATTAACGCAAAGAGTATATTGTTTGAGCAATCGGACATTTCTATTATTAATATTGATGATGACAGTGCGGCAAATATGATTGCGGCGGCAAAAAAAGAGGTTGTAACATACAGCGTATACACCCAAGCAAAATACTACGCAAAAAATATCAACATACTTACAGATAAAACCTTATTTACCATAGAAAACGAGGTACAACCCATAGATATAGAGGTAAATATCCCCGGTATGTTTACGGTGTATAATGCAATGGCGGCGGCGGTGTGCATGCTTGTGCTAAATACAGAGGTTTATTATATAGAAAACGGTCTTAAATACCTAAACAGCATACACGGAAGATTTGAGCTTTTAGACACTCGGGGCAGAAATTTTTCTATTATTCTTGATTACGCACATACCCCCGACAGCCTAAAAAATACATTAGAAACCATAAAAGGCTTTGCCACAGACAGAATTGTAACCATCTTTGGTTGCGGAGGCAACAGAGACAAAACCAAAAGACCGCTAATGGCAAAAATTGCATGCGAGTATTCGGACTACGTAATTATAACATCGGATAACCCAAGATACGAAGAGCCTTTAGACATAATAAACGATATTTTGCCCGGTATGGAAGGTAGTACCAAATACATCACCATAGAAAACAGAAGAGAGGCTATGGAATACGCAATTACCACCGCAAGAACCAACGACATTATTTTGCTTGCCGGTAAAGGCCACGAAACTTATCAAGAAATTAAAGGTGTTAAATACGATTTTGACGAAAAAGCCGTAGTTGCAGAAATTTTTGACGGTATGGAGGCAGAAAAATGAACAACATTGTATTTACCTTGCTTGCAATAACCGTTTCTTTTGTAATAACTTTTATTGCAGGCAAAATCATAATACCTCTGCTAATAAAGGCAAAAGCAGGACAGCATGTAAGGGAGGACGGGCCTCAAACCCATATAGTAAAGCAAGGCACACCCACCATGGGCGGAATTATTATGCTAATAGGCATTGTAGCAACAAGCCTGATTTTTACTTCGGGAGATATGCTGTTTACGGGGTTTTGCGTGCTGTGCGTGGTGGCATTTAGCGCAATAGGTTTTTTAGACGATTCGGTGATGCTGTTTAAAAAACGTTCTTTAGGATTGCGAGCATGGCAAAAAATAGTAATGCAGTTGGCTGTATCCGTGTTTTTTGCGTTTTATGCTTACGAGTTTCTAAAAATATCTACGCTGTATATACCCTTAGCAAATTCGATGGCGGATTTAGGAATTTGGTTTATTCCCTTTACCGCTTTTGTGCTTATTGCCATGGTAAACAGCGTAAATCTAACAGACGGTTTGGATAGCCTTGCCACTAAACTTACTTTATTAAACGCACTAACCTTTGTAGTAATCATAAATTATTTTTGGATAGTAAATGCAGGGCAAGACATAGAAATCACCCAAATAAGCGGATTTTCGGGGAGTGTGGCAGGTGCTTGTCTTGGGTTTTTGTGCTTTAACGCACACCCGGCAAAAGTGTTTATGGGAGATACCGGCTCTTTTGCTTTAGGGGCGGCTATTACCGTTATGGGTATTACAACTTCTTTGCAAATAATGTTGCCCATAATGGGCTTTATGTTTGTACTGTCCTCAATTTCCGTAATTTTGCAAGTAGGCTCTTTCAAACTGCGTCACGGTAAGCGGATTTTCAAGATGGCGCCTTTGCATCATCATTTTGAGCTTAAGGGCATTGCGGAAACACGGGTGGTAAGCGGTTATACCATAGCCACCGCTCTGCTTTGTATTGGGGTATTGCTTTTGTACTTTGGAGGAATGTAAAATGGATTTTAAAAATAATAAATTTTTAGTTGTGGGTATGGCAAAAAGCGGTGTTGCCTCTGCGGTACTTTTATGCAAATTAGAAGCAAATGTTACCATCTACGACATAAAAACAAAAGAAAATCTGCCAAAAGGCACTTTAGACCCCTTAAAAAACTATACTTATAACCAACTTTTAGGGGAGGATATTATAGATAAAATACAGGATTTTGACGTCCTTGTACTCAGCCCCGGAGTGCCTATGGGTTTGCCCTTTATAAAAAAGGCAATAGAGTTTGAAAAGAATATAATTTCCGAAATTGAGCTTGGTTTTTCCGTATCTAAAGCGGATTTTATTGCAATTACAGGCACAAACGGCAAAACTACCACAACGGCACTTACAGGAGAGATATTCAAAAAAGCAGGTAAAAACACCTTTGTATTGGGAAATATCGGTGTGCCCATAACTCAAGAAGCGCTAAATACTCACGAGGGGGATGTTGTTGTAGCAGAAACTGCCGCCTTGCAACTGGACGCCATTGTGGACTACAAACCTAAAGAAAGTGCAATACTTAATATTACAGAGGACCATTTAGACAGATACAAAACAATGGAAAACTACACGGCGGCTAAAGCACGCATATTCAAAAACCAAACGGAAGAGGACTTTTGTGTGCTTAATTACGATAACGAAATTGTAAGAGGTTTACAATACAAAATAAAGGCAAAAGTGGTGTGGTTTAGTGTTTTACAAAAGGTAGAGGGCGCATATGTGGAGGGGGACAATATTGTATTTGAGTACAATGGCAAAAAAAGTGTTATACTGCCATGCAAGGAGTTAAATATTCCCGGAAAACATAATTTGGAAAATGCTCTTGCGGCAACTGCATTAGCCGCCCTATATGATATACCGACGGAGGTAATAGCACAAACACTAAGGGAGTTTAAGGGTGTTGAGCATAGAATAGAATTTGTGCGCACACTAAACGGTGTAACCTTTATTAATGATTCTAAAGGCACAAACCCCGATGCCACCATAAACGCAATCAAAGCAATGGAAAAACCCACCGTACTAATTTTAGGGGGTTACGACAAGAAAAACGATTTTGTGCCACTTTTTAGTGAGTTAACAAAGTATATAAAAGCGGTTATAGTATTAGGGGATACTACAAACAAAATAATTACTGCCGCCAAGCAAACGGGGTACGAAAACTATATTAAAGCGTCCACCTTTGAGGACGGTGTACTAAAGGCGTACAGCCTTGCAGAAAAGGGAGATACCGTATTACTTTCTCCTGCTTGTGCAAGTTACGATATGTTTGAGAATTTTGAACAAAGAGGAGAGGTATTTAAAGAGATTGTCAACAAATTACAATAAACAGCATACTTTGCATAAGAGTAACTTTGATTACTTTTTGCTAATAACTGTAATAATTTTAGTTGCATATGGGATGATAATGGTGTTCAGCTCCAGTTATTATATGGCGCAAAGTTCCAAAAATTACGACTTCGACGGGCTTGGGTTGTTTAAAAAGCAGCTTGTGGGTGCTGTTATCGGTATTGCCGGTTTATTGGTTTTTTCTTTTATAGACTACAAAAAACTAATTAAGCTAAAATACTTTTTTTTGGCGGTAGCCATAGTGTTTTTAATAATAGTGCTAATCCCCGGAGTGGGTACAAACTTAAACGGTTCTACACGTTGGGTACGTGTGTTTAATATAAGCATACAACCCTCGGAAATTGCAAAGTTTGCACTAATAATATTTGTAGCCTCAAACATTTACGTAAACAGAAACCGTATGGATACCTTTAGATACGGTATGATGCCAAACATTTTAATGGTGGTTGTAATAGCGGTTTTTCTAATACTGCAACCCAACTTTTCTGCAATATTTTTGCTGTCCTCTCTTGTTTTTATTATGATGTTTATCGGAGGTGCAAAAGGCTGGCAACTGGGCGCAATGGGTGCGGCGGCGGCGATTGGCGGTTTTGGTATTATGATGCTTGAAAGCTATCGTGCAGAGCGTATTGCGGACTTTACAACCCCGTGGCTTGACGCATCAGACGGTGGATATCAGGTTACACAATCTTTATACGGCATAGGGGCAGGCGGTTTCTTTGGTAGCGGTCTTGGAAACTCTAAGCAAAAACTCCTGTATCTACCCTACGGAGACTCGGATTTTATATTCTCCATAATATGCGAGGAGCTTGGATTTATAGGGGCAATATTTTTAATTGCCTTGTTTATATTTTTAATATACAGAGGTATAAAAATAGCTTCAAGGGCGCCGGATATGTTTGGTACTATGGTAGCAACGGGCATAGTTGCAATAATAGCCTTGCAGGTTATTATAAACATTGCGGTAGTAACCGCATCTATGCCACCTACGGGTGTATCTTTGCCCTTTATAAGTTACGGTAACTCGAGTTTGGTTATTTTTATGAGTATGATAGGTATTTTACTCAATATAGGAAAGCAAGGGCAAAAAGCAATAATGGAAACTAAGCAACAAAGCGGTAATATACAATGAAAAAAAAGCGTAAAAACAATTCCAACGTAAAAACAATACTTGGAATAATTGTAGCAATATTAATTATTTCGGCGGTGGGGTACTTTATGTACGCCCTGCTTCAAGTGGAGGAAATAAAATTTACAGGCAACAAAAAGTTTAACAACAGCTACCTTGAAGGGCTTGCGGATGTAGAGGAAAAAACCCATATGTTTTTTGCAGATACCGATGCCATAAAAGAAAACTTAGAAAAAGAGCCGTATATAGAAATTTTGGAAATCGGCAAGCAGTACCCAAACACCATTAAGGTAACGGTAAAAGAAAGAGAGCCTAAAGCTCTTGTTAAATATGCAGACAGCTATTTACTCATAGACGGGGAGGCTAATATGCTTGCAATACTGCCAACTTTACCTGAAGAATCCTATCCTGTATCCGAAGGTTTTAATATAAATGCGGTAACTTTGGGCAAACCCCTTGCAACTGAGGACACCTTTAAAGTCTCCGTACTAACAGACATTGTAGAAGAGCTATACAACAAAGAAATTACAGACAGGGTGGTAAACATAGATTTAGCGGATATAAACAGTATTAAAATGAAGACAAACGAAGGCTTAAACATTAAGTTTGGGCAGTCGGATAAAATATCGGATAAAATTAAGTGGATAAAAAAAATGATAGTTCAACTTGCCAAAGAGGGTAAAAAGGGTGGCTCCTTAGATGTTTCCTCAGGCAGTATGGCAACTTATAAACCGCCGGAAGGTGTGGGCAGCAACACAGAGGAGCCAAATCCAACGGGGCAGGACCCTGCATTAGACGACATCACCAATAATACACAAGAAAGCGGAGAAGAGCCCACAGGCAGTAGTAAGCCAAAGGAGGATGAAGTCTCTCAAAATGGCGAAAATAACGAAAATACAGAGGACAATCAAGAGTAAAGGTTAAAACCTTACAAATTTACCGTAATAGCAAAAAAAATATTACTTAAATGTTAAAAAGTATTTTATTTTTTGTTAAAATGTGCTATGATATAATTCATATGGTTATAAATGTTTTTTCGATTGATAATTTGAGGTTTGATGTTGTATGAAAGACTTCAAAACAATAATAGAATTTGGTACTTCTAAAATAACATGTGCGTTTGCCCAACAGCTTCCGAGGAATGCTTTAGAAGTTACGGGGTGTGCGCAAATTCCATATGCAGGAATAAAAAAGGATTCGTGGGTTGACAACAAAGAAGTAATTTTTGCCTTGGAGCGTGCAATAGATGCCGTAGAAATGCAGGTTGGTACACGTATCAGAAATGCAGACGTGGGTATACCCGGTACTTTTCTGAATATTAAGTGTAGCAATGCGCAAATGCCAATTAAAAACAGAATTACAGACAGGGAAATTAATGCAATTATAGAAAAAGCACGTAACTTCGAGGTTCCACAAGATATGACAATGGTGCAGGAATGGCCTGCATATTTCTTGTTAGACGACGGCAATATTTATTTAGAGCCGTATAACTTGCAAACAAGGGTGTTAAGAGGCTGTGTGTCCTACACAATGGCAAATAAGTTTTTCTTAACGGATGTGGTGGACTTACTAAACCACTTAGGAATAAGTGTAGACTACTTTGTACCCGAGCCACTCTCCCAAGCGCTGTATTTACTAAATGCGGAAAAGCGGGACAACCTTGCAATGCTTATAGACATTGGCTACTACGCAACAGGCGTTTCCTTAGTTTATGGTGATGCAATTATTTACTACAAAACAATACCCATGGGCGGAGGCAACATCGCAAGCGATATTTCCTACGTTATGAAGGTAGAAAGGGAAACGGCAGAGCAGTTAAAAAGGAGATATACCTTTGGTTTAAAGGAAAACAACAGTATTTCTTATCTGTATGCAAAAAACGGAGAGGGAAAACTGCAAAAATACCCCTACGATTTACTAAAGGATATTATAGATGCCAGAGTGGAGCATATAATAACATATGTTTCCCAAATTTTAGAAAGACAGGAAAGAAGTATTGGCAGAAAGATAGATGTGTACGTTACGGGAGGAGGCATAAATTATATGCCGGGGGCAATAAGCTTTTTTAGAGCGGTGTGTGGCAGAACGCCAACCTTAATAAAAACACCCAGTACAAAATTGCAAACTCCGGATAAACATACAACTTATGCACTTATGCAGTATGCTTTTGACGGCTATTTGCAAAGCAGACCGCTAAAAAGAAAAAAATCCCTTTTTGGTAAAGTACAAGACGTAATGTTTGAGTAAAAATATATTATATATATATAAATATATAGGAGGAATTTAGATGCCTATCGAGTTTGATAATAATAGTGAGAATTTTGCAAAAATACGTGTATTTGGCGTAGGCGGTGCAGGTAATAATGCAGTAAACAGAATGATAGAATTTGGTGTAAAGGGTGCAGAGCTTATTGCTGTAAATACAGATAAGCAAGCGCTGTTTCTCTCTAAAGCCAATCAGAAGATACAAATCGGCGAAAAGCTTACAAAGGGCTTAGGCTCGGGCGGAGACCCACAAACAGGCAAAGGAGCGGCAGAAGAAAGCCAAGAAGAGCTTAACTCTGTAATTAAAGGCTCGGATTTAGTATTTGTTGCTTGCGGTTTAGGCGGTGGCACGGGTACGGGTGCGGCTCCTGTAATTGCGGAAATAGCAAGGGAAAGCCACATACTTACAATAGCCTTTGCAACCCGCCCCTTTTGGTTTGAAGGGCAACCCAGAGCAAAAGCCGCTCAAAAGGGTTTTGAAGAATTAAGAGATGCGGTAGACACCATTGTAGTAATACCCAACGATAAACTCCTTAGTGCGGTAAACAAAGATACATCCCTTGTGGATGCCTTTAAAGTGGCAGACGATGTACTAAGACAGGGAATACAAGGCATCATAGATTTAATAGGCAAGCCTGCCTTAATTAACTTAGACTTTGCGGATGTCAGAAAGGTTATGACACTAAGAGGTGTTGCCCATATGGGCATAGGCATAGGCTATGGAGACGGCAAAACGGTAGAGGCAGCCAAACAGGCTATTAACAGTCCGCTGTTAGACACCACCATAGAAGGCGCAAGAGGTATTATTTTCAACGTAACGGGAGACCCATCCTTAGGAATGTTTGAAATACAAGAGGCGGCACGCATTATTCAAGAAGGGGCAGACCCAAATGCAGATATTTTCTTTGGTGTATGTATAGACCCATCCTTAGAGGACGAAGTGCGTATAACGGTTATTGCAACAGGGTTTGATCACCCTGCGGAAGAGTTAAAGCCTTCACCTACGGTAAAGCGCATTACAGAAAAAATAGAAACCACAGAGGAATTGGAGTTAGGCTCTCAAATTGCAACACCAATGCCTTCGATTAGAGAAAAGCAAGAATACAGAGAAACTGCCTCAACTACCTATACGCCCTCATCTTCCACTCAAGAGCAATACCTACCGGACGATGATTTAGAAATTCCTTCCTTTTTAAAGAGAAAACCTAAAAGGAACAAAACGGAATTTTAATAAATAAATTGTAAAAATAATTTTTAATAGATTGCAGTAAGCTCCCATACATTGTTTTGTGGGAGCTTACTTTTTGACTTTATTTAGCTGCAATTATTTGCTTATTTTCTGTGCCTATCCATTCGAGAGCCTGTAGTTTTAGGTGTTTTAGGCTTTCTGACTATTAGCTCTACCTCTTTTACCGGAGGGGGAGTGGTAGATAGCGATGGTGGCAAGTCCTCCTCCTGTTGTGGATCGATTTTGGGTTGTGGCTCTACTTGGGGAGTTGTTTCCTGTGGCACTACTTCTTGGATTACTACTTCTTGTGGAGCAACCTCCTGCGG
>CAZVNZ010000002.1:85639-178922 GCA_964628515.1 uncultured Christensenellaceae bacterium
TCTTGTGGAGCAACCTCCTGCGGTGCACCCTCTTGTGGTGTAACCGCTTGCGGTATTATCTCTTGGGGAGTAGGTACATCAACATTAACTACTTCCTCTGCTACGGCATTTTCAGTATGGGTTGACATATGTTTACCCTCATAATCATCACCCTTGACAAAAGGAACATCTATTTTACGCACTTTGGCTTTTTCAGCACCATCATCACCATTAACCAAAGGTTGACGGGATTTTTTAGCATCTATATTTTTTTGCTCCTCTAAAATTTGCTTTTTTGCATGTCTGAAAATTTGGGTATGCTCGCTTAAATCTCGCTTTCTGTACACCTTTTCCGTGTCTTGAGACGGGGGCTTGGTAACCAAAAATTTGCTGTCGTACAATTTTTTGCCGTTGTCCTCCGACTCCATAATAGGCGCTTGAATAGGGGAGGAATACTCAACATTTTTTTCCTCGTGTACCTCTTCCAAAACTGCCTCCGCCGCCTTTGCTTTTTTATTTTTAGATGCGGAAACTATTACAATTATAATAACGAGTATCAGTATTGCTGCCGCACCAATCACGTAGTACATAAAGTAAGGGTCGGTATTGTAGGCAACGTTAAAACTGTTTGCAATACCGGCAAAAAAGCCTGCTATACCCGTTTGCTCGGGTGTTGGCTGGGGTGTTGGCTGTATTGTAGGCTCGGGCGTTAGCTCCGGCGTAGGCTCGGGGGTTGGATCGGGCGTAGGCTCGGGAGTTGGAGCCGGAGTGGGGGAGGGGGTGGCAACGGGCAGGGCAAATACAAAAGAGTTTGCAAGCCCTCTAACCTTTTCTTCGTTATTTGGGTTGCCGGAATTATATGTAAGCGTAAGGGTAGCAATACTGCCGTCCTTTATTGTACTGTTAATTTCTGCGCTGTAATTGCTATTTACAAGGCTTGTGCCCTTTAAAAGATAGGATAGTTCGCCGTTAAGTGTGCTTGGAGAAATCTCGGAAATATCGTAATAATCCGAGTAAAATGCTTCTAAAGCTTGGGAAAAAGCGGTTAGCTGTTCAGAGTTTAAACCTGTAATATCGTTTGGTATAATAAGAGTGGCATCTTCGTTTTTATTATAAGCCTCGGGTGGCAAAAAATTCTGTAAATCAGCGGAGGACACTTTAAGAGAGTAGGCAAGGGCGTTGTTTTCGTCGTATTCGTTAATTAAAAACCTTACATCGTCAGGGTCGCTGTGCACCTTTTCCAGTAAATCCGCAAACATATTGCTTTCCTCGGGGGTGTAGAAATAAATACCCTCACCCTGTGGAATATCTATGGTAAATTGAAGTTTTTCGTCTGTATATTGCGCAAAAGCAACGGTAGGCAAAAGTAGTATTAATATTGCAACAGCAACCATGCAGATTTTTTTCATGTAAGTGTTTATACCTCTCTATATGTAAAAAATTTTCCAATATATATAATACAACAATTTACCTTTTTTTGCAATTATTTATCCCCATTTTTATTTGACTTTTGATGATTATGATGTATAATTAATTTATAAGTGTAAATATATTCGGGGCAGGGTGTAAATCCCTACCGGCAGTATAGCCTGCGAGCCTTAAGTGGTTGAGACGGTGTAATTCCGTTGCCGACAGTAATAGAACTAATATTCTTAAGTCTGGATGAGAGAATAACTTTTTTTTGTTTCCGAATTTATTTGCGGAAATTTTTTTGTTTACAAACTAAAATTTCAAGGCAAAAGGATGCGTAGAATTAATATAATTCTACGGAAACGGAGTATATTTATGGAAAACGCACACAAAAAACTGACAAAATCTCAATTTATTACACGTATTGCAATACTGTCCGCAATAGCCTTTGTGCTAATGTATATAGAATTGCCAATACCAATAGTACCACCGTGGCTGAAACTCGATTTTAGCGATATTCCGGCCCTGCTTGGCTCCTTTGCTTTAGGGCCTGTGGCTGGGGTGGTTATTCAAGGCATTAAATGTATTTTATTTTTTATTTTTAAAAACTCTCAAACTATGGGAGTGGGCGAGCTTGCAAACTTTTTAATCGGTGTTGCCATTGTGGTGCCGGCAGGACTTATATACTTAAAACGCAGAAACTTCAAATTTGCCGTAATTTCTGTTATAACAGGAGTAATTTGCGGTGCGGTAGCGGCAGGACTGTTAAATTACTATTTACTTATACCTTTTTACGCAAATACAGGGCTTATGCCAATGGAGGCAATTTTGGCTTTATGCTCCGCATTAAATCCGTCCGCAAATTCTTTGCTTGGTTACGTTTTAATTTTTGCAATGCCCTTTACCGCTTTAAAACTGGCAATAGATGCGGTTATTGTTTTTTTGCTGTACAAAAAAACAAATTTAAACAGATGGTTGCATAAATAATAAATTTGGTTTATTATATTTATGTATGATTATAGGCGAAAAATTTGTTTCGGCAAATGAGGAAGAAACGTTTAAATATGCGAAAAATCTTGCTAAACAGTTAAAAAAAGGAGATTTTATTGCATTATACGGAGACCTTGGCGCAGGCAAAACTGCTTTTACAAAAGGTATTGCCAAGGGTATTAATATAGATGAGGAAATACTTAGTCCTACGTATACTTTTTTACGGATATACGAGGGTTTGTTGAGGTTGTACCATTTTGACGTTTACAGAATAACAGATATAGACGAGCTTGAGCATATAGATTTTGCGGAATATGCAACAGGTGACGGGCTTTGCATTTGCGAATGGGCAAACCTTATAACAGAAGCATTGCCAAAAAACAGATACGATATAAACATAGCCTATTTAGACAATAAAAAAAGGGAAATTACGGTTAAAAAAATAGGAGAATAATGTATATTTTAGGTTTAGATACCACGGGAGACACCTTAAGCGTAGCTTTGGGGCAGGACAATACAATTATTGGTGCTACCCATATAAATACAGGAAAAAAGCACTCGGAAAACTTGCTTTTAGCAATAGACGGATTACTCGCATTATGTAAAACAGCGGTAGAGGATATAGACGTTTTTGCCTGCGGAGTGGGGCCCGGGTCTTACACCGGTATACGCATAGGAGTTGCCACCGCAAGCGCACTTGCTCTTGGGGGTAATAAAAAAACGGCGGCAATAAATATTCTAGATGCTATGATAAAAGATATTTCGGACACCAAAACGGTGTGCGCCCTGCTAAACGCACGTAACGGAGATGTTTACGTAAAAGCGGTTAGGGGGAGTATCACCATAATTGACACTAACGTATTGCAAATAACGGACGTTCTTAAGAAGTTAGAAGGGGAAGTTATTTTTACGGGTGAAGGTTGCGAGGTTTACAAAGACATTATTTTAACAAACTACAAAGAGAGTATTATTTATAAAAAGCCTTATGTAAACGCCACAGATATAGTAAGGCTTGCATTTAAAAGTGAATATTTAAGCTACGACCGCCTTGTACCCTTATATCTAAGGCAAACACAAGCGCAAAGAATGAAAGGAAAAAGCAGTTGAGCGACATCAGTTTTAGATATGCGCAAAATGAAGATTTAGAAAAAATACATTTTTGCGAAATAACCTGTTTTGAAAACCCGTGGAGTTGTGCTATGCTCTACGACGATATTGTGGATAATTCCAATACAATATACATTGTGGTGGTGCAAAACGGGGAGATTATAGGTTATGGTGGCATGTGGATTATTTTTGATGAAGCCCATATTACCAACGTGTGCATACTTCCCGAATTTAGAGGGAACGGACACGCTTACAAGCTAATGAGGGAGCTAATGAAGTTAGCAAGACAAAATGGTGCGGACAGTATGTCTTTAGAGGTGCGTGTCTCCAACAAAAACGCAATTAAACTGTATAAAAAATGCGGTTTTTCCATACATGGTATAAGAAAAAGATATTACTCCAACAACGGAGAGGATGCCTACGTAATGTGGACGGAAAGGCCATTAGAGGATTAGAGTGTATATAGATATTAACGGAATTAAACTTCATTATATAATAGAGGGCGAAGGGGAAAACCTTTTGTTTTTACATGGTTGGGGGGCAAGTATAGAAAGTTTTGCACCCGTAATTTCCGCCCTTAAAACAAAACGCAGGGTAATTGCCGTAGATTTTGCCGGTTTTGGCAAAAGCGCAGATCCTCCCGATACATACACAATTTACGATTACGAGCAACTGATTTGCGATTTTCTAAAAGCAATAAATGTGGAAAGTACAGACATTATCTGCCATTCTTTTGGGGGTAGAGTCAGCATTTTACTGGGGGCAAGACATAGAGAGTTATGCAAAAAAATTGTATTTGTAGATGGGGCAGGCATAAGAAAAAAACGCACTTTAAAATACTACTTCAAAGTATACAGTTTTAAACTGCTAAAAAAAATGGCAAACAACAAACTGCTAAAAAAAATGGCAGGTGCGTTTGTGGATGTGGATAACAAAATAAAAAGCGCAGGCTCAAGCGACTACAAAGACCTAAGCGACAGTATGAAAAAGGTTTTTGTAAGGGTGGTAAACGAGGATTTAACAAAGTATTTGGGGGATATTAAAAGCCCCTCCCTACTAATTTGGGGCAGACAAGATACAGACACCCCCGTATATTTTGGGCAAATTATGGAAAAGAAAATTAAAGACGCAGGCTTAGTAGTGCTTGAAAATGCAGGGCATTACAGCTATTTAGACCAATACACACAATTTATGGCAATAGTAAATAATTTTTTAGGAGTAGATAAATTATGATGCTTTCGGACTATCTTGCACTGTCTACCTGTGCAATAAGTATACTAATAGTACCATTTTTAGTTATAGCACAAATGAGGTTTACCCACATTATGCAAACTCAAAATTACAGTAACAAAGACTACTTTTTATACATTAAAAAGAGTTTTAAGCTAGTATACATTCCACCCATTTTGATTTTTGTAATATGTATACTTAACAATGTGGCAATTAAGCTGTATTTGCAGTATAATACCTTTTACGAAATGGGGGTTATTATAGGCTTTTTACTCTTAGTTGCGGTGGTATGTGCAATAATTGCAGTGGTGTTTTACATCTACATAAAAACCATTAAAATAGAAAGCGAAAAAAAACCTTTGGAAATTACGAGTAAATTTATTGGAGTATTCGTGTTTAGTTGTGGTATAATAGCAGTATTGGCTGTAATAGAAAATGTATTTGTAAGTTTGGACTACATTACATACATATTACCCCTACTTGCCCCCTTGCTTGTACCTCTAACCAATTTACTTACAGGTAAGCATATGGGCAACCGAGCAAAATTGGAGGAAAGATGATAATACTTCAAAATATGAGCACTTTGTCTTTTATGATGATGATAGCAGGCATAGCGTATGCGGTGCTGACATTTATTGTACAAAGGCACTATATACATATACTTCAGCTTGAGGGCTACAAAAACAAAAATTATTTTAAATGGTTAAAAAAGAATTTTAAACAGGGGTACTTAAAACCCATAATTGTAGTTTATTTTTGCATTGCATACTTGATTTTAATTGTCGCCACAATGTTTTTGGGGGATGATTTAGCAATGTTATTTATGATATTGGCGGTTATATGCTTTTTCGGAGGGCTTGGGGTAATGGTAATATATGCCTTTACAACAAGATACAAAGATGCAAAAAAGCCCCTTGTTTATACTAACAGAGTAATAAGGCTGCTTGTGTGTATGGGCATAATTATTGCCGTTTACATACTGCTTATGGCAGACAGCGCACTAAACAACCTTGTAATGTGGGTAATTGTGGTAACGGCGCCAATTTTAACACCCTTTGCCAATTTAATTATGTCACCCATAGAAAAGGGCATACAAAACAAATTTTTAAACCAAGCAAAAGCAATACTAAACAAACGCACCGATTTAACTAAAATAGGGGTAACAGGCAGTTACGGCAAAACAAGTGTAAAGTTTATTTTAGGCACAATACTTAAAGAAAAATACAGTACACTCGTGCCACCCCAAAGCTACAATACGCCAATGGGTATAACAAGGGTAGTAAGGGAGCAACTAAAGGAAGAGCACCAAATTTTTATTGCGGAAATGGGTGCAAAAAATGTGGGCGACATTAAAGAGCTTGTAGAGCTTGTTGCGCCACAAATGGGTATACTTACTTCCGTTGGCATGCAACATTTAGAAACCTTCAAAACTTTAGAAAACATCAAAAATACAAAATACGAGCTAATAGACGGGCTTCCCAAAGATACAGGCGTTGCCTTTTTTAATGGAGATGATGCAAATTGCTTCGAGCTTTATAAAAGCACAACGGGCATTAAAAAGGTGCTTTTTGGCATAGAAAATAAAACGGCGGAAGTGCTTGCTTACGATATTACCGCAGGGCATAACGGCAGTATCTTTAAGGTAAACACAAAAATAGGTACGCTGGAGCTTGAAACTAAAATGTTAGGCAAGCATAATATTATAAACATTTGCGGTGGTATAGCAATAGCAATAGAACTTGGCTTAAGTGCAAAGGAAATTACAAAGGGTGTAAAAAACATAGAAAGTGTGGAGCACAGATTGCAAATTATTCCCACCACCAACGGCATTACGGTAATAGACGATGCTTTTAACGCAAACCCACACAGCGTGCTTGCCGCTTTAGAGGTAATAAGCACTTTTGAAAACAATAAATTCGTGGTAACTCCCGGTTTGGTGGAGCTTGGAGACAAAGAGGCGGAGGAAAACTACAAATTCGGACAGGCGCTTGCAAAAACCGCAACCTATGTGTTTTTAATTGGAGAAAAGCACACAAAGCCCATTTACGACGGGCTTGCGGACAGCGGCTTTAATATAGATAACATATACGTTTCCAACTCCTTAAAAGATGCAACACAGGTTATGGGGCATCTTACAAAAGCAGGGGATGTAATATTGTTTGAAAACGATTTACCCGATAACTATAACGAATAACAGAGGTGCGTAAATGAAGAATGTAGCAGTATTTTTTGGCGGAAGAAGTGTAGAGCACGATGTTTCCGTAATAACAGGAAATCAGGTTATAGAAAATGCAGACAAAAGTAAGTACAATGTGTTTCCCGTATACATTTCCGGCAAGGGAGACTGGTATTGCGGAGATGTGTTGACGGACACAAACTACTACAAAAATTTTGACGAAAACGATAAGCGCCTAACCAAAGTCTTTTTAGAGGCAAATGTTGGCGGAGAACTTAAATACTACACAAAATTTGGTGTAAAAACCTACAAAAATATAGATGTGGCAATTCTTGCAATGCATGGTATGCACGGCGAGGACGGCACTTTGCAAGGCTTGTTTGAGATTTGTGATATTCCTTATACAAGCGCTACTGTGGCAGGCAGCGGTGTGGGTATGGATAAAATTATAATGAAATGCGCTTTTGCCGGGGCAGGACTGCCCGTAATAGATTATCTGTATTTTAACAGATACGAGCAGGAAAGCTATATAGAAAAGCTACTGGTAAAAACAGAGATTAACTTGGGTTTTCCCGTTTTTGTCAAGCCCTCAAGTTTAGGCTCTTCCATCGGTATTTCAAAAGCAAATAACGCAGACGAGCTGAAAGACGCTTTAGACCTCGCCTTTTCTTACGACAGACGAGTGCTTATTGAAAAAGCGATTACAGAAATAACGGAGATAAACGTGGCGGTTTTAGGTTATGGGGAGGATATTACCGTAAGTATGCTTGAAAAACCTATAACCTCCAAAGAGTTTTTAAACTTTGACGAAAAATATCTGCGCAAATCCTCAAGCAAGGGTATGGCGTCCCTTTCAAGACAAATACCGGCGCAAATAGAGGAAACCAAAAAGGCGCAAATAACAGAAATGAGCAAGACAATCTTTCGCACCTTAGACTTAAAAGGGGTGGTGCGTATAGACTATATAATAGACGAAAAGCAAGACAAAGTATATGTAAACGAGGTAAACACAATACCCGGGTCCTTTGCCTTTTACCTATACGAACCTATGGGAATAACCTTTAGCGAGGTTATAGATAAATGTATTTTAGGGGCAGAGAAGCAAATGGCGGAAAAACAAAAAAACAGCTATGCTTTTGATTCTTCTATACTTGAAAAGGTTGTGCTTGGCGGCGCAAAAGGTAAATAAATTATTTATATAAAGGAGAAACCACATGATAAAAATGAATGTACCTTTGGTTGAAATGGACGGAGACGAAATGACTCGCATTATTTGGGATATGATAAAGCAAGAGCTTCTAAACCCATTTATAGAGCTAAACACAGAGTATTACGATTTAGGCTTAAAATACAGAGACGAAACTAACGACCAAGTAACCATAGATTGTGCAAATGCCATAAAAAAATACGGTGTTGGCGTAAAGTGCGCTACAATTACACCAAATGCACAACGTGTGGAGGAGTACAGCTTAAAGGATATGTACAAAAGCCCAAACGGCACTATTAGGGCAATGCTTGACGGCACGGTTTTTCGTGCGCCGATTTTGGTAAAGGGCATTTCTCCATCCGTTAAAACTTGGGAAAAACCCATAACAATAGCTCGTCATGCTTACGGTGATGTTTACAGAGATACCGAGTATAAGGTGGAAGGTGGCTCTAAAGCAGAGCTTGTTATAACAAAGGACGGCAAGGAAACACGGCTAAATGTGTTTGACTACGAAGGTGACGGCATTGCGCTTGCAATGTTTAACACGGATAAATCCATAAAAAGTTTTGCAAGAAGCTGTTTTAACTATGCTTTAGATACAAATCAGGATTTGTGGTTTGCCACTAAAGACACAATTTCAAAAAAATACGACCACAGATTTAAAGATATTTTCCAAGAAATTTATGATGCGGAGTATAGCAAGAAATTTGAGAGCGCAAAAATAGAGTATTTTTATACCCTTATTGATGATGCGGTAGCAAGGGTTATCCGCTCTAAGGGTGGCTACATATGGGCATGCAAAAATTACGACGGCGATGTTATGAGCGATATGGTAGCAACCGCCTTTGGCTCGCTTGCAATGATGACCTCTGTGCTTGTGTCTCCCGACGGCAACTTTGAATACGAAGCGGCGCACGGCACTGTAACAAGGCACTATTACAAGCACTTAGAGGGGGAAGAAACCTCCACAAATTCTATGGCAACAATATTTGCATGGACGGGTGCGTTAAATAAAAGGGGAGAGTTAGACGGCAACAAAGAATTAAGCGAGTTTGCAATAAAAATGGAGCAAGCGTCAATTAAAACAATAGAAAACGGTATTATGACAAAAGACTTAGCGCTACTTTGGGAAGGCGGAGACAAAAAGGTTGTAAATACCCACGATTTTATAAAAGAAGTAAGAAAAACCTACGAGGGTATGTAAAAGGAGATATTTAATGGGCTTATACGATCAATGGACGCAAATGTGCAAAATGCCTCAAACACCGGAGCAACAACAGGCATTTTGGGACGAGTATTTTGCAATGGAGACTGATGCGTACATAAAAATACTTGAAAATCACAAAAAAAAGTACAGCGGAGAGCTAACAACTCTTGCAAAAGAGCTTGAGTTAGAGCCTGTAATTTTTTGCGGATTTATAGACGGCATAAACACAAGTTTAACCACCGCCTACGAGGTAGAAAAGTTAGAGGAAACCTCTCAAATAGATTTAAACATAGACTTTGAGAAACTCTTCTTTAATATGCTGGATGCCAAGGCAAAATGGCTGTACACCTTAGAGGAATGGGAGGAGGTACTGCCCAAGGAAAAACGCACGGAAATCACACAAAAATGGCGCGCATCCAAGCAAGCAGTAACGGAAAAAACGGTAGGAAGAAACGACCCCTGCCCTTGTGGGAGTGGGAAGAAATATAAAAAATGTTGCTTTGTAAAGTAATATACATTAAGGAAATTTTTTACAGGTAAAACAGGTAAAAAATGCTGTTTTGATAAATTGCACTAAAATACCCAACAATAAAACACAAAATACCGGCAGATAGCCTTTGTCGGTATTTTTTATTTGTTATTTGCAAAAGTATTGCATAAGCGCAATGTTACAAACTAAAGCAAACTAACATTTGTAAAGTCATAATATTTAAAAAAACCACAAATATAACTTTATCACCATAAAAAAATGGCAAATGTGTCTAAAAAAAATAAAATATTAATAATTTTGACACAATAATTAAAAAACTTGTAATTTAGTGTATACAAAGCAAGGCAAACACTATATAATTAACATAGAAATAATTAAATTCAGAGGTGTTGATATGGATAGAGGCAGCGGAATTTTATTACATATATCTTCTTTGGATTCTAAATACGGCATAGGTACATTGGGAAAAAGTGCCTATGATTTTATAGATTCTTTAGAAAGTGCAGGCCAAAAATACTGGCAAATATTACCTATTTCCCCCACAAGCTATAAAGACAGCCCCTACCAAGGCTTATCCGCATTTGCCTTTAACCCTTACTTTATAGACTTAGATATGTTGGCGGAGGATGGTCTGCTTAGACAAGCGGATTTAGATGCCTTCGATTTTGGCATTACAGAAGACAAAGTGGATTATGCAAAACAATTTAAATACAAAAACGCACTTTTAAAAACAGCATACGAAAACGGCATAAAAAAATACTACAAAGAGTTTATCGGCTTTGTTTACGAAAATCATTATTGGATATTTGATTATTCTATGTTTTACGCAATAAAAGCCTATTTTGACCATAAACCCATAGAAAAATGGGATAAAGAAATTAAAGAGCGTCATCCCGATGCTATGCTGAAAATTGCAAATAAATTGGAAAAAGAAATACAGCAAGCCCAATTTGAGCAATTTTTGTTTTGGAAGCAATGGGTACAGCTAAAAAAATATGCCAACGAAAAAAATATTAAAATAATAGGAGATATTCCCATTTATGTTTCCGCAGATTCCGATGTTGTGTGGACAAAAAGGGATATGTTTATACAAGACGGAAGTGTGGCAGGCACTCCTCCCGATGCCTTTTCAAAGGAAGGACAGGTGTGGGGCAACCCTCTTTACGACTGGGAGTATCATAAAAAAACCAACTACGATTGGTGGATACACCGCATTTATCATTGCACACAACTCTTTGATTATTTGCGTATAGACCATTTCAGAGGGTTTCAATCATACTACGAAATACCCGCTACAAAAGATGCCACAAAAGGCAGATGGGTAAAAGGACCGGGGGCGGATCTTTTCAGAGCAATAGACCACGCCATAGGCAGACCCAAAATAATAGCGGAAGATTTAGGCTTGCTGACAGACGATATTTTCAGTTTTATGTGGGAATGCGGATACCCCGGAATTAAGGTACTGCAATTTGCATTTGACGAGGAGGACAACATATATCTACCTCATAACTATACTAAAAACTGTGTTGTGTATACGGGTACTCATGATAACGATACCATAAAGGGTTGGTATAAGAGCACCACCAAAACACAACAAGATTACATAAAAAATTACATAGGCAACTACGAGGATACAGATATTCCCGATAAACTCATAAGGCTTGCGGAAATGAGCAGGGGCAATATTTGCATAATACCCATGCAAGATATTTTGGAAATGGACAGCGATTGCCGTATGAACACCCCCTCGGTAGAGGACAACAACTGGGTGTGGAGACTTAAAAAGGGCGAGTTTAATAAACAAGTAATTAAAAAATTAAAGCAAATAACTAAAACATATGGAAGGTGATTTTTATGAAAATTGATTTTAACAACATGTTAGAAGGTATTGTAGGCGAACATGGAATTAAGCTTAGCGAAGTGGAAGAGGCGCAAAAACTAATTGCAGGTGTGCATAAAGGAATGTGCGACAAAAAAGCTAAAATGGCTTGGCGAAATTTGCCTTACAATCAAGATGAAATTGTTGCGGATATAGTAAGCAAAGGCAAGGAAATAAACGAGAAATTTGAGAGTTTCGTGGTGCTTGGTATTGGTGGCAGTGCACTTGGCTCTAAAGCACTTTTTACAGGCACAAAGCATTTAAAATATAACGAGCTTAAAAACAGAGGCGGTGCTAAATTTTATGTGGTAGACAACGTAGACCCGGACGGCATTAATGCACTTTTAGATGTTATAAACGTAGAAAAAACCTGTTTTCATGTTATAACCAAAAGTGGAAACACGGTGGAGACTATGTCTCAATTTATGCTTGTAATGGCATATTTAAAGGAAAAATTAGGGGATAACTTCAAACAAAATATTATTTTAACAACGGACAAAAAGACGGGTATTCTTAAAAAAATTGCAGACGAATACGGCTTTAAACCATATGTGGTACCCGACGGCGTGGGTGGTAGATTTTCTGTGCTATGCCCTGTGGGATTGTTATCTGCGGCGGTGCTAAACATAGACATTAAAGAACTGTTTGCAGGGGCAATAGAGATGGACAAAAAATGTACAGCAGAAAATTTGTACGATAATCCGGCATATATGTACGCACTGCTTCACTTTATCGCCATGAAAAAAGGGGTAAATATTTCCGTTATGATGCCTTATGCAGACGGGTTGCTAAATATGGCGGAGTGGTACGCACAACTTTGGGCGGAATCGTTAGGCAAAAGGTTTGACAACAACAAAAAGGTTGTAAACTACGGGCAAACCCCTGTACGTGCCCTTGGTGTTACAGACCAACATTCCCAAATACAACTGTATACCGAAGGGCCTTTTGATAAAATCATTACATTTATAGATGTAGAGAAGTTTAATACCACGGTAACCATTCCAAAACCGCCAATAGATGTTTTGGATGCCTCCTATCTTGAAGGGCAGACGCTAAACAAGCTTATTGCCTCGGAAATGCAGGCTACACAATATGCGGTTACGGTGGCAGGAAAAATGAATATGCGCATAACCTTAGACAAAATGAACGCAAAAGAAATCGGCGCTTTGTTCTTCTTTTTAGAGATGGCAACGGCGGCGGCAGGTGAGCTTTTAGATATAGATGCTTTCGACCAACCGGGTGTGGAAGAGGGCAAAATTGCTACATTTGCATTAATGGGCAGAGAAGGCTACGAAGAAAAAGCAAAGGAGTTGGGCGCAGGCTACAATACAAAAAAGGAATTTATTTACAATATTTAATAAAAAGGTAAAACTGCTTAATTTGCTCGGGGGGTGCATTAATTATGGTAGAAATTAAAAACTATATCAGCGATAATGATATATATTTATACAATATTGGGGAAGCTCAAAAGGCTTACGAGCTTTTTGGGTGCCATTTTATAGAAGAAATTAATATGCACCGGTTTGCAGTTTGGGCTCCAAACGCAATAAGCATTAGTGTTGTGGGAGATTTCAACAGTTGGGATTTTTCCAAAAACATAATGTCAAAATACAAAAACGGTGTGTTTGTAGCGTTTATTCCGGATTTAGAAGAAGGGATGAACTACAAATACTTAGTACACGGTTACGACGGTAGCCGAATACTAAAAACAGACCCATTTGCCTTTCATTGCGAGGTTAGACCTCACACCGCCTCAAAGGTGTGGAACATAGACGGCTTTGAATGGACGGACAAAAAATACATGCAAAAGCGTATTAAGCAAGATGTATTTAAAATGCCTATATCCATTTACGAAATGCACATAGGCTCATGGAAAACTAAAGAAGGGTACGACTTTGCAAACTTCAGAGAGGTTGCAGACGAGCTTAGCGAGTATCTTTTAGAGATGAACTACACGCACGTTGAGGTTATGCCCATAGCGGAGCACCCCTTCGACGGCTCTTGGGGGTATCAGGTTACCTGCTTTTATGCAATAACATCAAGGTATGGCACACCTCAAGATTTTATGTACTTTGTGGATAAAATGCACTCGGTGGGTATTGGTGTAATTTTAGATTGGGTGCCTGCACACTTTCCTAAAGACGAGCACGGTCTTGCACGGTTTGACGGCACAAGGCTTTATGAGCACGAAAACATTTTACAACGAGAGCATCCGCAGTGGGGCACATTAATATTTAACTATTCTCGCCCCGAGGTTGTAAGTTTTCTTGTGTCAAACGCAATGTATTATTTTGAGAAATATCATATAGACGGTATGCGTGTGGATGCGGTTACCTCTATGCTGTACTTAGATTACGCAAGGGACGGCTATTTTGTGCCAAACGAGGACGGGGGCAACATAGACAAACATGCGGTGGATTTTTTACGCAAAGTAAACAGCGTAATACTAACCTGCTTTTCAGGCACTATGATGATAGCCGAAGAGTCCACATCCTACCCAATGCTTACCAAACCGCCTTACGACGGTGGTCTGGGCTTTACTTTTAAGTGGAATATGGGCTTTATGCACGATACATTAAAATATATGAGTATGGACCACTATTTCAGACAATTTGAGCATAATAAGATGACATTTTCCATGTACTATGCCTTTACCGAAAACTTTATTTTGCCCTATTCTCACGACGAAGTGGTACACGGAAAGCTTTCTATGGTTAATAAAATGTATGGGGATTACTGGCAAAAATTTGCATCTTTAAGGGTGCTGTACGGCTATATGTTTGCACATCCGGGTAAAAAACTGATGTTTATGGGGGACGAATTTGCTCAGTTTATAGAATGGGATTTTAACAAACAATTAGATTGGTTTTTACTTGATTACGAAAGCCATAAAGGTATGCAAGACTATGTAAAAAAGCTAAACGGTTTGTACAAAAAAACTAAAGCTTTCTACGAAGTGGACGACAGTTGGGACGGCTTTAAATGGCTTAATGTAGAGGATAATCAAATTAGCGTGCTTGCTTTTTTGCGTATGGCGCAAGATGGTAGTATAATAGTATGTATAACAAGCTTTACTCAAATAATAAGAGAAAACTATTTGGTGGCAATGCCCTTTGAAGGAAGCCTTAAACTAATGCTAAACAGCGACGACGAGGAATACGGCGGAAGTGGTTATCCTGCTAAAAAAACTGTAAAAATTACAGATTTTGCCGTGGCAGGAATGGCGTACTCCGCAAGTGTAAACATACCTCCGCTTGCCGCTTTATATTACAAATATGTACCCACAAAAAATAGCGAGGTGACAGACTTATGATTAAAAAGAAAAAATGTGTGGCAATGCTACTTGCAGGTGGACAAGGAAGCAGACTGGGAGTGCTTACAAAGCATAGAGCCAAGCCTGCCGTAACCTACGGCGGAAAATACAGAATAATAGATTTTCCCCTGTCTAACTGCGTACATTCGGGCATAGACATTGTGGGTGTTTTAACCCAATACGAGCCTTTAGAGCTAAACGCATATATAGGCACAGGCGCACCTTGGGATTTAGACGGAATAGCAGGAGGCGCATTTGTACTGCCCCCCTACGTAAAAGGGGAGAGAGGGGAATGGTACTCGGGTACGGCAAACGCCATATTCCAAAACATTTACTTTATAGACAGATACAACCCCGATTACGTGGTAATTTTATCCGGCGACCACATATATAAAATGGACTACGATAAAATGATAAACGCACACATAGAAAAGGGTGCGGATGCCACAATAGCGGTAATAAAAGTGCCCATAGAAGAGGCACCTCGTTTTGGTATTATGAACACAGACGATAATCTGCGTATTGTGGAGTTTGAAGAAAAGCCCAAAAAGCCTAAAAACAACATGGCATCAATGGGTGTATATGTGTTTACCTGGAAAAAAGTAAAAGAGTATTTATTGGAGGACTCCAAAAACGAAAAATCCTCCAACGATTTTGGAAAAAATATAATTCCTTCTATGATAGATGCAGGGGAAAAACTTTTTGCATACCCCTTTAACGGTTATTGGAAGGATGTAGGTACAATAGAGTCCTTGTGGGAGTCAAATATGGAACTCCTCTCGGACAGCCCACTCCTTGATTTATACGACGAAAACTGGCGTATATTTTCAAGAAACCCAAATATGCCACCTCATTTTGTGGATAGCAACGCAAAAGTAAAAAACACATTAATTTCCGAGGGTTGCTATATTTACGGCTCGGTGGAAAACTGTATACTATCCGCAGGCGTCACGGTAAAAAGAGGTGCTGTGGTAAAAGACAGTATTATTATGCAAAATACGATAGTTGGTGCTAAAAGCAAGGTTAGTAAGTGTATAATAGATGAAGATGTGGTAATAGAGGACAACTGCATCGTAGGAGATATAGGAGAAATAACGGTGGTAGGCTCAAATGCGGTAATTAAATCGGGCATTAGCATTGCGCAAGGGGAAAGTATTGCGGCAAAACGAATTGTAAGAAAACCTGTTGGGGGTGAAGCAGAATGATTAGAAATACTTTTGGTTTAATATTTGCCGGAGAGCAAAATATGAATTTGCGAGAACTTGTTTATTTAAGATCGGTAGGCGCTTTGCCAGTTGGTGGCAGATACCGTGCCATTGATTTTATGCTGTCAAACATGGTACACGCAGGCATCAGAAACATTGGTGTTATAGCACAAAGAAGCTATCATTCCCTTATGGACCACTTAGGCTCGGGCAAAGAATGGGATTTATCCAGAAAAAACGATGGTTTGTTTATACTACCGCCCTTTTCGGGACACGAAAACATGGGTATATACAGAGGGGTAAACGATGCAATAAAGGGCGCTATGAATTACATAAACCGCTCTAAACAGCAGTATTGCATATTCTCGGGCTCATTTACAATTTACAATGTGGATTTTGAGAAGGTTATTCAACAGCATGTAGACAGCAACGCAGATATTACCGTGCTGTATAACGAGGAAGAAATAGACGAGTTTAAAGGGGAAAGATACTGCGATGTGCGTCTGCACATGAACGACGATAATCGTATCATAGATTTAGAAATAGACCCAACGGTTACAGGCTCTAAAAAGGTTGCTATGGATACTTACATTTTAAGAAAGGATTTACTGGAATACTTAATTGAGGACTGTATTTCACGGGGCAGATACGATTTTGTAAGCGATTTAATTATGTCTAACATTAAAAGACTTAAAATTTTAGGTTGCAAACACGAGGGTTATGTAGGCAGGTTGCACTCTGTGGCGGCGTTCTACAAACTTAATATGGATTTTCTTAATGTGGATATTCAAAAAGAAATGTTTTACGGAGAAAACGAGATTTACACAAAAATTAAAGACGAAGTGCCGGCAAAATACACCACAAACGCAAACGTTAAAAATTCTTTAATTGCCAACGGTTGTGTAATAGAAGGGGAAGTGGAAAACAGCGTGCTTTCAAGGGGTGTATACGTTGGCAAAGGTGCTAAAATAAGAAACAGTATTATCATGCAAAACAGCGAAGTCAATCAAAATGCAGATTTAGAATATGTAATTTTAGATAAATCTGTAAATATTAGGCAGGGGAGAAAATTAATAGGAAACGAGGTATTCCCTGTAATAATTCGTAAGGGGGCGATAGTATAATGAAAGACAAACTAAAAATACTTATTGCCGGTGCAGAGTGCGTACCTTTTGCCAAAACAGGTGGGTTAGCAGATGTAATCGGCACTTTGCCGGGGGAAATTATGGCACTTAACCACGATATTCGTGTTATTATGCCAAAACACGCAATTATTAAGGAAAAATACGGAGATAAACTGCAAGTTTTAGCGGCGCTAAACATACAGCTTGGTTGGCGCACCCAATATCTTGGTATAGAAACCATGGAGTACAACGGTGTACGCTACTACTTTATAGACAACGAGTTTTACTTCGGGCATTGCATTTATAAAGGGGGAGAGCCGGAGGCAGAGCAGTATGCGTACTTTTGTAAGGCGGTGCTTGAAAGCTTAGAGTTTATTAATTTCGAGCCCGATATTATACACTGTAACGATTGGCATACAGCTATGATCCCCATGCTAATAAAAACAAACTACACAAATTTATCTCAAGGGCAGATAAAAACTGTGTTTACCATACATAATTTGCAGTATCAAGGACAGCTTTCTTTTGATTTTGTAAGAAGTATGTTAGATATTGACGAGCGGTATTTTACCCCCGAATATATTGAGGCATACGGTTGTGCAAATATGCTAAAAGCGGCGCTTGTGTTTGCGGACAAAATAACAACGGTAAGCCCAACCTACGCAAAAGAAATATTAGACCCTTACTACGGCAGGGGCATGCAGGGCATATTAGAAGCAAGACGGGACGACTTAATAGGTATAGTAAACGGAATAGACTTAGAAGAATACTCTCCAAAATCGGATAAGCACTTGGTGCATCATTACGACAAGGGGGATTTTTCCGGCAAGTACAAAAATAAAGCCTTACTGATAGACGAGCTTAACTTAAATATAGAAATTACAACACCTATTATAAGCGTTATTTCAAGACTTACCGAGCAAAAGGGCTTCGAGCTTATAAAGCGGATTTTAGAAGAACTGCTATACGAGGATGTAGCCTTTGTACTGCTAGGGCAGGGGGATGCGGAGTACGAAAACTACTTTAAATACATAGCATCAAAATATCCGGATAAAACCTCCATCAACCTTGGTTACAGCGACGAGCTTGCCCACAGAATATACGCCTCAAGCGATTTCTTCCTTATGCCGTCAATGTTTGAGCCTTGCGGAATATCACAAATGATTTCTCAAAACTACGGCACACTACCTATAGTAAGAGAAACAGGAGGACTTGTAGATACTGTTATACCCTACGATATGTATACAAAACAGGGCAATGGGTTTTCTTTTAAAAACTATAACGCACATGAGATGCTAAATGTAATTAGATACGCAATAACCGTACTATCGGACAAACCTGCGTTTTTAAAACTAATGACAAACGCAATGGAAACGGACAACAGTTTCAAAAAATCAGCTAAACAGTACGAAAAACTGTATTATAGCTGTGTAGAAAAATAAATATTAAGGAATACGTGTATGGAACAAAATAAAAAAGAAATTAAAAATGAAATACTGGGGAAGTTAAAACGCCATTTCGGAAAAACTTTGGAAGAGGCAAGCACAGATCAAATTTATAAATCTGTGGCACTATCCATAAGGGATTTAATTGTGGATAAATGGACGGACGCCAACAAACAAGTTGTTAGGCAGGGCTTAAAACGTGTATATTATCTTTCTGCGGAATTTTTAATGGGCAGAGCACTTGTAAACAATATGGTTAATATGCACCTTCTTAGCGATTATAAAGAGGTGCTTGAAGACTTAGGCTTAAAATTAGACAACATAGAGGAGCAAGAGAGGGACGCCGGTCTTGGTAACGGCGGTTTAGGACGTTTAGCCGCCTGCTTTTTAGATGCGCTGTCCTCCTTAGACCTACCTGCAACCGGGTGCAGTATTCGCTACGAATTTGGCTTGTTTAAGCAAAAAATATTAGACGGCGAGCAAATAGAGGTGGACGACAACTGGCTGGAGTTTGGCAATGTTTGGGAAATTCCAAGACCGGAAGAGCAAGTAGAAGTTAAATACGGTGGAGAGCTTGAAGAAGTTTGGACGGAGCACGGTTTAAAAATAGCTCACAAAGACTATTACAGCGTGCTTGCAATACCCTACGACTACCCTGTAATGGGCTATATGTGCAACATTCCGGCTACCCTTAGGTTGTGGAGCGCCAAAGCAAAAACGGGGCTGGATATGACCTACTTTAACAGAGGGGAATACGCACGGGCAATGCAGGAAAGAGAGCTTGCGGAAGTTATATCCAAATGCCTGTATCCTGAGGATAATCATCAACAAGGAAGGCTTTTGCGCTTAAAGCAGTTTTACTTTTTTACCTCTGCAACAATGCAACACATTATAAGGATGCACAAGGAAAACTACGGGGATTTGCACACTCTGCCAAACTATTATTGCGTGCAAATAAACGATACTCACCCCACTTTAGCAATTCCCGAATTACTTAGAATACTCTTAGACGAGGAAAGTATGGGTTGGGACGAAGCCTTCGACATTGCAAGCAAAATGTTTAGCTACACCAACCACACCATAATGGTAGAAGCCTTAGAGTGCTGGAACGAAGATATGTTTTCTTCTTTGTTGCCACGTATATATCAAATTATTAAGGTTATTAACGAGAAATTCTGCGATAAACTATGGAGTGTATACAACGGAGATTTTGAAAAGGTTTCCAGAATGTCCATTGTGGCTTACGGAGAAATTCGTATGGCAAACCTATGTATTGCAGTTTGTAAAAAGGTAAACGGTGTGTCTCAATTACACGGAGAAATTATTAAGGCGCAAACCTTCAGAGATTTCTTTGTGGTGTTCCCCAACAAGTTTTTGGGCATTACAAACGGTATTACCCACAGAAGATGGCTTGCCAAGGCAAACCCACTGCTAACCCAGCTTATTGCGGATAATATTGGGGACGACTTTTTAAAAGATTACACAAAAATGGACGATATACAAAACCTCCTTACAGATAAAAAGTTTTTGGACGATTTTATGGAGGTTAAGTATAAAAATAAAATAAGGCTAAGAGATTTCTTAAAACGCACGCAAAATATAGATATTAATGTAGACAGCGTGTTTGACGTACACGCAAAGCGTTTGCACGAGTACAAAAGGCAACTGCTAAAAGTGTTGCACATTTTGCATTTGTACAACTACAAAAAGGAAAATCCAAATTTGGATATACAACCTTGCACATTTTTGTTTGCGGCAAAGGCATCTCCCGGATATGCAAGGGCAAAAAATATTATAAGATTAATACTTGCAGTGGCAGATTTAGTAAATAACGACCCTGCAACCAAAGATATTTTTAAAGTTGTGTTTATAGAAAACTACGGAGTTTCCGTGGCAGAAATACTAATACCGGCTACCGACATCAGCGAGCAAATTTCAACGGCAGGGCTTGAGGCATCAGGCACGGGCAACATGAAATTTATGATGAACGGTGCAGTTACTTTAGGCACAATGGACGGGGCAAACGTAGAAATATTTGAAGCTGTTGGGGAGGAAAATATCTTTATTTTTGGCGCAACGGTAAACGAAATAAGCAAAATGGAGAAATTCGGTACCTACAAGCCAAGCGAATACTACGAGCAAAACAACGAACTGCGCACCGCACTTAATATGCTTATAGACGGCAGTCTAAATATTTCTAACGACAGACAATTTTCCGATTTGTATCACTCTTTATTGTTTGCGGATATGGACAGAGCGGATAAATACTATTTGCTTTACGATTTTGCCGCTTATAATCTTGCATATGCAAACATTATACAAACCTACGAAAAGAAGGACGATTGGAAATACAAAGCGGCAATGAACACCGCAAAATCAGGCATTTTCTGTGCAGATAGAACAATAAACGAGTACAACGATAAAATCTGGCATCTAACAAAAATGGATTAATGGTGATAGTATGGAAAATATAGATTTTTCTAAGTGCATAATACACGACAGTACAAAAGAATTATACAGAAAGCCTATGGGAGCACAGCCCTGTGGTACTTCTGTGGAAATTCGCCTAACCATAAAGGATTTGTTTTTTCAAAGTGTGTATTTGGTTACATTGCACAAAAACAAAAAATCCCTTCACGAAATGCACAATTTTGAAGGCAATTTAGTGGTGGAGTTTGATGCACCTGCAAAACCCGGTGTGGTTTGGTATTATTTTGCAATTAAACTTACGGATAATACAAGGCTTTACTACGGTGCAACCCCAAACATTACAAGCGGTTTGGGAAAAGCCTACTTTAACGAGCCTCCTGCCTTTCAGCTAACGGTATTTGATGCAAACTTTATTACACCAAACTGGTTTAAAAAAGCCATTATGTATCAAATTTTCCCCGATAGATTTCATAAAAGCGGAGACGAGGATTTAATCGAAGGGGCAAAGTATCACAAAAGTAAAAATCGCTCGGTACGCATACACGAAAGTTGGGACGAGTTTCCCGAATATATGCCTGTGGAAAACAAAAAGTTTTACGAGCCTTGCGATTACTTTGGGGGTAATTTAAAGGGTATTATGGAGTATATTAACTATTTGTGCGAGCTTGGAATTACGGTAATTTACCTAAACCCCATTTTTGAAGCGGCATCAAACCACAGATACAACACCTCCGACTACCTAAAAATAGACCCTATCTTAGGCACAAACGAGGATTTTGAAAAGCTCGTTAAAGAGTGCAAAGAGCGGGGGATAGAAATTATTTTAGACGGGGTATTCTCCCACACGGGAGACGACAGCGTTTACTTTAACAAATACGGCAATTACGAGGAGGTAGGTGCCTATCAAAGTAAGGACTCCAAGTATTTTAACTGGTATAACTTTATAGAGCATCCAAACAGCTATAAAAGCTGGTGGGGATTTGAAACGTTGCCGGAAATTATAGAGCAAAATCAAGATTGGGTAGATTTTGTTATAGAAAACGACGACAGCGTAATAAAAACATGGCTTAAAAAGGGAGCATCGGGGTACAGACTGGATGTTGCAGACGAGCTTCCCGATAAAACCATAGAGCAAATAAGAGATGCAATTAAAAGCGTAAGCCAAGATAAAGTGCTTTTAGGCGAAGTGTGGGAGGATGCAACCACCAAGGAAAGCTACGGTGAAACACGGCAGTACGCCTTTGGCAAGGGCTTAGACACGGTTATGAACTACCCCCTAAAAACTATGATAATTGATTTTCTTAACTATCATAAAAATGCTTACGATTTTAAGCGGTTTTTGGTTAATCAGCAACAAAACTATCCCAAAGAAATGTATTATTGCTTGATGAATTTGCTCTCCAGCCACGATATTGCAAGGGTAAGAACTCTGCTTGCAACCAAAATCAACGCTCAAGATTTAACCATAGAACAGCAGGCTCATTTTATTGTAACAAAAGAGCAGGATAAATTGGGGGAAAAACTCCAAAAAATTGCGGTTGCACTACAATTTGCACTACCGGGAGTCCCAAGTATTTATTATGGTGATGAAGTGGGAATGCACGGGCTAAGAGACCCATTCAACAGGCAAACCTTCACCAATAAGGACTGCGAAATAAAGGATTTCTACAAAAGTATTGCATCAATAAGAAATAAAGAAACCTCTTTGCAAACGGGTAAATGTATTTTCTTTGTGCAAGACGAGGATGTGCTTAGCATTATGCGGTTTTGCATAGGTGGCAAAGATGCTTTTGAAAACATTACCAACGATAAAATGATTATCACAGTAGTAAACAGAAGCGAGGAAAGCAAGCAATTTGCCATAGATTTATACGGCTCCGAGCAACTATACGAGGAAGAGGACAAACAATTTTTCAAAGATGTGGAGTTTGTTTTTGCAAGCTGTATGCTTACAGGCAATGCCTTTGAACTTAACTTTGGGCTACTGCAAGGAGAAATTGAGCCATACTCGGCATTAATGATTAACGTGGAATGGATATGAAATACAAAACAGCAATTTTTGATTTTGACGGAACAATAATGGATACCTCCTTAGGTATTAAAGAATGTGTAGTACTTACAACGAGTAAGTTAAATATGCAAATACCTAAGGATGCAAACTTAAATAAGCTCATAGGGCCACCGCTAAAGGTGGCTTTTATGGATGTTTTTGGTTTAGGCGAGAAGGACTCCGAGGCACTTGTGGAAGAGTACAGGCTAATGTATCGAAAAATGGGTATGCTTAAATGCAGTTTGTTTGATGGTATTTTAGATGTACTAAAAGAGCTTAACCAAAAAGGCATTATTTGCGCCATTGCCTCTGTAAAAAGGCAAACGGCGGTATATGACACTTTAGAGCATTTCGGGATTACCCATTATTTTAATGCAGTTTGCGGTGCAACAAGTGTGCTTAGCGTTACGGATAAAATAGAAATAATAAATGATGCGCTAAAACTTACAAATACAAAAAAGGAAGAAGCGCTAATGATAGGGGACAGCTCCTACGATAGTGAAGGGGCGGCGGCAACGGGTGTGGATTTTTGCGGAGTGCTGTGGGGTTTTGGCTACGAAACTAAAGAGCAGGTAAAAAACAGCAAATACATAATAGAGCACCCCAAAGAACTAAGGAGTATTTTTAAACTGTGAGCAACATCATCTATATTAATTACGGTAAAGCTATTTTTAATATGACTACTCAGCTTTTGGAGGAAATCAACCCTCAAATAAGCAAGGATGCAAGGGTGGTACTTAAGCCTAATTTAGTGGTGGCAAAAAAGGCGGAGATGGGGGCTACTACACATATAGAAATTGTAGAGGCTGTAATAGAGTATCTTTTAAAAAAAGGCATTACAAATATTTCTGTTATGGAAGGGGCTTGGATAGGGGAAAACACCAATCGTGCATATAAGGCATGTGGCTACCATAAACTTAAAGTGCCTTTTGTGGATTTAAAAGGGGATGAAACGCAATTATTTAAAATAGACGGCATAAACATAGAGTTTTGCAAGAGCATTTTGCAAGCGGATTATCTTATTAATTTGCCTGTAATTAAAGGGCATTGCCAAACCAAAATTACCTGCGCACTAAAAAATATGAAGGGCTGTATTTCGGATAATTCTAAGCGAATGTTTCATAATTTAGGTTTGCACAAGCCTATTGCGTGTTTAAATAAAATTAAAATGGCAGATTTAGTTATTGCAGACGGTATTTGCGGAGATTTAGACTTCGAAGAAGGGGGAAACCCTGTGCAATCGGATATGCTTGTTGCCGGAACAGACAGCGTGCTTATAGACAGCTATGTGGCAAAGCTAATGGGGTACAATCCCTTAGATATAGAATATATTGCCCTTGCAAGTAAATACGGCTTGGGTAAAACGGAGGGCGAGGTTTTGCGTGTATTAAGCAAAGAGCAACCAAAGCCCATTGCCAATGCAGGCAGAAAAATTACGAGCGTAGAGGGGTATATTAAGCAAGACAGTGCTTGTTCCGCCTGTTATGCTTCTTGTGTGCGTGCTTTGTATAACTCCCCCAAAAAGCAAACTTTGCATGTGGGGCAGGGTTATAAAAATATAGAGGCAGAGGGGATTGGAGTGGGCAACTGTACTTGCAACTTTAAAAGTTACGTAAAAGGTTGTCCTCCCACCGCAATAGATATTATAAACCATATAAATAAAGGGCATTAATTAGGTTATTCGTTGGCATTTACATATACGGTAAAATAGTTGTCGTAAATCACCTTTCCCGGTTTGGAGGAGGGTGGTTTTTTAACGTTTTTACGCACCGCATAATCTACAGGGGTTTTGCCCGAATTTTTGGCTCGGCTGTACTTTGCCGCAAGGCTTGCCGCCATTATTATGCTATCATCGTCTATATCGTTTAGCTGTGCGCCTTTTGTAACAAGCAAAACGTGAGAGCCGGGTATTTTTTGGGCATGAAACCAAATATCTTCCTTTTGGGCGATTTTCATGGTTAAAATATCGTTTTGACGGTCGTTACTGCCTACTAAAACGGTGTAGCCGGCTTTTGTTACAAACTCTTTTGGCATAGAAGTAATTTCTACCGTATGCTTAGATTTTGGCAGGGGAGCAAGATAACCGGCTTTGGTTAGGCTTTCTTTGATTTCTGCAATATCTGCGGTGCTTGTAGCTTCATCAATAAAGAAAAGTTGCCTTTCAAGAAAATCCCGCTCGTCCTCGCTCTCCTCTAATTTTACCTTGTTAAGTTTGCATGCGGTTTTGATTTTTGTGATTTTTTTGTATATTTTCTTGGCATAATCTTGGGGAGCATAGGCTAAATCTAAGGTTACGGTTATGCTTTCCCCCGTGGTAAAATCTGTGGAAATAAAGCTGTCCATACCCTTTTTAAGCCTGTATATATTTGCGGTAATTTGCTGTGCTTTTGCGTTTAAATCCTCTATTTTCCTTTCTTCGTTTATGCTTTGGGTGTATATTTGTATTAGTTTATCCACCTTTTTTAGCTGTTTTGCCACCGTTTTTGAAAGCCCCTCTTTTAGCTGTTTTAGCTTAAAAAACTCAAGACGTGTGTTGTAGTAATAATCAAGCATTTCGTTACAGGTTTCAAAAGTTTTACATGTTATTTCGGGGTAGGTGGAGTAGGGCATAGAGGAAAAAAACACAGGCAACCCATCTTGATTTTCCTGAATACACGGCTTGGGGCTTGATATTGCCCTATCTAAAAATTCTTTCATGGTGAAGGCAAGGCGTTCTATATACTTTGGTGTAAGCTCTAAAGTGTAGTTGCAATTTATGTTGGAAAGAGAAATTATTTCCTGCGCCGTTTGTATGGATATGCCCTCAAACACAGAAATTATATACTCAAAAAGCTTGGTTTCTTTTTTTGTGTTAAGAATATCCTCTACCGCCTTTTGCGTTAGTGTAAAAGGGTTATACTTAACCTGAGGCGGATTTTCGTATTTTGCGCCGGGCAGAATTTGCCTTTTACTGCTTAAATCTATGGAAACACGCTTAATGCTGTCTAAAACCCTGTCTTCGCTGTTAAGTAAAATTATGTTGGAGTATTTGCCCATAATTTCTACCACAAGTTTTAGGGAAACAGGGTGCATAAGCTCGTCTTTTGCGTCAAAATTTATAACCACAACCCTATCTAAGCCTAACTGCTCAATTTTGCATATTTTGGCATTTAAAAGGTATTTGCGCAAAAACATACAAAAAGATGGGGGAGTTTTGGGGTTTTCTTTGGTGATTTTTGTTATATATAGAGAGCAGTTGCCTGCGTCTTGACTTATTTTTAAAGCTAAATTGCCGAAGGGTGGGGCGTATAAAATAAAAACCACTTCGTCCTTTACCGGCATAAGTATTTTTTGCACCTTTGCACCAATTAAAGTTTCCTGCAATTCTTTTGTGCATAATTTTAGTGTTAAACCGTCTAATGTCATGTAAATTACCTTCTTAAATTAATTTTGTTTTTATTATAACAAATAATTGAGTTATAAGCAAAAATATGTTAATATATATTGATTGAGAGGGGTGTGTGCAATTATTGCAAAAGTGTATTAATGCTGTTTACGCACTTTATTTCATAGGGTATAATATGATAAGAGGTGAAAACAAAAATGCCGGTAATATCGAGATTTTATGGAATGATAATTAAAATGTACTTTCAGCAAAAAGAGCATAATCCACCGCATTTTCACTGTTTTTATGGGGAATATTTGGGGGTTATTGAAATAAAAACTCTCGAAATGATTGAAGGAGATTTGCCTGTAAAAGCATTAACTATGGCAAAAGAGTGGGCGGCGAAATATCAAGATGAATTACTAAAAATATGGACGACTCAGGAATTCATACAATTACCTCCATTAGTATAACAAAACAAGGAACAGATAAAATGTTTTATAAAATAGCAGAAGTTAAGCCGATGGCGGATTTTCTTTTGATGATACAATTTGAATCTAATATAAAAAAGCTATATGATGTTAAACCGCTTTTTATAAAATGGGAAGAATTTAAGGTGCTTTCCAACTCCAAAGGTTTGTTTGAGCAAGTAAAAGTAGATGCAGGTGGCTATGGCATCAGTTGGAATGATTCTTTAGATTTATCCTGCAACGAACTTTGGAATAATGGCGAAATACTCGATTAAGAAAGGAAAAATATGCGAGAAGACGGACGAAAAAACGACGAACTCAGAAAAATAGAAATAACCAAAGATTATATGAAAAACGCTCACGGAAGTGTACTTATTTCTGTGGGAAACACTCAAGTTATTTGTAGTGTGATGATAGAGCAGGGAGTACCGCCGTTTATGGTAAACACAAGAAACGGTTGGCTAACGGCAGAATACGCAATGCTTCCGGCATCAACATTAAAACGCAAACAAAGAGAAAAGATGCGCACGGACGGCAGAAGTGTAGAAATACAAAGATTAATTGGCAGAGCGTTACGAAGCGTATGCGACTTTTCTGCAATGGGGGAGTACACTTTTTTTGTTGATTGCGACGTACTAAGTGCAGACGGAGGCACAAGGACGGCAAGTATAACAGGGGCGTTTGTGGCGTTGAAGCTATGTGTTTTATATGCTATTGAGAATTGTTTGATAGAAAAATCCCCAATAAAACATAACATTGCGGCAGTATCGGCAGGAATCGTAAAAAACACACCAATGGTGGATTTATGCTACACAGAGGACAGTAGCGCAATGGCGGATATGAATCTTGTTGCGTGTGATGACGGTAGCATTTGCGAGGTACAAATAAGTGGCGAAAAACGCACGGTAACGGAGCGGGAATTTGCCCAACTAATGATATTATGCCAAAAAAGTATCGAAAAAATTATCAAAATACAAAACGAGGTTTTTAAGTAACTATGAAAAAGTTAATAATTGCCACCAACAATTCTCATAAAGTAAAAGAAATAAGGGAAATTTTAGGGGATTATTATGATGATGTAATCTCTCTGAAAGATGCAGGCATAAACATAGAGGTGGTGGAGGACGGTAACAGCTTTCACGAAAATGCGTTTAAAAAGGCATCGCAAATTAGCATGTTGGTAGATTGCGATGTGCTTGCAGACGATTCCGGATTATGTGTAGACGCCTTAAACGGAGCACCGGGCATATACTCCGCAAGATATGCAGGAGAAAAAAGCACAGATGAGGACAACCTTTTAAAGTTGTTAGCAGACCTTGAAGGCATAGAAAACAGAAAGGCAAAGTTTGTATGCGCAATAGTGGTGGCAAACGGTGGCAAAGAAAAGCTCTACATTGAGGAATACGCCCACGGGGTTATTACAAAGGAAGTTTTAGGAGAAGGCGGATTTGGGTACGACCCTATCTTTTTAGATGAAAAATTAAACAAGACATTTGCACAAATAGACGGTAATACAAAAAATATAATCAGCCACAGGGCAAAGGCGCTTTCAAAGCTAAAGGAGACGTTATGAGCGAGCACTGCGATATTTTAGTAATAAGTGATACCCATTGGATAAAAAGTAATATAAAGAAGGTTATAGAAGAGCACAAGGAAGTAGATAAAATTGTGCATTTGGGGGATTTATACGAGGATGCTTTATATTTAAAGGATTTAACGGATAAAGAGGTATACACGGTTAAAGGCAACGGCGATTACAACTATGTTTTAGACGAAAATTTAGAGCTCGTAGTGTATGGGCACAAAATTGTAATGACTCATGGGCATAAGCATCACGTAAAAGAGTCTCTAACACGTTTGGCTTTATTTGCCGGGGAAAGGGGAGCGGCAGCCATGCTTTTTGGGCATACTCATATACCATATTGCGAGTATGATGAGGGTATTTGGTTTATAAATCCGGGAAGCCTTGGAATACCACCAAACGGCAGATGCAGTTATGCAATACTACGGGTAAGTAAAATTGGCATAATTCCAAAAATTTTCTATTTACCATCTTGACTTATTACACTTGAAATGTTATAATTTATTACTGTCAGCGCAAGTATGCGCCTATGAGCACCTGTAGCTCAGTAGGATAGAGCAACGGCCTTCTAAGCCGTGTGCCAGGGGTTCGAATCCCTTCAGGTGCACCACTGCTTTCTTATTTGGGAGAGCAATATATTTTTTATGGTGGATGTAGTTCAGTCGGTTAGAACGCCAGATTGTGGTCCTGGAGGTCGTGGGTTCGATTCCCACTATCCACCCCATAAAAAACCAATTACGTTGGGGTATAGCCAAGCGGTAAGGCACGGGACTTTGACTCCCGCACTCGTAGGTTCAAATCCTGCTACCCCAGCCACTTACCTTTCTTTTAGAAAAAAGAAAGGTAAGCCAAAGAAAACCAAATTCGCAACTTGCTTTTGTAGGTTGCGAATTTTTTGTGGCACGAGAATGTTTATGTAAAAGTGAAGGAAACTATTTGGGATTGTTTTAGCGGACAAATTAAAATAGAAATATAATCCTCCCACCCCCTAAAAAACCAAACGCCCCTCTAAATCCGTAGTCATCATCCCGTTATAAATGGAAACGCTTGGGCAACTACTAAAATATAAATCGGTAGTGGGCGCATTTACCCAACCGTCTATGCCGGAGGAAAAACCTTTATCTACCAAATATTTTCGTGCATCCTCTCTAAAACACAGTTGCAAAACATCTTGCACCTTAAACTTTTTAAGTGTCTTTAGCTCTTCTTTGTACATATTGGATAAATATAGTTTATCATCTAAATAGGAATAGACCATCTTTAAATCTATACTTAAATAAATGTTTTTAAATTCCTTTCCACTTTCCTCTAAGTATTTTTTGTTTAACAAACCACAAAACTCAAAAAAATCCTCTTTGATTTTCTGAGGATTGGAGTACCAATTATAGTATTTATTAAAGCCTTTTTCTTGGATGTTTATGGGAAAAAGCGCTTGACTATCATCACTTAAACATTGAATAGTAAGAGGAGTGCGTAATTTTATACCCGAACTTAAAACGAAATCACTATCTTTTAAATTCGTAATTAATTTATCGTCAAAAGCAGTATTGGCACTTATTGGCATACTAAATACACCAACAATAACAGCAAACACCAAGCAAATTATACATATTAAAAGCACTATGTATTTCGGTTTAATAATTTTTTGCATTAACATCACCAAAAATCTACAAAATAATAAATCCGCCCTTGGCTATTTCCTTTGCTCTGTATAAGGCAATATCAGCATTATGGTATAAATCGTAAAATGCCTCTATTTTGTCTTTAGAATGGGCAATACCTATGGTGGTACTAATATTAAACAACTGATTTTCAAATTTTATCGGGTTGTTTAGCGTTTCGGAAAGTTTTCTTGCTTTGCGCTTTAGTATTTTTTCGTCTCCCGTGTAGGTAATAAATGCCATAAACTCGTCGCCACCTGTGCGTGCAACTAAATCTGTATCTTTAAACATACCTAAAAGCCGTTTGGAAATAATGCGTAAAAGCTCGTCGCCAAATAAATGTCCAACCTTATCGTTAATGCTCTTAAACCCGTCAATATCAATAATAAACAAAGCAAAACTTAGGTTATCTTTGTTGTTTTTTATTATACTGTCCGCCTTTTTTTCAATGGCGCTTTTATTGTAAAGGTTTGTTAGTGTATCCTTTTGGAAGGATTCTATAATTTTTAATTGCTTTTGCTTTTCTTTTTCTATGTTGCTTATTTTTCCTATTGCACTAAGCATGGTGTCGCCTATGCTCTCCGGTTGATTAAACATAACCGAACACCAAATATATGAGTTGTTACCGTTAAGCACACGTACTTCCACAGGGTTTGGTACGTGCCCTTCGCAAACCTGTTGCAATACAGCCTCAAACATTGCTCTGTCCTCGGGGTGCATCATTAGCAGTTCTCGCTCAAAAGTATCATAAGCTATTCTGCCAAATACAGACTCGAAATTTTCGGAAAAATCCACTTTTTTGGTGATAAAATCCAACTCAAAAATAATATCGCCCCATTTTTGCGCCGCTTGCTGATACCGTGTTGCAATGCTAAAAGACCTGTTTTTATCCTCTTTTTTGATGGTGCTTGAGATATTAACAACACTGGAGCAACATTTCTGTATGCCGTCCTCGTCCGCCGGGTATAGCTGAGATACCGTCTCTAACCAAATAAGACTGCCGTCCTTACAATATACACGGTAGTAAAGGACAACCACATTGCTTAGTTTTACCTGCTCCAAAACATCTTCTATAACCTTTTTTCTGTCCTCTTCGTAGATTAAATTGATGTACTTGCCATCAAAAATAGTTTGGATTTCGTCTCTGTTGTAGCCGACTATTGCCAAAAAACCGTCGGATAGGTAATCTATGGTAAAATCCTTATCGTAATGCAGATATTTAATGCCGGTAGGCACTCTGCTTATTATTTTATGATACAAATTCTTTTCTCGTTCGGTACAAAGGTTTTCCCTTTTAATTACATTGTTGTTTATAATAACCACAATTAAGCTGGAGCTACCGTATTTGCCTTTAACAACGTTGCCTGTACCTAAAATCCAAATGGGAGTGCCGTCCGACCTTACAATACGAAACTCAATAGTAACGGTATCTCCGCACCCTAATTGACGGCGTATTTCATCGTTTACATACTCCATATCGTCGGGATGCACAAATCCAAGTGCTCGGTTTTTAAACTTTTCTTCCATTTCTTTGGCGGTGTAGCCAAGCATCCTTCTGTAACCCTCGTTGCAGGTTAAAAAGGTAAACTCCGTATCCATACCCACCTGAAAAATGCCGGCATAAGCATTGTTTATAATTTCTGCCATAGACATTGGCTTTGCAGGTTTAAAGGTGGAGTAAGAAAGACTTTTTTCCTTTTCGGAAAGCTCAAACAAGCTGTTGTCTAAATTTTTATCGTCGATTTTAGCAAGATATTTTGCAAAAAAATCCCGGCTTTCTATGGGCTTATCGTAGTAATAGCCTTGTAATAATCTGGAATCTAATTGAATTGCAATGCTCTCAATTTCTTTGGTTTCTATTCCTTCTACACACACAAACATATTCATACTCTCACATAATTTTATTACTTGCGAGATGATTTTTTGGTCTGTAACATCGTAGGTGATTTTTTCAAGGAAGGATTTATCTATTTTAAGCTCGTCTGCACTTAAATCTCTAAAAATCTCCAAAGAGGCATAGCCTGTGCCAAAATCGTCTATGGCAATTTTTATGCCCTGACTTCGCAAAAAGTTAAATACTTCTCTGACATAATCTATATTAATTATTTGCCCACTTTCCGTAAGCTCTAAAGTCAAAAGTTTGGGGCTTACATTGTATTTGGAAAGGGTTTCTACAACAAATGCTTTAAAAGCAGATTGCTCGAATTGAATACTTGAAACATTAACGCTTAGTTGGAAGTTAGGCATAACCTCTAACCACTCACTTAGTTGCTTAATTGCGTTTTCAAGCACCCATTTTCCTACATCTATAATCATACCGTAGTTTTCTAAAATAGGTATAAACTCAAAAGGGGAGATACCTGTGGGAAAAGCATTGTTCTTCCACCTTAAAAGCGCCTCGCAACCGTATAAATCGCCTGTTTTTGCTAAAATTAAAGGCTGGTATACCAAATAAAATCCATTAAAGTTGTTATTTACATCGCTTCTTATACATTCAAGGAGTTTCATGGAATGTTGAACTTTATTTAGCAGGGAAGGGGATAGCACGGTTATGCGTCCTCCGCCCTTTTCTTTAGAATTAACCAAGGCTATCCTTGCGTTTTTATAAAGAGTTTCGCTATCCGTGCCGTCTTTTGGGAAAAAGCAAACACCGGCGGATACCGCAATGGGAATTTGAATATTATCTATTACTATATTATTTTTTCCCACAGTTTTGATTTTCTCAAAAATATCATAATAGTAGTCGGCGGATTCCTCATTAAATATTAGTCCGAAGTTATCTCCGTCTAATTTATACAGAGGGGTATCATCACTAAATAAACCTTGAATTTCTGCGGAGAATTGCTCAAGCACGCTATCTCCTATGGTATAGGTGTACAGGTTATTAATACGTTTAAATCCGTCTATACCGATTATTATTATGCCACAACCGGCACTACCCGTTGAGAGTTCCTCTAACTTTAGCCTAAAATCCCTGTTAGAATACAAATTATTGCTAAAGTTATTGTGTAAAGTATCCATCAGTTAACCCTTCTACAATATATTACTATCTTTAGATTATTATCTATATTAGCATAAAATTCCATCTAAGTCTACAAAAAAAGACCCATTATTACAAAAAAGTAGCAATAGGCATTTTTTTTAGTAAAAAACTGGAATATGTCTATTTTACATTAAGCGTAAGCTCTAAAACAGCATTTAACTTTTCTGCCTCTTTAATAATAGCTTCTGTTATAACTGTTCCTTTGGTTACAAACAAGGTGCCGTCATCTAAGGTTACATCGTTAATTACGCTTCTACCCATTAAAAACTCCCTTTGCTCTCTTTGAAAATCGTCAATTTCTTCCTCTTCTTCTACAACTTCTTCCGCTACTTCCTCAACAATGGGCACATCTTCTACTACCGCTTCGGGTACAAATGCAGGTGCTTCTTTTGCTACCGAAAAGTCCTCGTAGCTTTCGCCTGTTGCATTTACAAAAACGATGTCGTTTGAAAGTGTCGTAATTTTATCAATAGCTATTTCTGTTGCATCATCAAGATAAATTGTGGAAATATCGCCCTTTCTTTCGTCAAAAGTAAAGTCTATAACCTTGCCTATAATATTACCGTCGTTAGAAAGTGCGGTAGTGTCTAACATAAAAAAGCCACCTTCTATAATTTCGCCCACTTCTTTAGACTCGTATATTTTTGTTACATTTTTGATTGTTTGCGTCGTAATATAGTTTTCGCCGGCTCCAAGTACATCAACTACTTTTAGTGCATTAAAACTGTATCCCTTTGCATCCTTTAATATTAAGTACTGAACTTTTTTTGTGGCAGGATCTACCATAATGTCCTGTACAAACCCTTTTTGCGAGCCTTCTTTAATACCAAGTAAAGGCAGTCCCAATATTTGTGTAGCTTTTTTCATTTCTTTCCTCCTAAATAATACTCTTATTTCTCAATATCTTTACCCTTTAGAATAACAGCTTTAACTGCTTCAAAATGATCTTTAGATATAACTTCACTGCTTATAAGTTCTTCGTTTTCGTAATAATTACGTTTAACCTCCACATCGTACCCCGTTTGCTCGTTGGTTTTTATTTTTGTTACTCCGGAAGGCAGGGTTTCTGTTGCAATTATTGTGGGGCTGCCAGGCTCTGTTGTTTTTAAAATATCGTTTACTATTTCTATTTTAACGTTAGCCGGCAAAGGCTCCCCGAAAACGTTTATAATTACGTTATTTTCCTTAAACTCCGCCCCTATATATAATGGATACAGAGAGGAATTTTTTATTTTTAAGTCTTTATTATTCCAGTTTAGCGTGGCATCCAAACCTACCGGTAAATAATCGGAAGGGAAGGAGTGATGCACCCTTTCTACAATTTCCATATTTGCAAGTAATGCCGCATTGTAAAGAGTACCCGAAACCTGACAAATGCCACCGCCGATTTCGTTTTGCAGTTGGGTTTTATTTACTATTGCAGGTGCTTCCTTAAAGCCCTTTTCTGCGGTGCGCTCTCCCACTAATTCGTTAATGGAAAGGGTTTGCCCACTTTCTATTTTTAAACCGTTTAGTGCATCCACCATTAGTTGAATGTTTGTGTTACGGTTTTCGTCGTCATTAGCTTCCGTTTGGAAGGTGCTTACCGGTTGGGTGTTCTTTTTAAGCTCGCTTAACGTTGTTTTTGGATATACAACCTCACCAAAAATTTGTATATCCTCGTAATTTTCAGCGTCAAATTCCTCAATTATTTTAGCAACGGCACTGTTTGCATCGTAAAAAGTACCGTTTTTGCTGTCTGTGTAGGTAAAATCCTGCGTAGCCTTATTAAATGTGGCTTGTGCATCTACCGCATCCACATTATTTTCTTCTATAAATGCACTAACATTATTGTATAATATTTGCTCGTCAATATCAAGTGTAGATGTTAAATTTAGATTATTATCTGTCTGTGTGGAGGTTAAAAATTTTTCCTCAAGGGACATATTTTCCGCTTTATTATTGGTATATGTATCTGTAATAAGCATTTCTATGTCAGAGGTTAAGCCTAAAGTTTCTTTGTTTAGCTCTAATTTTTTATCGTTATAAATCAAATTAAATTGTATTTCGTCCATTTTTTGTGTTTCTTTTTGCACCAATGTGGATTTTGCGTCCTCTATTGATGTTTGTGCTACACTAACATCGTTTAGGGTAACATCCATTGCGCTTTGCTTGGCTTTTTCATCTATGCTCATAAAAGCGCCGGAAAACAGCATAAGAGACATCAACCCTGCCAGTATGGCAGAGTTTATAAAAACTGTCTTTAATTTTATGCCTTTTTGCTCTTCGCTTGGCTTAAAAATACCCTTTAGTTTCATTGTTTTTCCATCTTTTTAATTATTGAAAGCAACACTCTTATGCGCTCTTTTTCGTCAAAAGTAAACACGTAATCGGACTTAAGCAGTGCAAATATTTTTTCCTTTGCCAAAGTTAGTTTGCCCGAATGTATAAGGCAATCGAGTATCTTATTTTCTATATCCTTTTTACTGTTTGTACTTGGCGCAAATGCCTTTGAGCCCTCGTACAGTTGCATTGCAACCAGATAATTTTTGTTTTTCTTTGCCTCGTCCGCTTTAATAAGCATTTTATCGTATTTGGACAGGCTTACATATTGGGTAATTTCCTTTTCCTCTTCTGTTGAGTGATGTGGTAATACCGTCTGCATTTCATCTTGTTGAGGTTTCTCAATGTTGATGAATTGCTCGTCAAACTGCTCTAAAATCGGTTGTTCGTCCCTCTCGTATTCAGGGTATTCTGCGCCTTGCTCCTCTGCAACTTCCGAAACATAGGGTAGTTCTTCCTCGTAATCCTCGCCTGCTACTTCCGTTGCACTTGGCTTGTAATCGTTAACAGGGGCTGGCTCGCTTTCTTCCTCTTGCGCAAATACAGGTGGGTCGTCCGTCTCGTATTCTGCGCCTTGTTCATCCGCAACTTCCGCAACATAGGGTAGTTCCTCTTCGTAATCCTCATAGGCTACCTCCGTTACACTTGGCTCATAATCATAAATCGGTGCTTGCTCGTATTCATCCTCCTGCTCGTATACAGGCTGTTCGTATTCATCCTCTTGTGCAAATACAGGTTGTTCGTCAGTCTCGTATTCCTCGGCTTGAGCATCCGCAACCTCCGCAACATAGGGGAGTTCCTCGGCGTAGCCAGCCTCGGCAACTTCCGTACCATCAACATCACCATCACCATAATCAAAGGCGGGGGTAGTTTCCGCATAAACAAGCTCGTCATCCGTATGGACATCATAATGCGCATATTCGGTTTGAGCGTAATCCGCACCAACTTCCCTTTCGTCCACCTCTTCAAAATGTTCGGGCACATTAAATTTGCTGATGTCCGGTTGATATTCGTAGTCATCATTAATGGGGGATGCCTCCGCTTGCTTAAGTGCCTCTGAAAAACTTCCACCCTCACTTTCTATATTTATGGGACGTCTGTAATTAATTTCCTCAAATTGTTGTTTTTGAAACACCACATTGTTGTTTTCGTCGTAAACCGCTTCTGCTTTAAGCTCTTTTTCCATTTCTCCCACTGTTTTTAGTTTAGGCGTTTCCTGTGCCGCTTTATTTGAAATTTTATCCAAGACCCGACTGCTTAAAATACGCTCTTTGCGCTCTTTTGGCTTGATAGCTTTTTTTGCAGAGGTAGGACGCTCGGAAACCACCTCTTTACGCACGGTAGGGCGTTTTCGCTTAACAAAGGATTTCTTTTCCGAAAGGTATTTTAAAAGGAGCATCACAAAAATATAAAGGACAATAAGCTCTACAATAAATAAAACAATGGTAATTATTATAGACTGCATAGAATTAAAATTAAGTACATTATTATATATTATAAGAGAGCCCACCCAAGCCGCAATAATTACAACTATAAGAGGAATGCGATATTTTCTGTTATGTTTTGTTGCCAAGAAACTAAATAATATGCCTGCAACAGCAATTATAGATATAAAAAGCAACTATAATACCTCGTTTTCTAAGACTACAAAATACTTGCAACAAAAATTATATATCAAAACAGAAAATCTTGCAAGTTTTTGTATGTACTTATATTTGAATTTATTTATACTAACGTAATTATTTTAGTAAATCATCAATAATTACAGTAGTTTCTTCCTTTAGCTTATTTAACATTTCCACAGAAGTTTGCTTTGCATCGGTGCAAACGCTCAAATAAGTTTTTAGTTTGGGCTCTGTGCCTGAGGCACGCACTATAAAACGTGCGTTTTCAAGCTCGTAGTACAGTACATCCGCTTTTTCCATGCCTGTATCCGTGGTAGTGCCCTTAGTAAAATCCGTAATTAGTCCTGTTTGGTAGTCTCTTATTTTTTCTACCTTAAAACTGCCAAAGGCTGTGGGCTTGGAATTTCTTAAACTTACCACCGCATTTTTGATTTTTTCTATGCCTTCCTTACCCGTTAGGGTTTTAGATAGCACAACTTCCTCAAAATACCCGTATTTATCGTATAAATCGCAAACCGCTTGATACACCGTTTTGTTTTTAGAAGCAAAGTAGCATGCCGCCTCCACCATTAGCATTGCCGCTTGCACGGCATCTTTATCTCTGACAAAAGTGCCTTGCAGATAGCCGTAGCTTTCCTCAAAACCAAATACAAAACTGCCTTTTTTTGTTTGTTTGCTGATTTTTATTTGCTCTGCAATGTATTTAAAACCTGTAAATACCCCTCGCATTTCCACATTAAACTTCTTTGCAATAACGTCCGCCATATCCGTAGACACTATGGATTTTACTACGAATTCATCACCCTTAAAAGAATTTTGTTGTACCGTAAGCAGATAATCCAATATTAAACAGCCAATTTGATTGCCCGAAAGTATAATAAACTCGTCCTTTTCGTCTCTGACTGCCACTCCTAATCTGTCTGCGTCCGGGTCTGTGGCTAAAATAAGGTTTGCGTTACACTTATTTGCAAGGGCAATTGCTAAGTCGTAAGATTGCCGTTCCTCCGGATTTGGCGCTTTAACGGTGGGGAAGGTGTGGTCAAATACCGTTTGTTCCTCCACTATTTGCAGTTTATGCACTCCTAAATCCCCAAGCACTCGTGTTAGTGGCACCAAACCCGTACCGTGAAGGGGTGTGTATACCACATTTAGTTTGCCTGCTTCCTTTAACAGATTTTTTTCGTCCAAAACCAAACTTTCCACATCTGCGTAGTAATCTTCGTCTATTTCTTTGCCAATGTATTTTACAATGCCACTTTTAATCGCATCATCAATAGGCATAGATTTAATGTCGAAAATATCTTCAATTTTATTTATGTAATTTGTAACAATATCCGAGTTTTCCACCGAAAGCTGTCCGCCGTCCTCCCCGTAAACTTTGTAACCATTATATATAGCAGGGTTGTGGCTAGCGGTAATTACAATGCCTGCAATGCAATTCAGTTTTAAAATGGTATAAGAAAGTTGGGGTACACTATGAGGTGTTTCGTATAGAAAAACTTTTATTTTGTTGTGAGCAAGAACCATAGCAGCTTCTTTTGCAAATACATTGCTAAACTTACGGGTGTCATAGGCAATAGCAACGCCCCTATCTTGCTGTTTGGTTTTTAAAATGTATTTGGCAAGCCCTAAAGTACAGCGTTTTACGGTAAAAACATTCATCCTGTTTGTACCAAGACCAATCTCGCCACGCATACCGGCGGTGCCAAACTCCAAATCTTTATAAAAACTGTCCGAAATGGAATCGTCGTCTTGCACCATAGAGTTTATTTGCTCTTCATATTCGGTATTACTAAGATTTTTCCTCCAAATATCAAATTTTTCTTTAAAATAGTGCATAGCATACCTCCGAAAAATGTTTATTATTGAAACTTTACAATTTAATTATTTTTAATTATAGCATAAATATTAATTATATAACATAATTTTATTGATTTTTTTGTGAAAATTGAGTATATTAATAATGCGATAACAAAATGAGGTGTATAAATGAGTATAGAATACCAAAAAAATATTAGAAATTTTTGCATAATAGCACATATAGACCACGGTAAATCCACCCTTGCGGACAGGCTTATTGAACTTACGGGAACGGTATCTCAAAGGGATATTAAAGAACAACTCTTAGATACTATGGAGCTTGAAAGGGAGAGGGGAATTACAATTAAGTCTCAAGCGGTGCGTATGGTGTACGAAAAGGACGGAGAGGAGTATATACTAAATTTAATAGATACTCCGGGGCATGTGGACTTTACCTACGAGGTTTCAAGGTCTCTTGCCGCATGCGAAGGTGCAATTTTAGTGGTGGATGCAAGTCAGGGCATAGAGGCACAAACCCTTGCAAACGTGTATCTTGCCATGGATAATAACTTAGAAATTATACCGGTTATAAATAAAATAGATTTGCCAAGCGCACGTCCGGAGGAAATTGCAAAGGAAATAGAAGACGTACTTGGTATAGAAGCAAGCGATGCCCCTCAAATAAGCGCAAAAAACGGTGTTAATATTAAGGCGGTACTTGATGCGGTGGTAGACAAACTGCCCTCTCCAAAGGGGGATGTTAATAAACCGCTTAAAGCTTTGGTTTTTGACTCTTTTTATGATAATTATAAAGGTGCGATTACTTATGTTCGTGTCTTTGACGGAAGTGTTAAGGCAGGTACTCCCATAAAATTTATGGCAACAAACAAAATGTTTGATACGGTGGAAGTGGGTGTATTCGCCCCCCAACTTGTACCTACAAAGGACTTAAAAGCAGGGGAGGTTGGATTTATTGCCGCCAGTATTAAAAATGTTGCGGATACCCGAGTGGGCGATACCGTCACGGACGATAGCAATCCGGCTAAAGAACCCCTTGCAGGGTACAAAAAAATAACACCTATGGTATACTGCGGAATATATCCGGCAGACGGCGCAAAATATGACGACCTTAGAGATGCCTTAGACAAACTGCAACTAAACGATGCCTCATTAATTTTTGACCCCGAGGTTTCGGTAGCCCTTGGTTTTGGCTTTAGATGCGGATTTTTAGGGTTGCTCCATATGGAAATTATTCAAGAAAGGTTGGAGAGGGAGTTTGATTTAGACCTTGTAACAACCGCCCCCAGTGTTGCTTACAAAGTTAATCTTACAAGCGGAGATCAAATAGAAATTGAAAACCCAACAAACCTCCCCGATTTATCCTCTGTGGAAAGTATGGAGGAGCCTGTGGCGGATGTTAGTATTATGACACCCGATACCTATGTAGGCACGGTTATGGAGCTTTGTCAGGAAAAACGAGGCACATTTAAAAATATGGAATATATTGAGGCTACAAGGGTGCAACTGCACTACGAAATTCCTCTAAACGAAATAATTTACGATTTTTTTGATATGCTAAAATCCCGCTCTCGTGGGTATGCGTCTATGGATTACGAAATAAAGGGTTATTTTAAAAGCGATCTTGTCAAGTTGGATATTATGCTTAACGGAGATATTTGTGATGCCCTATCTTTAATAGTCCACAAAGACAGAGCCTACGGCAGAGGCAGGCTTATTGCGGAAAAACTCAAAGAAGTAATACCCCGTCAAATGTTTGAAATACCCATACAAGCATCGGTAGGGGGCAGAATAATAGCAAGAGAAACGGTAAAAGCCATGCGAAAGGACGTACTTGCTAAATGCTACGGCGGAGACATCACCCGTAAGAAAAAACTGTTAGAAAAGCAAAAGGAAGGTAAAAAACGTATGAGGCAGGTAGGTAGTGTGGAAGTGCCTTCCGAAGCCTTTATGAGCGTACTTAAAACAAATTAATGTTAGGAATATATATTCACATACCATTTTGCAAAAAAAAGTGTCTGTACTGCGATTTTGCTTCGGTAGAAGAGGAAGGTATTGTAGCAGACTATTTTGATGCACTTAAAAAAGAAATAGAGCTTACCTCCAAAATAAATAAAGGGGTAGTAAATACCATTTTTATAGGGGGTGGCACACCTTCTTTTGTGCAAGCCAAATATATTGGAGAAACACTAAACTTAATCAACAAAAGCTTTAACCTAAAGGAAAATGCGGAAATAACCATAGAGACAAACCCAAACTCTCTTTCTTTAACAAAGCTGAAGGAATACAGAAGTTTTGGGATAAACAGGCTTAGTATAGGCTTGCAGACAACTGTGGAGCAAACGCTGAAATATATAGGCAGACAGCACACCTTGGCGCATTTTGAAAGTGCCTACAAAAACGCAAGGCAGGAAGGGTTTAGCAATATTAATGTAGATTTAATTTACGCCTTGCCCTACCAAACAATTAGAGATTTCTACAACACGCTAAACTACGTTATAGAGCAAAATCCGGAGCATATAAGTGCCTACTCCTTAAAATTGGAAGAAAACACACCTTTATATAATATGTACGAAAAGGAAGAATTTAAAAAAGCGGATGAGAATACAGAGGTTAAAATGTATCATATTGCCCAAAATATGTTGGAGGATAACGGGTTTACCAACTACGAAATTTCTAATTTTGCTAAAAGCGGATACGAGTGCGTTCACAATTTAAAATACTGGAATTTAAAAGATTATTTGGGAATTGGTGTAAGTTCTGCGTCTAATATTGGAAATTTGCGATTTTCTCACGATGGGGATATTGCAAAATACATAAGCAACTTAAAGGCAAGCAAATTAATATACGACAGCAACGAAATACTAAAGCAAAACGGACGCAAAGGGGAGTATATTATGCTTAAAACTCGTTTAAAACGTGGTATTAATTTAAACGAATACAACCGTATTTTTAACAGCGATTTTTTAGCGGAGTTTGGAGATGAGGTAGAAAAGGCAAAAAACTTGGGGCTTGTAAAGGTGATAAAAAACGGTGTAATACCCACAAAGAAGGGCTTTGATTTTCAAAACAAGCTAACTTTAATTTTAACACAAACCCTTTAATATAACTTAATTTTACTATTTTTAAGTGTATTTGAACAATCTGTGAATACACTTTTTTTGCATTAAAAATATATTGACAAAACTAACTAAAAATGGTATCTTAATATCAAGATGTTAGCACTCGGCGCAAGAGAGTGCTAACAAAAGTGATTAAGAGGTACACGTAATGATATACAGAGAGTTTGGAAAAACAGGTAAAAGGGTATCGGCGGTAGGCTTTGGAGGTATGCGTTTTAAACCGGAGCAGTATGCCAACAACGACTACTCTAAATGTGTAGATACAATTCTATACGCTAGAGAGCAGGGGATAAACTATTTTGATACAGGTGCGCTTTATACGGATAATCTTAACGAAAATATTTTCGGACAAGCTTTTTCTCAAATTAAAAAAGATTTTTACGTAACCGCAAAAGCATCCACCACAACAACGGGGGAAAAAACAAGTGACGAAGTGCTTAGAAGTATAGAGCGTTCGCTAAAAACAATGCACGTAGATAAAATAGACTTTATGTTCTTATGGTGCGTGCTAAGCTACGAAATGGGCATGAGCTACTTTAACAAGGGCGGAGTAATGGAAGGCTTTAATAAAGCTAAAGAGTTAGGGCTTATAGACCATATTTGCATATCCACCCACGCAAACGGGGAGGATGTACGCAAATTACTGGAAACCGAAGCCTTCGACGGTGTGCTTTTAGGATACAACGTTATTAACTTCCCATATAGGCAAGACGCTTTAGACTACGCAAAAGAGGCAAAAATAGGTGTAGTAACCATGAACCCCTTAGGTGGTGGTATAATTCCCGAAAATCCGGACTATTTTTCTTTTTTAAAGGCAAACGAGGAGGACAGCGCAGTAAAAGGGGCTATACGCTTTAATGTGGCACACGAGGAAATTACCGTAACTTTAGTAGGGATGAACGAGCGCCGTCATATAGACGAAGCCATAGAAGCAATAGAGGACTTAAGCCTTGTAACAAAGGAAAATATGGAGGCAATAAAGGCTAAAAGCTCTAAAAAAATGGATACCCTATGCACAGGTTGTAACTATTGCAAAAATTGTCCGGCAGAAATACCCATACCAAAGTTTATGGATATATACAATATGCATATGTTAGGCACAAGTAAAGAGGAGCTTATGGGCAGGCTGTCAATGCATTGGAAGATAGATGACTGGCAGGATATTTTAGAAGGCTGTACACAATGCGGACAATGCGAAGAAGTATGTACCCAAAAACTCCCCATACTAAAAAGGTTTGAGGAAGTTAAAGAAATTTGTAAATAACGGGAGACAAAATGGATTTATCGGAGAGAAAACTAAAAATACTAAAGGCAATAATAGACGATTACATTGCCACAGGTATTCCTGTAGGCTCTCGTACTTTATCTAAAAAGGATGATATTAATTACAGCTCTGCCACCATCAGAAACGAAATGGCAGATTTGGAAGAAATGGGCTATTTGGATAAGCCCCATACATCCGCAGGCAGAACCCCAAGCGATATTGCTTACAGATTATATGTAGATAGGCTAATGCGTATTAACAACGTAACTGACGAAGAGGCAGCTTGTGTACAAATGTACTTTAACAAGCGAGTAAGCGAAATCGGGCAGGTTATAGATACTACCGCAAAGGTGCTTTCCGAAACCACCAACCATATTTCTCTTGTAACCGCGCCTATGATGACATCTGTAAAAATAAAGCGGATACAGCTTGTAAAAATATCTGAAAATAAGGCGGTATTACTAATTGTTACGGACAGCGGACTTGTAAAAGATGTGCTTATAAATATTTCCAACAGAATAGAAGCACAGGAATTAGAGATGATTTCCAATCTGCTTACCGAAAAAGTAACAAACCTAACAATGGGGGAAGCGGCAAAAATAATTGAAGAAGTGTGCAAAAACACCTTAAAAGAGCAACTTATTATGATGAACGACATCTTTGAGGCATTGCACGATAATATAGACAGAAGGGAGCTTGTTTTTGGAGGGACGCAAAATATACTCAACTATCCGGAGTATCACGATTTAAGCAAGGCAAAGCACTTTTTGGAAATACTGGAAACTAAAGAAATGCTGTATAATATGCTAAAGGATTCCACAGATTTAGAGTTTTCCATAAAAATAGGCAGCGAAAACAGCTTAGACGATTTTCACGATATGAGTATTGTTACGGCGACTTACAAAATTGGGGACGAAAAAATAGGTTCTTTCGGGGTAATCGGACCTACACGAATGGATTACCCTAAGGTGTTATCTCTTTTAAATTACGTCGGAGTAAGTTTAAACGAAATACTTACTTGCTTTTTAAAAGAAAAAAAATAAAGAGGAAGGTATGTAAAATTGGCTGAAAAGAAGACTAAAAAAACTCAAATTGAAAAAGACCAAGAAAAAGAAATTAAGCAAGAAGAAATATTAGAAGAGGTGGAAGGGGAGGCAGTAGAAGAGGGCGATGCACCAAGTATGCAAGAAAAGGATGTGCCGACAGACGCCATAAAAGTAAACGAAATGCTACTAAAATTAGAAAGCGAAAAGGACGAATATGTAAACGCACTAAAGCGGGAAAGAGCGGATTTTGATAACTATAAAAAAAGAAATGCGGAGTTAGCCTCAAGCTCTTATGCAAACGGTAGTGCGGATGTGCTAACATCTATGATAAACGTGCTTGATAATTTTGAGAGAGCAATGGCGGTGGAAAGCACCGATAAATCTTTTTACGACGGGATGAATATGATTATGCGTCAACTGCTTGATGTATTTTCCAATTACGGAGTAGAAGAGATAGACACAAGCGGACAGTTTGACCCAAACCTACACAACGCAGTAGTGCAGGTAGAAGAGGAGGGCAAGCAGAGCAATCAGATTGCGGAAGTCTTGCAAAAAGGGTATAAATTAAAGGATAAAATATTGCGTCATGCAATGGTTAAAGTATATAAATAAAGTTTAAAAATTTTAATAGATAAAAAATGGAGGAAGATACATTATGAGTAAAGTAATAGGAATAGACTTAGGAACAACAAATTCTTGCGTTTCCGTTATGGAAGGCGGCGAGGCTGTGGTAATTCCAAATGCGGAGGGCGCAAGAACAACACCGTCCGTAGTGGCTTTTACAAATACAGGGGAAAGACTTATTGGGCAGGTAGCAAAAAGACAGGCGGTTACAAATCCGGACAGGACTATAAGCTCGATTAAGAGGGATATGGGCTCGGACAGAAAAATCAAAATAGACGGCAAAGATTATACCCCTCAAGAAATCTCCGCAATGGTACTGCAAAAGCTAAAAGCGGATGCAGAAAGCTATTTGGGGGGAACGGTTACACAAGCGGTAATTACAGTACCGGCGTATTTCAGCGATTCTCAACGTCAGGCTACTAAGGATGCAGGCAAAATAGCTGGCTTAGATGTACTAAGAATAGTAAACGAGCCCACAGCGGCGGCACTTGCTTACGGTATGGAAAAAGACCACAGCCAAAAGGTAATAGTGTACGATTTAGGTGGCGGTACATTCGACGTTTCCGTACTTGAAATCGGAGATGGCGTAATAGAAGTTTTGGCATCAAGCGGTAACAACCGTTTAGGCGGAGACGATTTTGACGAAAAGGTTATGAACTGGATGGTTGCGGAGTTTAAAAAATCCGAAGGCATAGACTTATCCAAAGACAAAATTGCTTTGCAAAGGCTAAAAGAAGCGGCAGAAAAAGCAAAGATTGAGCTTTCGGGTGTTATGCAGTCAAATATTAATCTGCCCTTTATTACGGCGGATGCAAGCGGACCTAAGCACTTAGACTTAAATCTTTCAAGAGCAAAGTTTGACGAGCTTACTTCTGATTTGGTGGAAGCAACAAGAGAGCCTATGGCAAAATGTATGAAGGATGCGTCAATTTCCGAAAACGAAATTAGCAAAGTGCTACTTGTAGGCGGTTCTACACGTATACCGGCTGTACAGGAAATGGTTAAGAAAATTACAGGAAAAGAGCCTTTTAAAGGGATTAATCCTGATGAGTGCGTAGCTATGGGTGCGGCTATACAAGCAGGGGTACTGGGCGGAGAGGTTAAGGACGTACTACTCCTCGATGTTACACCACTAACCCTTGGTATAGAGACTTTAGGCGGAGTATTTACAAAACTGATAGACAGAAACACCACAATTCCGGCTAAAAAGAGTCAGGTGTTCTCCACGGCGGCAGATGGTCAAACAAGTGTGGAAATACACATTTTACAGGGCGAAAGAGAAATGGCATCCTACAACAAAACCATTGGTAGATTTACCCTAACGGGCATTGCACCCGCACCACGAGGTGTACCACAAGTAGAGGTTACCTTCGATATTGATGCAAACGGCATAGTGCATGTATCCGCTAAAGATTTAGGCACAGGCAACGAGCAGAAAATAACCATTACAGCCTCCACAAACCTCTCGGACGACGAAATAGACAAGGCCGTTAAAGAGGCGGAAAAATTTGCCCAAGAGGATAAAGACCGTAAATCTAAGGTAGAAATAAGAAACAATGCAGACTCCCTAATATATCAAACGGAAAAAACCATTAAAGATTTAGGGGATAAAGTTAAAGCAGAAGATAAAAAGAAACTGGAAGAAGAAATAGAAAATGTAAAAGAAGCACTAAAATCCGATGACGATTACAAAGTAAAGGATGCAACAGAAAAGCTCTCCACCGTATCTTACGAGGTGTTTGGCAAAATTTACGAAAACGTAAATCAAGCAGGAGCACAAGGTGCACCCGGCGGACCGGGCGGTGCAGGGTTTGACCCTAACTACAACCCGGATAAAAAAGACGATAACGTTGTGGATGCGGATTACGAAGTGGTGGACGAAAAGGACGAGAAGGACGAAAACAAAGATAATAAATAAAACAGATTGTATAAATGTAAATTCCGCTTTACGCACAGTAGGGCGGAATTTGCAAAGTATTAATGAGGTATAGTTTTGGCTAATAAAGATTATTACGAAACACTTGGCGTAGGCAAAGACGCAAGTGGAGATGAAATAAAAAGCGCATACAGAAAACTTGCAAAACAATATCATCCGGACTTAAACAAGGGGGATGAAGATGCCGCCCATAAGTTTAAAGAGGTAAACGAGGCGTATCAGGTACTTAGCGACGATACAAAGCGTCAGCAGTACGACACCTACGGCAATGCGGATTTTGACGGTGGTTTTGGCGGTGGTCAAGGCTTTAGCGGTTTTGGGGGTTTTGGAGATATTTTCGATAACATCTTTGGCGGAGGTATGAGAGCTCAAAACCCAAACGCACCTCAAAAAGGAGCGGATATTAGAGTAAATGTGCGTTTAGAGTTTGAGGATGCCGCCTTTGGCAAAAAACAGGAAATTACAATAAATCGCACGGAAAAATGCGACGAATGCGACGGGGAAGGGACAGCAAAAGGCTCAAGCAAAAAAACCTGCCCCACCTGTAATGGCACGGGGCAACAACGGGTGCAACAGCAAACAATGTTTGGTACTTTTGCAAACGTAACTACCTGCCGTACTTGCGGAGGGGAAGGTAAAATTATAGAAAAGCCCTGCGAAAAATGCAAGGGCAAGGGCAACATCTCCGTGCAAAGAACGCTAAACGTAAATATTCCTGCCGGCATAAATAGCGAGCAAATCATCACCATGAGGGGAGAGGGCAACGCAGGCAGAAACGGCGGTCCAAGCGGAGACATTATGTTTTACATAACGGTAAAACCCCACAAAATGTTTGAGCGCCACAACTACGATTTATATTTGGATATGAAAATTTCCATGCTACAAGCGGTTGTGGGTGCAACGATAGAAGTTCCCACTCTTGATGAAACGGTTAGATACAAAATACCCGAAGGCACTCAGCCTGCAACGGTGTTTAGGCTAAAGGGCAAGGGCATAAAACACGTAAATGCTAACAGATACGGAGATTTATATATTCGTGCCAATGTGGAAATACCCAAAAAACTTACAGAAAAGCAAAAACGCATTTTAAAGGACTTTGAAGAAAAATCAAAGGAAAGCAAAAACGAGTTTTATAAGCCTAAGGAATTATTTTAGTAGGGATTAAACAGGAAAAAAGGTTGCATATGCAACCTTTTTTGTGCCCTTTTTAAAATTTAATAATATAGAAAATATAGGTTAAATGTTATAACATTACAAAAGCTTTTCAGCCGTAAAATAATCCTTTAATATACACTCAAATTTGCTTATTATCTCGAAACCGAATTTTGCACTTGCTTTTGTTTTAGGATCCTCCCCCAATACGCCAATATGTACATCGGAATTTAATCTGCTTAAATCCACCGTTTTTGGCATAAGCGCCATCATAAGAGAGGTCTCAAACTTGGCGGCATGGTCTCCCGAGGTTCTGTCATCTGCGTACATATCGTCTTGCAAAGAAAAAACCTTGCATTTGCCATTGTTTTTCTTGTATTTTCGTATTGCAAGCTCCATTTGCGGAAACAGGGGATAATGCCCCGGTATTACTATAATATGGGTGTATCCGAAGGACTGCATTTCAAAAAAAATGTGCTCCATTAGGTTTTGCCATAAGGCATATCCGTTATTTGCTATGCTACGTTTTGCGTTTTCCTCTAAGGCATTGAAGTCGTAACCGATTTTTTCGCAAATATCTTTTGTGTGGTCAAAAGTTGCTGCGTCAAGTGTTTCGGATTTAAAGACAATTTCGCATATTTCCTCTCTGTTTTCGCCGTAATACAAGGGGGGAAACACAACTCCTCCGAAAACGGATGCAAAATGCTCGCATAATGCGTTTGCCTTTACACCATCAAGTCCTGCGGCGTTATGCTCGCCGTGCCACTCTAATATTCCCACTCCTAAATATGCAACAGGAAACCTTTGCTTTTCCGCTTTTATTTCCTTGGGTTTAGACAAATGTTGATACACTACTTCCATAACACACCTATTTTTTATTCTATGACAGCAATTAAGTACGTATTTTAAACTTGCGTACAAGCTCGTTTAACAAATTGGCAAGGCTTGAAAGCTCCTGAGATGCCGCCGCACTTTCCTCGCTGGTAGCGGAATTTGTTTGAACAACCGCAGAAATTTGGTCTATGCCTTCCACCAATTCTTTTATTGATGCTGATTGTTCTTTGCTGATTACCGCAATATCCGAAATAACCGTAGTGGTTTGCTGTACGCTGTCTACCGTGCCTAATAGCTCTTTAGCGGTGGACTGGGCAAACTGTACACCCTCTCCGATAGATGCCACAGAATCCTCTATTAGTGTGGTGGTGCTTTTTGCCGCTTGCGCGGATTTGCCTGCAAGATTTCGCACTTCGTCCGCAACAACCGCAAAGCCTTTGCCTGCCGCCCCTGCTCTTGCCGCCTCTACCGCCGCATTTAGTGCAAGTATATTTGTTTGGAAGGCAATATCCTCAATAGTTTTAATAATTTTGCTTATTTCTACGGATTTTGTGCTTATGTTATTCATAGCTGTCATTAAGTTTTGCATTTGCTCATTGCTTGTGGTAATGCCTGTTTTTGCAGTTTCTGCCAAATCTTTTGCAAGTTCTGCCTTTTGGGCATTTTCTTTAACTTGAGTGGAAATTTCTGTAATGGACGTGGATAATTCCTCTACGGAATTTGCCTGCTGAGTAGAGCCTTGAGCTAAATGTTGAGCGCTTAAAGACACCTGCTCGGAGTTGTTTGTTACTTGGTTTGCCGCCGTGCTTATTTTAGAGATTGTCTTAGACATTTCTACTATAAATTTGCGTATAGAAGTTTCTATGTTTTTGTAATCGCCCACAAAAGGCATTACAGGCTCGTTAATAAAAAAGGAATTATTTGCAAACTCGCCCATTGCGTAGTCGATGTCATCAATATAGGTTTTTAGTGTTTTCATGGATTTACGCATATTTTCCGCAAGTATTCCAAGCTCGTCTTTGCTTTTGTGTTTAATGGTAACGCTTAAATCCCCCTTCGCCATGCTTATTGCCGCAAGCTCTATCTCTTTTACCGGTTTAGATATGGATTGTGCAAGTACAAAGGCTACCAAAATACCTACCGCAACGGAAATTCCTGCCAATATCAATATAATTAAAGTTGTATAGTAAGTGCTTATCATAAATTCGTCTTGCGATGCAACAATACCGATGCTCCAATCGTTAAGCCCTATGGGTGCGTAAGCAAAAAGCAATTTGCCTCCTGCATATTCCGCCACACCAAATCCGTTATTTCCGGCTATCATCTTTTGCTCTATTGCCGCAAGATCTGCAAGGGACGGGTCGGATTTTGAGTCGTTTATGGTATTTTTTCTGTTTGCCACCGCTTCGTCTATATTAGATGCAATGGTATAGCCGTCTTTGTCAAGAATATAGGCATTTCCCGTTTCCCCGACTTTTATGCCTTTGACAATATCGGATAAGATGGTTGCATCTACAAGAAAGTACACGGCTCCAACTATTGTAGAGTTATACACACCCTTATCCCAAAGAGGTGCCGCCACAGCAATAACCGCATTATTAAGAGCGGCATCCTGCATAACTTCGGAAGTTACCGCATTGCCTTTCATAGCCTCTTTAAAGAAATTTTGATCCCCAACGGAGGCTTGGCTTACTATGCCATTTCCTTGAGCATCAACAACATTGCCGGACAGAAAACCGTATTGTTGAATTTTTCCATCCAAAATTGTTTGTTTATCCTCAACGGAAATTTCGGGGTTGGATAACCTTGCAATAACACCCGTTTCTTTAGCGGCGGTATTATACGTTTCAAGATATTCGTAAACATATTTGGCGGATATCTTTGCCGTTTCTGTCATTGTTTGCTCAAGGGTTGCTATTGTACCCCGCGAAACAGTAGTAATTACAAGTAGGGTGGTTAAGGTAAATGCAATTACAATTAATAAAGATACGCTTAACAATATTTTGGATTTAATGCTTTTCATAGTTGGTCTCCTTCTTAATTTAAGACATAACTAATTTAATTAAGCTATATATTTATGCATTAATGTCCTAAAACCCCAAGATGTGTAGTATGTCTTATTTTGTAGTATTTGTAAAAATTTGCTCCTTTACATAAAACGATTATGTAAAAAATACAAATAATAATATTTATAACTAAAACTCTAACATAAAACCTTATTAAATACAATTACACTTCCAAACAACTTGCATTATACGGTACATTTTTAAAAAATTTCTTACATATTTTAAAAGAAAGCTGAATATTTATGCAAAAACATATTTAATTTTTTTACCCCATTGAGTTGACAACCCCAAAGCATTACATTATAATTTTATATAAATATAGCCTTTGTATAATAATAAGGTTAGTGTTTAAAGCATATTCAAGAATTTATACGTATTATCAAAAAGAGTAAAATAATATTGAAGGGAGACCAACTATGAAGGTAGGAGTTTTTTTGGCACTCGAACCGTACACAACGCTTGAGCGTAATTTGCAATTAGCAAGTGAAGCAGGCTTTAGCTGTGCAGATATTACAGACACAAACGCAGGGGGAAGCATGTTTGGCTCGGCAGGGCTTTCGGCAACGGTTAGCTTAGACGATAACCCTTTTGAAATCAAACGCAAGTTTGAAAAATTTAATATGAGCATCTCGACTGTATGCGCTCACGGTGCATTGTTAGAGCCTTCAAGCCCGGCAAAGTTTGCCACCGACGAAATTATGAAGGCGGTAAAATTTGCGGCGGCAATAGGTGTCAGAGACGTTATTACAACGGAAAGCGAGCCTGTAAGCGAATGGGCGGAAAAACTAACTTACGAGCAACAGGTTTTTACCGTGGCAGAAAAGCTATACGAGCCATGTAAAATGGCTAAAGATTATGGGGTAAAAATATGCTTGGAGCCTCACGGACCTCTTACAGACAGCATCACGGGAATAGGGGATGTAATGAGCTTGCTTGGAAACATAGAATCTTTAGGGGTAAATATGGATACGGGCAACAGCTGGCTTGGAGGTACAGACCCTGTGGAGCTTGCAAAAGTATATAAGGATAAAATATATCATATACATTGGAAGGATTTAGGAGAAGAGTGGGTTTCTCGAAGAGGAAAGCAGTTTGGTTGCGGATTTTCCACCATAGAGCTCGGAACAGGTGTAATAGACGTAAAAGGCGTAATAGATGTGCTGAAAGACTGTAAGCATATACACAATTCCACTTTGGAGATTGCAGGTACTCCGGAACTGCTTAAAAACAGTGCAAACTACGTAATTAAGCATTGGAATTCATAAAATTAATGGGGGATAGTGGTATATATGGAATTATTCAGTAGTATTTTAAGTGAAGTCAACAGCTTTGTATGGGGGCCCGTAATGCTTGTGCTGTTAGTGGGAACAGGCATTTTTCTTATGATACGCTTAAAGTTTAGACCTTTGCGTAATTTAGGATATGCTATAAAACAGGTTTTTTCCAAAAGCAGTATTAAAGGGGGCAAAGATGCAGGAGATATTTCTCCCTTTCAATCTTTGATGACGGCACTTGCCGCTACAATAGGTACGGGAAACATCGTAGGTGTTGCAACAGCAATGGCTATTGGTGGTCCGGGAGCGCTGTTTTGGATGTGGGTGTCCGCAATTTTTGGGCTGGCAACAAAATATGCGGAGTCTTTACTGGCGGTGCATTACCGTATAAAAAACAAAGAGGGCGAAATGGCAGGCGGTCCTATGTTTGCCATAAAACAAGGGTTTAAAGTTAAGTGGCTGGGTACAATTTTGGCGGCTGCTTTTGCGGTGTTTGCAGTAATTGCATCCTTTGGAATAGGCAATCTGACCCAAGCAAACTCCGTTTCCGAAGCGGTTTTCGATACCTTTAGCGTTCCTACTTGGATAACGGGCTTAATTATGACAATATTTACCGGTATTGTAATACTCGGAGGTATAAAATCCATAGGTAAGGTTTCTTCGAAAATCGTGCCTTTTATGGCGGTTTTTTATGCCGCAGGCGCAATTATAACAATAATAGTTAATGCTCAAAATTTACCTAACGGCATTGTACAGATTTTTCAAGGAGCATTTTCCACAGAGGCTGTGGGTGGCGGTGTAGTGGGCTTTGTATTTGCAACGGCAATGAGATATGGTGTTGCAAGGGGAGTATTTTCCAACGAGGCAGGGCTTGGCAGTGCGCCAATAGCGGCGGCGGCGGCAAAGACGGATCACGAGGCAAGGCAAGGCTACATTAATATGACGGGTACTTTTTTTGATACCATCATAATTTGCACACTAACAGGGCTTGCCATAGCGTCTTCTGGAATACTTGGCACAATAGACCCAAACACAGGCAACGCAATTACAGGCGCAACACTGACAATAGCGGCTTTCACATCGGGAATGGGAGTTATTGGCGGATACATAGTAACCATTGGTTTGGTGCTTTTTGCCTTTTCTACTATACTTGGTTGGAGCTACTACGGAGAAAAAAGTTTAGAATACTTAGCACCCTCTAAAATCGCTCGTTTAATATACAGATTGATTTTTATAGTAACGGTATTTATAGGTGCTACAACAACATTAGACATCGTATGGGATTTTTCGGATACCGCAAACGGACTTATGGCAATACCTAACTTAATTTGCTTACTGGTACTTAGCGGTGTGGTTGTAAAACGCACGATGGATTTTGACGAAAAATTCTTATACAAGGAAAAAAGGAAGGCATAGTATATATGGAATGGCTACGTATTGGTATTAACACAAAAAAGGAAGCGGAAGACATAATAAGCGAAGTGCTGATGTCTACGGGAGCAAACGGAGTTTTAATAGAAGGGGACGACAACTTTACACCACAGCTATGGGACTACTTAGACGAAAGTGTTTTGCAAAAAGTACCGTTTTGTATTTACGCATATTTTCCTTGCGACAAAACGGAGCATTTAAAGGTAAACGAAATACGTAATAAAATAGCAAAGCTAAAACGAATGGATTTAGATGTACCTTTGGGGAGTTTGGAGTTAAGCACCCTAAAGGTTAAAGAGGCAGATTGGGAAAACGCCTGGAAGGTACATTTTAAGCCGGTAAGAGTTTCCGATTATGTGGTTATTAAGCCAACTTGGGAGGAATATATTTCTGACGGCAACGAGATAGTTGTGGAGATAGATCCAGGAATGGCATTTGGCACGGGAAATCACGAAACCACACGTATGTGCGTAGGCTTGTTAGAAGAATTTGTAGACGAAAACGCAAAGGTTTTGGATGTTGGGTGCGGAAGCGGAATACTTTCGGTTGTAGCATCAAAATTAGGGGCTAAAGAAATTGTTGCTGTGGATATAGACAGCGTTGCGGTGGAAGTAACCAAACAAAATGCAAGGCTAAATAACTGCTTGGAGAAAATTTCCGTGCATCAATCCGATTTACTTTCTAATGCTAATGGTGATGGTGATGCTAAGTACGATATTGTTATTGCAAATATTTTGGCGGATGTTATAATTAAGTTTAATGAGACGGTGGAAAACTACCTAAACAAAAACGCAATGTATATTTGCTCGGGAATTATTGAGGACAGACTGGGAGACGTTATGGATTCCCTAAAAAGCAAAGGCTTTAGAATTATTAAAATAGTAAACGACGGAGAGTGGAGAGCAATAGCCTGTAAGTACAAAGGATGAGAAGATTTTATACCCCAAACATCACAGGAGAAAAAATAACAGTAAATAACGAAGAAGCAAAGCATATCCTGCGTGTTTTAAGGATGAAGGCGGGGGATATGCTAATTTTATTTGACGGCTCCGGGTTTGATTATGTATGCAGTATTGTAAACGAGGATATAAGCAACTTAGAGCTTATAGTAATGCACAAGCAGGAAGGCAACACTCAAGAGCTTAATATTACGCTATATCAAGCGCTGATTAAAAGTGATACCGCAGATAGTGTGGTACAAAAATCCACAGAGTGCGGTGTTTCTAAAATAGTGTTTTTTTCCGCAGAACGCTCAATAAAAAAGTTGGACGAAAAGGGCATAGAAAAATTCTTGATAAGACAGCAAAAAATAGCCACGCAGAGCGCAAAACAAAGCAAACGGGCTACAATACCAAAAATAGAATATGCAAATAAAGAGGATATGCTTAAAATTAGCCACGAAATTATCCTACTTGCCTACGAGGACGAGAAAAAAACAACTATAAAAGACGCACTACACAACCGAGTTTTTAAAGATGTTGGGGTAATTATAGGCACGGAAGGCGGATTATCACCAAAAGAGGCAGAAAAATTTATTAGTTTAGGCGCAACAAGTGTTACTTTAGGCAATAACATTTTGCGTGCCCAAACAGCAGGAATAGTGGCAATAAGCATGATAAACTACGAAAGAATGGATTAAAATTGAAGGCGGCATTATACACACTTGGCTGTAAGGTAAACAGATACGATACAAATGCAATGGCAGAGCTACTTAAAAGCGCAGGCTACGAAATTGTGGATTTTGAAGAAAGGGCAGATGTTTACATAATAAATACTTGCACTGTTACCAACACGGCGGATAAAAAATCTAAAAATATGATAAGACGGGCATATAAAGCAAATGGTGATGCCATTATTTGTGTGTGCGGTTGTCTTGCCCAAAAGGACGGAGAAGAGCTTAGCACAATGCCCTATGTAAATGTTGTTATCGGTACGGAGGATAGGGGCAAAATTGTTGAAATTATAAGGGATTGCACGGAAAAGCGCAACTTTGTTGTACCGCTAAAAACCAAATACGAAGAGCTTAAGGTTACCACAAGCGGAGAGCTTACCGTAGGCTATATTAAAATTCAAGAGGGGTGTAATAACTACTGCAGTTACTGCATAATTCCTTATGTCAGGGGGAATGTTCGCTCAAGAGACTTAGAAAACATACTTGCAGAGGCAGAAAGCCTTGCAAACAGCAATGTTAAAGAAATTATGCTGACAGGCATACATATTTCCTCCTACGGAATTGATAACAACAAATCACTAATAGAAGTAATAGAGGGTATAGAGGGTATACCGCAAATAAAAAGGATACACTTAGGCTCCATAGAACCACACATTTTAACGGATGAGTTTTTGCAAAAACTTAGCAAATGTGAAAAAATTTGCGAGCATTTTCACGTTTCGCTACAAAGTGGAAGCGACAACGTACTAAAAAAAATGAACAGAAAATACACCGCCAAGGAGTATATGGGCTACATTAACAACGTAAGAAAATATTACCCAAAAAGCGCAATAACAACGGATATTATTACAGGTTTTCCCGAGGAAACGGAGGAGGATTTTAATAAGACCTGCGAATTTGTAAAAGAGGTAAAATTTGCACGTATACACGTTTTTCCTTATTCTGTAAGGCGTGGCACAAGGGCGGAAAAAATGGAGCAAATACCCACAGACATTAGAAAGAAAAGGGCAAACAAGCTTATTTCCATAGGAAAAATTTACGAAAATGAGTATATACAAAGTTTTATAAAAGATACTCAAAAAGTACTGTTTTTCAAGGAGTTAAAAAACGGATTTTTTGAGGGTTACTCGGATAAATATTTGCGTGTATGGGCAAAAGATGTTAAAATAAATGAGTGCATCAATATTTACTTTAAGGAAGTAAAAAACAATATAATAATAGGAGAAAAACTATGAGTGACTGCTTATTTTGTAAAATAATTGCAGGGGAAATACCTTGCAACAAAAAGTACGAAGACGAGTACGTGTTGGCCTTTGAAGATATAAAAAAAGAGGCTCCTGTACATATTTTGGTTGTGCCTAAAATTCATATAGACAACATTTTAGGGTACAGCGAGGAAACAAGTGTGTATTTTAATAAAATACTTGAGGCAATAGGCAAAATAACCAAAGAGCAGGGAATAGACGAAAGCGGATTCAGATGCGTAATAAACACCAACGATGACGGCGGACAAACAGTGCACCATATGCATTGGCATATAATAGGAAAGCGCAGAATGTTATGGCCTCCAGGCTGATTTTATGTGCTGTTATGGGGTAATTGGTAGTGGGGGAACAAAAAATACTTGACATCCCCACGTATATTATATATAATTTAACATATTAAAAAACTCCTACTTTTAGTTAAGCATATGAGTATGGGAGGAGGCGAGAAGCAATGTCTGAAATACGTGTTGGCGAAAACGAAACATTAGAAAGTGCTCTTAGACGTTTTAAACGTAAATGTGCAAGAGCAGGTGTTTTAGCTGAAATCAGAAAACGTGAACATTATGAAAAGCCCAGCGTAAAAAGAAAGAAAAAGGCTGAGGCTGCAAGAAAAAGAAAACACTGATTATGTTAATTAAAATAACCGTCCTTTGATGGATGGTTATTTTTTCTTATTGTTTTTTTATATGTGGCAAACGTTTGATTGTAAAGTTTAAATGGCTGTAAATGGATAGGAAAGGATGTAAATTGTCTTTCCCTGCAAGAAACGTTGTTTACCCAGTATTGCTCCCTAAAACAAATGTAAAAATTCCTTAAAATGAGGATACTTATATAAACAATATGGTTGTAACATTAAACAACACCACTTTAGCCGACTACAACAAATATTTGGATAAAGAGGCTGTTGTAAGCTATTATGTTGCTACGCAAAATCAACAAAAAGACTCCGTCTCTATGTTTGTGGCAGCCACTATACCAAGTAGTATTTGTATAATAATATCTGTATTTGCAGGGCTTTTAATGGTGGTTACATCAATTTCTATGCGGTTTTTTGAAATGCGCCGTCAAATTGCTGTTATGCAAACCTTTGGGTTTTCGCCAAGCAGAATATCATTTATGTTGCTTAGTGAAAACCTATTGCAATTTATAATTGCCCTTGTTTTTGCAATTCCGGTAGGCAAAGTGCTGTTAGATGCGCTTAATAAAATAACGGAAATAAAAACGGTTACGTTTAGCGATTATTTTTTTCCCACGGGTATACTGCTTGGAGCAGGTTTAACTCTGTTTTATATTGTGATTGCAATAATTCCTTATTATTTTAAAATTCGCAAAATGAATTTAGCCTCAGAGCTAAAAATTTTAGAGTAGTGGGGGGAAATGTTTAATGTAATAATGGGTTATGAAGTCGAAGCCATAACCCATTATTTGACAAATCATTGTAATTTTGACTTACATAGCATTATAAAATGCTTCCCATAGGGCATCACATTCATCTATGTATACATCCATAAGTCTAAATGCCCAACTTTCATATGTACTGTAATTATCGGGGTCGTAGTATATATGTACTTTTGCCATTTCGCCTACACCTTCATTTACTATAGTAGCCATAATATCTATTTTTTGAATTAATAAATTGGAAATTGCATTTATATCTCCATTTAATGCAGGATATTCAGCATTAAATTCGGCAACTACTCTCGGGGTAGTGTTTCTCAACTTTGCGGAATATTCGTCAAAAATTGATTGATACCTACTATTCACATCCGGAGTGGGATTTGGAACAGGATTAGGATTAGGTGAAGGATTTGGAGCAGGGCTTACATAGTTTTCAAGTGTTCCTCTGTCAATATCATACTTCTGACATAGGATACTAAATTCGTTAGAATTTGTGAATCCTGCAAGTACATTTTGCCTATGTGCGCCATTATTTAAAGCAGATATCCAACTTTGTAACCCGGTGGGATCCGCTTCTCTACCAAAAAAAGCTTTGTACATTATTTTTACATACTCTTCATTACTTAGATTTCTTGCTAAAAACTCCGGACTAAATACAAAGCCATACGCTACTTGTGCTCCGGTAGTAAGTTTGCTTTGAAGTGCCTGCGTCCATTCGCTCAATCCCTGTTCGTCTGCATCTCTTTGTAGACACAGTTTATAAAATCTTGCGACAAAAACGGAAATACTGGGTGTTAATTCTACAGGAGACAATTCTAATTGTCCCCTTTGAATTCCGTAATTATTGCATAGTGCCGTAAACTCATCGGAATTAACAAAACCCGATAATAAATATTTGCGAGAGTAGCCTTCGTTAATTACATTCTGCCAAGCGGATAGCCCTCCGCTATCTGCTTCTCTGCCAAAAAAGGCATTATATAATGCTTTGATATATTCGGTATCCGAAAGATTTTTGTTTATAAATTCTTGACTGAAAATAAATCCATGAGCCACATTTGCACCGGTTGCAGTACCATTTATTAAGGCATCGCTCCATTCTTGCAGACCCTTACTATCCGGAGTTCTGCCCAAACATACTTTATACATACGTGTTACAAAATCTTGCACGCCGGTATTTTGGGGTTCGTAAACAGATTCTTGAAGTTGGGATTCGTTTTGCATCGGCTTTTCATCTGATATTTCAGGTGTTTTCAAGAATACTTCCGTTTTTTGCTCGACAATTTCAGGCGCATTTTGCGGTGCCGGTAATTCTGAGATTTCAGTTAAAGATGAATCCTCTTGTGCATTGGTGCTAAATAGTGGGATGACAATTAGTGTTATTGTAAGCATAACTAACAATAACTTTTGGGTGATTTTTTTCATAATACATACTCCTTAAAATATTTTTATAAATATAATATATGTTTCTTAAAATATATAATATTTTCGAGTAAATAATATAATGTGATTTTAAGCATAACACATTTACAAAGCAATATCAATTACTATCACCGATATTTATTTAAGTTTGACATATGCCAAACTTAAAATAATAACATCTTAATATAAATTTTTTTGATGTACTTAAAATTATTTTTCAAATATAGTATAATAACTATATGAATTTAGCCTCAGAGCTAAAAATTTTGGAGTAGTGGGGGGAAAAATAAAACATAAATATTGACTACATTAACGGATAGTGCTAAAATTCACTACATATAATAATAAAATGCTAAGTGTATGAGGTTAATAAATGGGATTGAATAAAGAAATAAACAAGCATTGTAAAGAAGTGGGAGATCTACTTACGAAAATCGAGACAATAAAGGAAAACAGCCTTGTTTGGAACTCCTTTTATACGGATTTTGAATATAGGTTTTGCTGGGCATCCAACAGTCTTGAAGGAAACACGCTTTCCTTAAATGACACTATTGGCATAATTGACTTCGACGAAGTAAGAAACGATCACTCTTACAAAGAGTACACGCAGGCAAAAGCTTTGTATAATGCAATAAAAAACTTGCGTGTTACGGGGCAGGAAATCACGGAAAGCTGGCTTAAGGAAAACAACGGCATAATAATTAGCGGTATTGGAGAGTATCGAGTGCAAAATATTGTTTCAGGCTCTTTGGTGGATGCAAAACATCGTTTGCCGGATTTTACCGAAATTCCTAAGCTTATGGAGAAATATCTTAATAGTATTAAAAATGGGCAATTTGAAAAAATCTCTCAAAAAATAGAGGCTTTGGCGGTTGCATACTTAGATTTTTTGTGCATACACCCCTTTGCCGAGGGCAACGGCAAGGTGGGCAGATTGCTGTTTAACCAACTAATACTTAATTATGGGCTTTTGCCGGTTACCTATAAATGTAAAGCTAAGTACAAACAGGCATTAAGTGTGTACGAAAAAACAAAGGACACAAGCCCAATGATACAGCTAATTTGCGACGAGCAAAAGACGGCAGTCAAGCGTTTAGAGAAAATTTACGATAAAATAAAAAAAAAGGAATAGCATTTATAAAGGTAAATTTAGGGTGTCACTCCAAAAACTTTTATTAAATTTCTATTAATGTACTTATAATTCTCCCCCAAATATATTATAATGGTTAAAACGGAGGTAGTGCTATGAAGAAAATATATATAACTGCAATTACGGTGCTGGCATTTTTGGTGATAGCGGTTGGATGTTCAAAAGAGGTTACACCGCAAATTATAGACGTACCTAAGGTAATCGAGCAACCGGCGGCGCCGGAGGAATCCCAAAGTACATTAAGTGTAGTTTCCACAGAAACTATAAAAACGGTGCCGGATGTAGCGTATATTTATTTAGGAGTGGTTACAAAAAATAACGATGCTAATACGGCGCAAAGTGAAAACGGGCGTATTTCATCCGATTTTATAACTGCAATTAAAACCTTTGGTATTACGGACGCAGATATAGAAACATCAAACATTAATATATATCAAGATTACGACAGTAAAAACTATGTGGTGGACAACACCTATAAAGTAAGAATTAACGATATTGCTAATTTAGGCGCTATTATAGACTCCGCAACAAGTGCAGGGGCAAACTCCACCTATTCTCTTAACTTTGATGTTAAAAATAGGGAGGAGCTTTATATTCAGGCTTTGGCAAAAGCAATGGAAAGTGCCAAAGTAAAGGCAGAATCCATGGCAAACGCAGGTGGGTATAAATTAGTAAGACCACTATCCATATCCGAGGCAGGTGCAGGAAATGTAGTTTATCCCATGATGGCAACCGAGGCAAAGGCGGATGCGGGGGGGGGTAATGTAATACCCGTTGCTCCAAGCGAAATAGAAATTAGCGCAAGCATAAACGCTACATATATTATTAAATAGAAAAATTGAAATTTTTCCGAAAAAATGCTATAATATACATAAAAAAATTACGGTAAAGGAAATTTATGTCTTTATTATTATCAATAGATGGCAACAGTTTGCTACACAGAGCCTATTGGGCGTTGCCGGAAATGCACGATTCTCAAAAAAGACCAACCAATGCGGTGTATGGTTTTTTTGCTATGTTGTTTAAAATTATTGAGGAGTACAACCCAAATTACGTAGCGGTAGCCTTCGATTTAAAAGAAAAAACCTTTAGGCATAATATGTTTAAAGAATATAAAGCAGGCAGGCGAAAAACTCCGGAGGATTTAATTGTTCAGTTTGATTATCTAAAAGATGCGCTTACCACCATTGGTATAGGAATAATAGGAGCAGAAGGCTTTGAGGCGGACGATATTATAGGTGCGCTCTCCATAAAAGCAACGCAAAACAACGTACAAAACATTATTTTTACAGGAGATAAAGACGAGCTGCAACTAATAAGCGAAAATGTTAATGTGGCACTAACCAAAAAGGGTGTCTCCGAAATTAAACTAATGACTACCCAAGCACTAAAGGAAGAAATGGGAATTACCCCCTTGCAAATTATAGAGTTAAAAGCATTAATGGGGGATACCTCGGATAATATTTCAGGAGTAGCCGGAGTGGGAGAAAAAACCGCCCTTAAGCTAATTTCGGAATACGGCAACATAGAAAACTTGTATAAAAACATAGAAAACCTACCCAAAAACAAGTTATACGAAAAGCTAAAAAACGGCGAAAAGGACGCATTTTTATCCAAAGAGCTTGCAACAATAGCGGTAGATATGCCACTTAAAACCACTTTAGAAGAATTAAAATTTAACGGTTTTGCACCAAAAGCAATGGAGGAAATGTGCCTCAAATACTCCTTTAATAACTTTTTAAAAAGGTTTACAGAGCATACTGCCACACCACCAAAACGAGAAATAGAAACAATAACGCTTAGCATAGATAGCCTTCAAGTTTTAGATGATGCACAAGAAATTGCACTAATGTTTAGAGACAACATTTTTTTAGCCACAGACAGTAATAGGGAATACGAAATTAAGCTAAAACAAACCCTTATAGATGATGGTTACGATTTACTCCAAGTTTTAGAGGCGCTAAAGCCCTATTTAAACACCAAAAAAATAATTGCTCACGATATTAAGGCAATAAACCATAAATATTTTAGCTACGGCATACATATTAAAGCTTTTTTTGATATTATGCTTGCCGACTGGGTGCTAAACCCATCCCATTCAAAATACGATATACAAAGTATTTTTAGCAGAGAAAACAAACAGGTAAACTGTTGCGAAATGCTTTTAATATACAGCGAGCAAAAAGAAAACGCAGAAAAAAATAATTTAAACAAGGTGCTTTACGAAATTGAGTTTCCATTGTTAGAAGTGTTGTTTAATATGGAAGAGGAAGGCTTTTTTGTTTGCGAAAACACACTTAAAGAATTAGGGGAAAAGTACAGCAAAAAAATTGACGAGCTTACGGTAAAAATTTATAATTGTGCGGACTGCACCTTTAATATAAATTCCACCAAACAATTAGCGGAGGTGTTGTTTGAAAAACTTATGCTACCATCCGCAAAAAAGACAAAAACAGGGTACTCCACCAATATAGAAGTTTTAGAGCAATTAGAGGATAAACACGAAATTATCCCATATATTATGGAATACAGGACACTAACCAAGCTAAAAAGCACCTATATAGACGGGCTGTTGGCACTCTCTAAAGAGGGTATAATACACACCACATTTTTGCAAAGTGCAACGGCAACGGGCAGGCTTTCTTCTGTGGAGCCTAACTTGCAAAACATACCCATAAAAACCGCACTTGCAACGGATATCAGAAGTGCTTTTATAGCCCCCGAGGGCTACACCATAATTTCTGCGGATTACTCCCAAATAGAGCTTAGAATACTTGCACATATTGCAAAGGACAAACACCTAACGGATGCGTTTTGCAACAACGAGGATATACACGCAAGAACTGCGGCAGAAATAATTGGGATACCCATTAGCGAAGTTACAAAAAAGCAAAGAGACGAGGCAAAAGGGGTAAACTTTGGTATTGTGTACGGCATTAGCGATTTTGGGCTTGCAAAAAACATCAACATCACCAGAAAACAAGCAAAACAGTATATAGATAAATATTTTGAGGAATTTACAGGGGTACAAAAATATATGAAGGACATTGTGCAAAAAGCTCAAAAAGACGGCTTTGTACGCACAATGTTTGATAGAATAAGATATATTCCCGAGCTTTCCTCCAAAAACTTTAATATAAGGTCTTTTGGGCAAAGGGCGGCTCTTAATACACCCATTCAGGGCAGTGCGGCGGATATTATAAAAATAGCTATGATACACACGGCAAACAGGCTTAATGGGCTAAAATCCAAGCTTGTATTGCAAGTACACGACGAACTCATAATTTATGCGCAGGAAAGGGAAGTGGAGGAAGTAAAACAATTACTTAAAGATTGCATGCAAAATGCCGTTAGTATTACCGTTCCTCTAACCGTTAATGTTGCACAAGGCAAAAATTGGGCGGAGGCAAAGTAAATGAAGATTATAGGACTTATGGGCAACAGCGGAAGCGGCAAAAGCACGGTTGCCAAGTATTTAAGACAAAAAGGCGCATATGTTATAGATGCAGACCAAATCTCTCACGATGTGTGCGAGGTGGGGCAGGAGGGCTTAGCGGCGGTAAAAGAGCAGTTTGACGGCTATTTTTTTAACGAGGACGGCTCGCTAAACAGAAGAAGGCTGGGCAGACACGTTTTTGCCAACAAAAAGGAGCTTGAAAAATTAGAAGGTATTTTGCACCCCATCATCAACAAAAAGGTGGACGAAATGCTTAAAAACACAAAAGACGAGCTTATAATTGTGGATTGCGCTTTGCTTGTAAAAACGGGGCTTTATAAATTAGCCCACGAGGTTTGGTTGGTAAAGGCGGATGTAGACACAAAAATAAACAGAATTTGCGCAAGAGACAATATACCTATGGAGCAGGCTTTGCAACGGTTGCGCAATCAATACAGCGAGGATATTTTAGTAAGGTATTCTCATAAAATAATACTAAACGACGGATCTGCCGAGATGCTTTATGCACAAATAGAGGATTTACTTAATGAAACAAAATAAACTTATTTTAGTTTTAATTATAATAATTTTAGTGTTTTCCTGTTTTGCTTGCAGTATAATAGACGAAAAACTCTACCCCTTAGAATATAAGGACACCATTAAAAAATACGCCACGGAGTATAATTTAGACCCTTACTTAGTGATGGCGGTAATACATACGGAAAGCGGTTTTGACGCACAAGCGGAATCAAAAGCCGGGGCAATGGGGCTTATGCAGGTAATGCCTACCACAGGGGAGTGGATTGCAGGAAAACCCGAAATAGCAATGGAGGATTTTACGGCGGAGGATTTACTAAACCCCGATACCAATATAAAATTCGGGTGTTGGTATTTAAACTTTTTAAGTGATAGATTTGATAATCAAACAAATATGTTGGCTGCCTATAACGCAGGGCATACAAGGGTAGGAGAATGGCTGGAAAACGAAGAATACGCCAAGGACGGCGAGCTTGTAAACATCCCATACGAAGAAACGGACAACTATGTAGAAAAGGTACAAAAAGCATATGATAAATACAAGGAATTGTATAAAGAAATATAAAACAGTAATAATTTTAGCACTTTGCGCAATATTTGCTTTAAGCGGATGCGGAAGCAACGCTTCCACAACTCAAGAAACCGCACCCATAGAGGAGCTAACCACTCAATCACCTCAAACGGTAAAAAAACAGGGGGGGGAGCTTTTTATTGCTATGCCCACAAATGTTACGGATTTTAATCCGCTAACCGCACAAAACGAGGACTTAATTAATTTACTTTCTTTAATTTACGAAGAACCCATAGATAAAGAGTACGACGGTATGTTTAAAGGCACGCTGTTTAATACCTGGACGGTGGATTCGGAAAAAAAGGTATTTACCTTTGTGCTTAGAGACAACGTAATGTTTTCAAACGGCACACCCTTAACTGTGGACGATGTGCTTTATACTGCAGAGAAAATAAGAGCCTTAGATACTTACGATTTTTACATAGGTAACGAATCGGCGCAAAGCACTCAAGAAAACCAAGAGGGTAATACCGAGGAAAATCAAAACAATCAGGACAATCAGGACAATCAAAATAATCAAAACGAGGAAGAGCAACCACCGACCCCCACGCAAAACGCAGAAAACCCCGAGGATAGCACAAACGAGGATGGGCAAAACGCAGATAATCAAGAAGAAGAGCAGGTAAACAGGTATGCTCAGTATAATTCCTTAGTGGAGAGTATAGAAAAGGTGGACGAAAAAACCTTGCGACTAACCATGAAGGAAGGAGGGGATGCCGGACTGCATTTTATGATGTTTCCCGTTATGGGAGAGCGGTTTGACGGCAGAACACTACCCATGGGCACGGGGCCATATGTGGCAGACAGCTATCAAGACAACAAAATGCGTTTAAGCATAAACACGTTTTGGTGGCAGGAAGCACCCTACATAACCTCTGTGGTGGCAAGCGGAATAGATAAAAATGCAGATAAACTAAAAGCGGTGGATACGAGTATAATTGACTTTACCACAACGGATGTATTATACTCGGGAAAATATAAAATACAGGGCAAAATCCAAGTTATGGATTATATGACAAACTACTACGACTGCATAATACCCAATATGGGCTCTACACTACTGCAAAATGTAGATGTTAGGAGGGCAATTTCTTGTGCCATAAACAGAAGAGAGATAATATCCACCGTGCTTTTAAACCACGGCACTTCTGCAAGTGTACCCATTCCGCCGGATTTTTATGCCTACGAAAGCAAGTATAAATTCTACGAGTACGATATTAATTACGCAAAAGAACTGCTAAACAAAGCGGGTTATGCCTCCTCGGAAACGGAGACGGGCAACAAGCTCTCCTTAAAAATGATAGTGCTGGACGATTACAACAACGCACATATTAAAGAAGCCGCAAGAGCCATTAAAAAGCAATTAGCGGAGGTAAATGTTGAGCTTATTATTGAAGAGCTTAATAAATCGGAGTATTTAAAGCGTTTGGAAAGCGGAATTTTCGACCTCGCCTTTGCAAGCTTTTATTTGGATAACAGGCATATTTTAAAGGAAATGTTTTCAAACGGTGGCAAATACAACTACGGCAGTTATTACAGCGAGGAGCTTGAAACTGCAGTAGCGCAATGCGAGCAATCGGTAGAGCCCGAGGGGGTAAAAAAGGCGTACGGTAATTTACAGGAAATACTGGTAAACAACATACCGCAAATTGGGCTTTATTTTAGGATGAACTCCATAGTCTGCGATAACACCTTAAGGGATATACGAAACCCACGGCAAAACAAGGTGTTTGCAAATATTGCTCAATGGTATTTTACACCCGATTAATACTGTATCAGTTTATATAAGGAATATTTATTATTGCTTGGCAACTTTATTTATGGCAACAATGTGTTCTTCGTCCCCTAAGGAAAACACATCAGTTTTGCTTGTGTTAAAATACATAAATGTATGCCCCTTCATGCCACCTTCGTTATCTGCCGAGGTAGTGTAGGTGGGCATTCCAAATAGGGAGGCGGCGTACACCATGCCGTTTATTGTTACAAGTACAGGGCGATGCTCCCAAGTATCCCCTCTAAAAGTGCTGCGGTAAGTGTCGTAATCATCTGTGGATACGGTGGTTACATATGCAAGGTTTTTGCCTCCCACACGTTTGACTTTAAAGGTTTTCCCGGTGTTAAAGTCCATAACCTCCACCGTAGTGCCGGCGCCGAATTTTGTGGTTATTTCCTCCCAGGAAGAAAGTGCGCCCCTTTGTTTTACCGCACCGCTGTATGCAGGGCCGGAAACCTTTTTTACGGCAGGGTTTATTTTGCTTTTAATAACGTCCGCACTAAACATTTTATCTACCGTTGTTTTGTCTATATTACCCGTAACCTCAAGCCCGTTTTGCGTTTGAAAATGTCTGACGGCAATAACCGTCATATCCGAAAACTTGCCTGTGGCACGGAAGTTTAAGTAGCCTAAATCTCTTAGTCGGTTTTGGATGTTCATAACATCGCTACCCACCGCACCCTGCTCTAAAACCTTTCCGCTTTCAAAAGCATAGGCAGTTAGGGGCGTTAGGGCAATTAATATTAAAATCAGTAAACAAACAGTTCTTTTATATATATTTTTCATACTAATATTATAATAAATTATAATTAAATTTGCAAATTTTTTGTTTTATTAATATAATATAGTTATGAAAATTACAGATATTAAAGAATGTGTAAAAAATAAAAACAGAGCCAATATATACTGCGATGAGGAATTTGCCTTTGCCTTGTATTTAGATACAATTTTAAGCAACGGCTTAAAAAGAGATGTGGAAATCTCCGAGGAATTTGCAAAGGAAATATTGGAGCAGGACGAAAAAAAGTATGCTTTGGAATTAGGCATTAAAAAAATCTCTTACAAAATGTGTACAAAGAGGGAAGTGGAAAAAAAGCTTAAAGAAAAGGGTATAAGGGAAAGTGCCATAGAGTATGCAATAGAAAAGCTAAAAGAGTACAACTATATTGACGACGAAAAATACGCACAAATGTATACAGAAGAGCTGTCAAACAAGTACGGCGCAAGGGTAATAGAGCAAAAGCTGATACTTAAGGGTATAGACAGAGAGATTGCAAAAGAGTACAGCAGGCAAACGGAGCAACAAGATGACGTACTAAAAAACTATATAGAGCGGTATCAAACAAAATATGCAGGGCTGGAAAAACGCAAAAGGGATTACAAAACGGTTACAGCCCTATTAAACAAAGGCTTTAACTACGACGATATTAAAAGGTTGCTTAGTATAGAAGATGAGTATTAAGGATTTAAAAACCCATAACGGCATAAAAGTCATATGGTTAGATGAGGTGGATTCTACCAATATTTACGCTAAAAGCAAGGCGCTCGAGGGGGAAACTTGTGCGGTGGTGGCAGGCAGACAAACGGCAGGCAAGGGCAGGTTTAACAGAGTGTGGGAAAACAACGGGCAGGACTGCTTAATGATGAGCATGGTGCTGCGCCCAAACATAGAGATTTCCCAAACACCTAAAATAACTTGCGGAGTGGCACTAAGTGTAGTAAGTGCCATTAAAAAGGTATGCAAAGTAGCCACTCAAATAAAATGGCCTAACGATGTTTATTGCAACAATAAAAAGGTATGCGGAATTTCAACGGAGATGACGAGCACAGGCAGTAAAGTGGATTTTATAATTAGTGGCATAGGCATAAACGTAAACCAAAAGGAATTTAGCGAGGGGCTTAAAAACAAAGCGATTTCCCTGCGTCTTGCCACAGGCAAAGAGTACGACTGCGAAGCGCTATTTAAGTGCGTAATAGAGGAAGTGCACAGCTACATAAAAAAATTAGAGGACGGCATAAGCTATTTTGATGAATACACAAAGCTAAGTGCGGTTATAAATAAAAATGTAGAAATAAAACAAGGGGAAAACACCTTTTTTGGAGTGTGCCTTGGATTTGACGAAAATATGGAAATAATTATAGGTTGCGATGGCGTAATAAATAAATATAATGCAGGAGAAATATCCATATGTATGCAGGATTAATTACAGATGTTGAAGGCGTGCTTGTAGGGCATTGTCATGATGATGAAGCAAAAACAGGGGTTAGTGCCATTGTACTTGAAGAGGGTTGTGTATGTGGTATAGATGTGCGTGGAAGTGCACCCGGCACCAGAGAAACGGATTTTATGAAGCAGGGTATGAGCGTAGATAAAGCAAACGCAATAATGCTGTGCGGAGGAAGTGCTTTCGGTCTTGCAAGTGTGGACGGAGCAATGCAGTTTTGCGAAGAAAACAACAGAGGGGTAATTACAAAAGAGGGTTGCGTGCCAATAATTCCGGCGGCGGTAATTTACGATTTAGGCATAGGCAAAAGGGATGTACGCCCAACATCGCAAATGGGATATAAAAGCTGTTTAAACGCAAAAAAGCAGTTTGAGCAAGGTTGCGTGGGGGTAGGTTGCGGTGCAACGGTGGGCAAATTGTTAGGGGACACTTTTATGCAAAAATCCGGCTTGGGAAGTGCGAGCATTACATTACCAAACGGAACGGTGGTAGGTGCAATAATAGCGGTAAATGCGGCAGGAGATATTTACGACAACGGCAAAATTATTGCAGGTGCATACAACAATGGTTTTATTAATCAAGAAGAATTTATTTTAGCAAATAAAGTTACCTACGAGGAAATACTAAAAACAAACACCACCATAGGTGTAATAGCAACAGATGCCTTGCTTAACAAAGATTTTGCGGTAAAAATTGCACAGGTGGGGCAAGACGGGCTGGCAAGAAGCATTTCCCCCGTGCATACAGGCATAGACGGAGACACACTTTTTGCGCTTTCTTGCGGAAAAAAGGCATGTGACATAAATATACTCATAACGGCAACGGCGGAGGTTGTAAGGCGGGCGGTTGCAAATGCCATTTACGCCTCTGTTGGGTGAGGGTGCTACTTTTCACATATATAAATTTGTAAAAAAGGAGAGGGCATAAACTATGGTTACAGGCATAGGCACGGATATAATAGAAATAAAACGTATTTTGGATAAAACAGAAAACTCAAAGTTTATGGACAGAGTTTTCACCAAAGGGGAGCAGGAATACATTGCATCTAAGGCAAATAAAGCCCAAAGCGGTGCAGGTATTTTTTGCGCTAAAGAAGCGGTGCTAAAAGCCTTAAGTAAGGGCATTACGGATATTCCTCTGACAGATATAGAAGTTTTCCATACAAATAACGGCGCTCCTTATTGCGAGGTTAAGGGCAGTAATGCAAAAATAAGCATTAGTATTTCCCATTGCAAAGAATATGCCACGGCAATAGCGGTAGCGGAAGTTATATAGGAGTTAAAAATGAAGTATGTATTAACAAGTAGAGAATCCGCCCTTTCGGATGCGTATATGATGAAAAAAACGCCTTCCAAACAACTTATGGAAAATGCGGCAAAAAGGGTGGTAAAACACATCTGCTCTAAATTTAAGGGGGGCAGAGTAGCTATTTTTTGCGGTACGGGCAACAACGGAGGGGACGGCTTTGCGGTGGGCAGATTGCTTATAAACAAAGGGTTTAAAGTAAAAGTATTTTATGTGGGAGACATTGAGACTGCCACTAAAGAAACCAAAGAAAACTTTTTTGCCCTTAAAAAAACCACTCGTATAATGCTATCCGCTCAATTAGTGGAAAAAGCAGAAAACAAGCCTTGGGATATTATAATAGATGCACTGTTTGGCGTGGGGCTAAACCGCAATATAGAAGGAATTTATGCAGATATTATAGAATATATAAACAAACAAAAAGGCTATAAAATTGCAATAGACATACCCTCAGGAGTATGTGGAGATAACGGCAATATTCTTGGTGTTGCATTTAAGGCAGATGCCACAATTACCTTTCAACATAAAAAAATCGGGCACTTGTTAGGCGCTTGCAAAAACTACTGCGGTAAACTAATTTTAGTAAAAATAGGCAAGGATAAAAAATGGGAAGAAAATATAGACGTACAAGAATTTCAAACCAAAGACTTTAAACTAAAAGCACGCAAAGAGGATTCAAACAAAGGGGACTACGGTAAACTGCTTATAGCAGCAGGGAGTAATTTAATGAGCGGAGCCGCTTTGTTATGCGCAAAAAGTGCTTCCAAAACAGGAGTGGGGCTAATTAATCTTGCAAGCGTTAACGGTGTTTTGGATGTAATAAAAAATAATCTACCTGAAGCTGTTTTAACCCTACTTGAAGGAGATATACAAACGAAGCTAAATATCATAAATAATGTGGATAAAACCGCAATAGCCGTAGGTTGCGGTATGGGCATGGGGGAGGAAACGACTGCTATTGTTAAGCATTTAATTACAACGGCAAAACAACCTTTGGTTATTGATGCCGACGGCATAAACGCACTGAGTACCGATGTGGATGTACTGTTAAACAGGGAAAATTCCGCACAAATTATGCTGACCCCCCATTTAAAAGAGTTTTCCCGTTTAATTAATTTAAGTGTGGAAGAAATTAAGGTTGATGCCATAAACCTTGCATCTAAATTTGCACAAGAGTACAATGTTGTACTACTGCTTAAAGGAGCAACAACCATAGTGGCAAACCCTAAGGGTAGGGTAGTGCTTGTTTGTTGTGGCAGTAGCGGTATGGCAAAAGGGGGTAGCGGAGATGTACTTACAGGTTGTATAGGAGGGCTTGTAGCCCAAGGGTACACACCCTTTGAAAGTTGTATTTATGGCACTTATATTTGCGGAAAAAGCGGAGAGCTTGCCACCAAAAAATATGGGGCGTACTCCCAAACACCCACAGATACAATAGCTATGATGCACAAAATCACCAAAAAACAAGCACGATAGATTTTTTACCTTACATCACCATCACCAAATAAGCGAAAAATTAGCATTTAGCCTTGGTTTAAAAGGTTATCGTAAGCACGCTTTAAATAAGGGTAGGAGTTTAAGTAGTACCCGTTTGGCGAAATTAGGGTAAAATGCAGGTGGTTTGCCGTGCTGTTGCCCGTGTCTCCCACTTTGCCTACCTGCTCGCCAACTGTAACTTCCTGTCCAACAGTAGTGTTTGAAGGCTCTACCATATGATAATAATGGTATTGGGTGCCGTCCGCTCCCAGTAAAACAACGTAATTGCCTGCACCGCCGTTAGTGCCCACATCTAAAATTGTACCGTCCGTAACTGCAAGTAGGGGAGTGCCCTCGGGTGCGTTTATATCCGTGCCTGTGTGCCTGCGTTTGCCTTTGTCTCTACCGTCGTACCAATTATCCCCAAAAACATACTTTTTAACAGGGGCAATGGGGAACAAAAAGTCCGCTACCGTATAGCTTTCAGGAGGTGTTACATCTAAAAAATTAAGGTCGTCATCGTAAATAGTTTGGAGGTAGGCAAACATAAAGGAATTATTTATGTGCTTAACCTTTTCCGTTTCGGGAAGTTCGTAAAAAAGCTCGACATGATTTTTAGGGGTGATGTTGAGGATACCGTCCGTCAAATCGAAATTAATTGCGCTTTGCAATGCGGTTTTTAAGTTGTTTTTATCCTCGCAATAGTTAAAAGTAAGCAAATTGAGCATTTCCCAGTTAGGTATGCCTTCAATGTTTACAGAGATTTCTCCACCCATTTTTGCGGCTGCATCTGTCAACCATTGGGTGTATTTATCCTGCAAAGAAACCGCCTTTTCTCTATCCGAAGTTATTAAATCGTAAGAAACGGTTTTTTCGTCCTTCTCGTAAAAATTTTCGGGTATATAATTAAGTACATCCGTTTCAAAAAACCTTTGTTTCAGCTGGTCTGCCGTGGGTGGCGGTGTGGGCGTAGGGGACGGACTTGGAGTTGATTTTACAATAACTTCCTCGCTTTCAAAATGTTGCTCTGTTTCTTTGGTGATGTTTAAAGACGGCTCTGCCTGCTCGTTACTTTCCTTAGTTTGTGCATTGCAACCTGCAAATGCCGTTGTTACAACAAATAATGTTAGTAGTGTAATTAATATTGATTTTTTCATATGTCGCTTAGGATGCAAATCCGTGATGTCCTTTCGTAATATTGTAAGTAATTAGTTTTTATTGCCGACCCCTCTGTAAAAATGACCTCGGGTATACTTGCCTTTAAAAGCGGAGGGAGAAAGTTTGCCTAAATATATCTTGGCAATTTTTTCGCATTCCTCGGGAGATTCTGTTGTAAAGTTGAGTCGGTATACATCTGCTATTATATCATTAATTTTATCCGCAATAAAGAGTGGCACACTATTATATACAGAAATTTCACAATTTTTGTTGTTGCGCATTATGGGAAAGCTTGCCCCCGTTTTGTCCTTTAAGCAACTCTTAGAGTTTAGCTTGCAGTTGGTTTTATCGCAATTTACAGGGCAGTAACTGCTTACCATAAGACGTTGTCTGCCGTATACAACCACTTCCGTTTGTATGCCTGCAACCTGCATATCCATAATTTGCCTTGCGGTTAGCTCTAAAGAAAGTGTGGCACGGGCAAACCCCATATTTTTTAGTGTTTCTAATGTATGGCAGTTCATAACATTAAAGGTAAAGTCCGCATATTTTTGTTTGTGGGTAGGCATAAAGGAGGTTAAAAGCACACTTGGGTATTTTTCGTGGTGATGATGATCTACATCCTGCATTATGGGAGGGTACACCCCTACGCATTTAGTGCTTGTGGAAATTTCTGAGTTTATAGGAAGGTAAAGCTCGTCTGCGTAACCCTCAACCGCTTTTGCCTGTTTAGCGCTTTGCACCTGCATGGCAAATAACGGTGTTTTTTTTGCTGTATTTAAAATAATTTTAGCAATCTCAAACTTGCTTATTGGTGTAGGAGTTGGTGTAATATCATCATCACAAATATTTAAAAAACCTTTTTCTTCCACCGACTTGGTTTTGGTTAGTCCTGATGCAAAAATGTTTTTCTCCCCTAAAAAATTGCCGTGGGTAAAGCCTCTGTTAAAGGTAAGATTTAGCATTTGCCTGTCCTCTTTGGTTAAAGGCTCTCCATTTATTGCTTTTTTATATAACTTTGCGGTTACGCCCACGTAAAATGGGTTTTTCATACGTCCTTCGATTTTTAAAGAGGTTACACCTACCTCTTTTAGCTTTTGGATATGGTCTATTAAACATAAATCCTTTGTGTTTAGTAAATACCCCTTTTTGCCTTGCAAATCGTACATAAGTCGGCAGGGTTGGGCGCACATGCCTTGGTTGGCACTTCTTGCACCTATAAAACTGCTCATCAAACATTGGCCGGAATAGCAGTAGCACAAGGCGCCGTGTACAAAAACCTCCGTTTGCAACACGCAGTTAGATGTAATATGCTTTATTTGGGCATAACTAAGCTCTCTTGCCAACACAACACGGGTAAAACCAAGTTCTTCAAGAGTTTTGCATTGGTAAAGATTATGCACAGTCATTTGTGTGCTTGCGTGGAGGGGTATTTGGGGCAGATGCTTTTTCAGTAGTTTTGCACCCCCTAAATCCTGCACTATAAAAGCATCGGCATTGCAGGCATCGTAGGCGGTTTTTACCCAGTTTTTAAGGTTTCTGTCCGTAACTAAGGTGTTTAGCGCAACATAAACTTTTACTTTATGCTTATGTGCAAATTCTATTGCGGAATATAGAATTTCAAAATTATCCGCATAGTTTCGTGCAGAAAAGTTTTTATTGCCTATATATACTGCATCCGCACCGTTGGCAATGGCGCTTTTCAAACTTGCGGTGTTGCCCGAGGGGCAAAGCAGTTCTAAATTTGTATCGGTTAAATCAGTATTCATCGGTTACCTCTTGCATTATCTACATTATTAGTATATAATCAATTAGTTAAAAAAGAAATAGGAGAATTAAATTTTGTTAAGAAACGATTTAAGAAATATAGCAATTATTGCCCACGTAGACCACGGCAAAACTACTCTTGTAGACGAAATGTTAAAGCAGGGAGGGAGTTTTAGAGAAAATCAGGTGGTGGCGGAAAGGGTAATGGATTCTAACGATCTCGAAAGGGAGAGAGGAATTACCATACTGGCTAAAAATACTGCAACGGACTACAAAGGGGTAAAAATCAACATTGTAGACACTCCGGGGCATGCGGATTTTGGCGGAGAGGTAGAGCGTGTACTAAAAATGGTAAACGGTGTGCTTTTATTGGTGGATGCCTTTGAAGGCCCTATGCCTCAAACCCGTTTTGTATTGCAAAAAGCCTTAGAGTTAAACCACAGAGTAATTATAGTGGTAAACAAAGTGGACAGACCGGACGCACGGCTAAACGATGTGGGAGACGAGGTTTTAGAATTGCTACTTGAGTTAGATGCCACTTCCGAGCAGTTAGACAGCCCTATTGTGTATTGCTCGGGAAGAAAGGGTACAGCAAGTATGGACCCAAACAAAGAGGGGGAGGATTTAAAACCGCTTTTTGAAACTATTTTAGATTATATTCCGGCGCCTTCGGGGGATTTGGATAAGCCCTTGCAAATGCTGGTATCCTCCATAGATTTTAACGAGTATGTAGGCAGAATTGCGGTGGGCAGAATAGAAAGAGGAGAAATCAAGCAGGGGCAGGAAGTCTCCGTTTGCGATTATCACTTAGAGGATTTATGCACCAACGGCAAGGTAACGGCAATTTTTAAGTATGACGGCTTAAAGAGAACGGAGGTAAAAAGCGCAGGCGCCGGAGATATTATTGCTTTTTCCGGCTTAGAGACGGTAAATATAGGCAACACCATTTGTGCGCCATACGAGTTTGAGCCACTACCGTTTGTAAAAATATCCGAGCCTACGGTAGAAATGACATTTAGTGTAAACGACGGGCCTTTTGCAGGCAAAGAAGGTAAGTTTGTAACCTCAAGACATTTAAGAGAAAGGCTGTTTAACGAGCTTAAAAAGGATGTTTCCTTAGCGGTACACGAAACCTCCACTCCCGACACCTTTAGAGTTTTAGGCAGAGGGGAAATGCACCTTTCCATTTTAATAGAAACTATGCGCAGAGAAGGCTTCGAGTTTATGGTAGGCGCACCAAAAGTGCTTTATAAAACCATAGACGGTGTTATGAACGAGCCAATAGAAAGACTGCTTGTAGACGTACCCTCGGAAAGCGTGGGTAGTGTAATAGAAAAATTAGGCATAAGAAAATCGGAAATGGTACACATGACACCCCACGGCGAGCGTATGAGAATAGAGTTTTTAGTACCTGCAAGAGGACTTTTCGGATACAGAAGCGAGTTTATGACGGACACCAGAGGAGAAGGCATACTAAACACGATTTTTCATGGCTATGCCCCATATAAGGGAGATATTGAAAAACGCAGTTACGGATCTTTAATTGCATATGAAACGGGAGAGGCAGTAACTTATGGGCTATACAATGCTCAAGAAAGAGGAACGTTATTTATAGGCGCCGGAGTACCCGTTTATGTAGGTATGTTAGTAGGCTATTGCCCTAAAAACGAGGATTTAATAGTAAATGTATGCAAGAAAAAGCACGCATCAAACGTACGTGCCTCGGGTAGCGATGACGCACTTAGGCTTGTAACACCAAGAAATCTAAGTTTAGAGGAAATGATAGAGTTTATAGGAGACGACGAGCTTTTAGAGGTAACGCCAAAAAGCCTGCGTATGAGAAAACGCATTTTAGATGCTCAACAACGCATGAGGGCAAATAAGAAGTAGAGGGTTTTTGGAAATTGGTGTTTACATTTTTGGTAAATGTGTTATAATATAAACAAAGACGCAACCGCTAAGCGGTTAGCACTTTAGTTATTTAATTTAATTAAAATAACTGCCCGTGCGAGGGGCGGTTATTTTTTTGTGTTATTTCTGAATATTTTTTCTATCACAATCAGAATAACTGCGAATATGATTAAATACTCCATAAACATCACCACCTTTTTGCCTTAGCAAAGGAAAAGGTGCTAACCGGCCGCTTTTGCGTCTCTGTTTTATTAATTATAGCATTTTTTGCTTGGTTTTAAAGGTTTTTTTGGGGTGTGAAGTTTAAATTTCACATATTACTAATTTGCAATATATTTTTGCAAAAATGCCATGTATTTTTATGGTAGGTTTGTGGGTTTGTATTATTAGTTGATTTAGGTGGATTGGGTTGAAAATTGGTTGTTTACAATTTTGTTATATGTGCTATAATATAAACAGAGACGCAACCGCTAAGCGGTTAGCACGAGATTTTTATCAAAATAAAATAACTGCCCGTGCCAGGGGCGGTTATTTTTTTGTGTCATTTCTGAATATTCTTTCTATCACAATCAGAATAACTGCGAATATGATTAAATACTCCATAAACATCACCACCTTTTTGCCTTAGCAAAGGAAAAGGTGCTAACCGCCCGCTTTTACGTCTCTGTTTTATTAATTATAACATTTTTTGCTTGGTTTAAAGGGGTTTTTGGGGTGTGGAGTGTAATTTTCACATATTACCGATTTGTAATATGCTTTTTGCGAAAATGCCATATTTTACTAATAGTATTCTTAGTTTACAACCACTAACGAGGGTTTATAAAAAGTTGGCATCAAGCAAGCTTTTTATATGGCGTTTTACAAAATAATATGTTATACTGTAAAATAAGTAAAATAGGAGTAGTATTGCATTGCAGGAAATTTTTGTAAACTTTGAAAATATGGAGCAAATGGCAGCTATTTTCGGTAGCTGCGACGAGCTTATTAATATAATAACAGAAGAAACCAAAACTACAATAAGAACAACTAACGAAGGTATAACAATATCCGGCGAAGAAGCACAAGTTGCTGCTGATATTATAGATATACTAAAAAAGATGTACAACAAAAACGAAAATATCACCCAAAATACTTTAAGCTATGTTTTAGAGATTGTAAAAGGCGGTCACAAAGAAAGCGCAGACAGTATTATGAGTGATATTATTGCAATAAACTCAAAGGGCAAACAAATTAAAAGCAAAACCTTTGGGCAAAAACAATACGTAGGGGCTATAAAAGCCAACACAGTTACAATATGCGTGGGTCCTGCAGGTACGGGAAAAACCTATCTTGCTATGGCAATGGCGGTTGTGGCACTTAAAAATAAACAAATATCCCGTATTATTTTAACAAGACCGGCGGTAGAAGCAGGGGAAAGCTTAGGCTTTTTACCCGGAGACCTTCAAAATAAAGTAGACCCTTATTTGCGCCCTTTGTACGATGCCTTATACGATTTTATGGGGCAGGACGCATACGCAAAACTTACGGAAAAAGGAGTGGTGGAGGTTGCACCCTTAGCATATATGAGGGGCAGAACACTAAGCGATGCTTTTATTATTTTAGACGAAGCACAAAACTGTACCGTAGAACAAATGAAGATGTTTTTAACACGTTTCGGAGAAGGCTCTAAAGTTGTGGTAACGGGAGATGTTACACAGATAGATTTGCCAAAAAACAGGCAATCAGGGCTGGTTAAAGCGGTTAATATACTAAAGGATATTAAAGACATTGCAATAATTAACTTAACAAACAAGGACGTTGTTAGGCATCAACTGGTAAAAAATATTATTAAGGCATTTGAAAAAGCGGAGAATACAAGTAGTGGAAACAAATAAAAACAGAAAACTGATTTTTAATAGTTTATTGCTTGTAGGTGCAATGGTCGTTTGTATGATAATTGCGTCTATTTCCATAACACCTCAAACCTACGATATTAAGCAGGGTGAGATTTCCGAGCAAACCATCACCGCCAATAAAAATATTGTAGACGAAATAACCACAAACAACCTTATAGAAGAAGAACAAGCAAAGGTGGGTGTGGTTTATACAAGAGATGAGGATTTAAACAATACAATTATTAAAAAAGTACAAGAAGATATGACCTCTTTTAGCAATGCCCGTGCATATGCTAAAGAGGTTTTTGATGCCGCCGAGCAAAAAAAGCTTGCGGACTCCCAAGCGGCTATTGAAAAAGTGCAACAGGATAACGATAATTTGCCAGTGGGGCAGGATAAAGCGCCCCTACCGGCACTGTACACCGTGCAAAGCTACGACCCTATGACAACGGACGTTGTACGTATTTTAACAAGAGAAAATACAGAGCATTTAGACGAATTATTCCCTCAATACATCTATACTACGGATTATTCTACCATATTAAATATGGCAGATGCCGATATGGCATCTCTAAATACTGTACTTACAGATAGTGTTAAAGAGGAGATAAGCAAGGATATTTATGCGCAAGATATAGACGGAGTGCGCAACAATGTACTTAAGAAGGTTTTAAGCAAAGCAAACCTTACAAACCAAGAGGGTTATATTATAAATAAACTTATTACAAACGCACTTGTAGCAAATATGACCTATGACGAAGAAGCAACGGCAGAGCAGAAAAAAGCAATAGAAAAAAACTTTGTGCCGGTAGAGTATAAAAAGGGGCAAAACATTGTAGTTAAAGGGGAAATTGTAACTGCTGCCCAATATCAAACACTAAAAAGTTTAGGGCTGTTGCAAGCGGAGGTTTCTTCGTTTAATCCCTATATGGTGGTAATAATTTACATACTGCTTACATTTGTTTTGTATACTTTGTTTTTAATCAGATTTAATTTAAAATTACTTTATACCACTAAAAAAGTAGCCATACTGTGCATACTTACGGTGGTGGCATATGCAAGTACCGCCTTAATGCAAATTTTATCCACAAATATTTACCCCATAATTTTATTTGCAATTTTGGGTGCTATTTTGCTTTCCCCTAAAAATGCCATTATATACAGCATATTTTTGTCCTTGTTGCTTGTAAGCGTTACGGTTGGAGGGCATGATATTTTTAGCTCGGATACACTTATTATTTTGCTCAATATGATACTTGGCTCCTTCTTTGCGGTTTATGTGCTAAAAAATATGAAGTTTAGGTCTACCCTCATTATTGCAGGGCTGGCTGCCGTAATTCCGGCGGTAGTAATTCAATATTTATGCTATTTGCTAAACATATTAAACCTTTCGCAGTTTGGCATAACTTTACTAATTATTACCCTTAGTGGATTTATGTGCGGTGTAATAAGCATAGGTGTGTTGCCCATTATAGAAAGCGCCTTTAAACTTACAACACCCTCAAAACTTTTAGAATTATCCGCACCCAACAACCCACTTTTAAAACGGCTTGTAATGGAGGCACCGGGTACTTATAATCATAGTATACTGGTGGCAAACCTTGCAGAAGCCGCTTGTAACGAGGTTGGCGGTTTTTCTCTCTTAGCAAGGGTAGGTGCGTATTTTCACGATATAGGTAAGGTAAATCACCCTATGTTTTACAAAGAAAACCAAAAAAATAATATTAACCCTCACGATAATTTAGTGCCTATACAAAGCGCAAATATTATTATGGACCACGTGACGGACGGTGTGGAATTACTTAAAAGCAATAAAATTCCTCAAGAGATTATAGATATTTGCATTTCTCACCATGGCAACAGCGTTATGGGTTATTTTTACGCACAAGCAAAAAATAAGGACGAAAATGTAAATATAGACGACTTTAAATACACAGGATTTCCCCCCACCACAAAGGAGGGTGCAATAGTAATGCTTGCAGACTCGGTAGAAGCGGCGGTAAGAAGCCTTGAAAGCTCTGATAAAGAGGAGATAGAGGCTATGGTAAGAAAGATAATAAAAAGCAAATATGACGAAGGGCAACTGGATTTTGCCCCCTTAAACAGAAAAGACTTAGAAATAATTACCCAAGCATTTATGAAGATTTTTGAGGGTATTTACCATACAAGAGTTAAATATCCGGAGCTTAAAATACACGGAGTAGAAGATGAAGATAACGTTATCTAATGAAATTAACCATGCAGATTTTAATGATGAAATTATGACCGCAATTAAAAAAGCGTTTGAGGAGGCACAAATACCTTTTAAAAGCTGTGTTAATATACTTATTACGGACAACGAGGGTATACAAAAACTAAATTTGGAATTTAGAAATATTGATGCACCCACAGATGTGCTTTCCTTTCCGGCTTACGAATTTAGCGGACTGCTTAAAGACTGCATAAACTCCATACAAACGGAGGAAATAGAGGGGGATATTTTTCTTGGTGATATTGCAATAAGCATAGAGCGTGCAAAAACGCAAAGTGAGGAATATAATCACTCCCTACTAAGAGAGAGTGTTTTTTTAGCTCTCCACGGGCTTTTACATTTAATAGGGTACGACCACACAACCAAAGAAGAGACGCAAGCAATGGAAGAAATGCAGGAAAAAATATTAGATAAAATAAATATAAACAGGGTATAACACTTTATGGAGCAACAAAAAATTCCAAAAAAATCGATAATAAACAGTTTTAACCATGCAATAAGCGGAGTAATTCATTCTTTTAAAATGGAGAGAAACATGAAAATCCATGTTGCTCTTGCGGTGCTTGTTATTGTTGCGGCTCTAATTACAAACATTACAAGGTTTGAGATGATAGCCCTTACAATTTCCATAGCTTTTGTATTTTTTGCAGAGCTGTTTAATACCTCTGTGGAGGCGGTTGTAGATATTTTAATGGAAAAAAAGTACAGCGAACTTGCAAAAATCGCAAAGGACGTTTCTGCCGGAGGAGTGCTTATTGCGGCGTTTAATGCCCTTATTGTAGGGTTTTTGGTTTTTTTTAGAAAACTATACAATTTGTCCTTTTTTTCCACAATAAATTTATTGTCAAATATGCCGGCATACGTTATGTTTGCCGCTTTACTTATTGTATTTGTAGCGGTAATACTTATAAAATCCCGCTCTATTAAAAGAGGGGGCAGCTATGTGCAGGGGGGCATGCCAAGCGGACATACCGCTTTTGCCTTTTCTTTGTTTACGGCAATAGCTTTTGTAACTTTAGACCCTGTGGCTACAACTTTTGCGGCTATGATGGCACTAATTGTTGCGGAAAGCAGAATGGAAACCAAAGTACACACATTTGCAGAAGTGGCAATAGGTGGGCTTTTGGGCATTGTAATAACGGTAATTGTATTTAAACTGGCACAAAGTATATCCTTTTAAGGAATAAAGAGAGGTAGATATGAATTTTAAATCGGGGTTTATAGCTTTAATAGGAAGTCCAAATGTAGGTAAATCCACCTTGCTCAACACAATTATAGGCACAAAAATATCCATAGTTTCCAAAAAACCTCAAACAACAAGAAACAGAATTGCAGGAGTGCTTACAAGAGCGGACTATCAAATGGTTTTTTTGGATACTCCGGGATTACATACACCAAAAAATAAATTAGGTGAGTTTATGGTAAGTGTGGCACACTCTACCGCAAAAGATGTGGATGTTGCCCTCTTTATTGCAGATGCAAAAATGGGGGTAAAGGAGCGAGACGAGGAAATTTTAGCCAAACTAAAAGAGGGTAGTCTTGTAATTGCACTAAATAAAATTGATGCGGTATCCGAGGAAGAAATTTCCTTATTGCAAAATAAGTTGGAAGGGTACAACAAGCCAATTTTTTTAATATCCGCAAAAAACGGAGACGGTGTGGCAGAGCTTATCGATCATTTAAAAACTTACCTTACGGTAGGCCCTAAATTTTACACGGACGATATGATAACCGACCAACCCGAAAGGCTAATAATGGCGGAGCTTATAAGAGAAAAAGCGCTTAAGTGCATAGGTAAGGAAATACCCCACGGCATTGGAGTTGCAATAGAAAAAATGGACTATGACGAAGAAAAAAACATATATAATATAGATGCGCTAATTTTTTGCGAAAAGGATTCTCACAAAGGAATAATTATAGGCGCAAAGGGAAAAATGCTAAAACGAATAGGCACAATGGCAAGAGAAGATATGCAAAGCTTTTTAGAAGAAAAGGTATTTTTGCAGGTGTGGGTAAAGGTAAAAGAGGACTGGCGAAACAAAAACGCAACACTAAAAACTCTGGGATATTATGGAGATTGAAAAACACGAGTGTGTAGTGCTTAAAAGTATAGATTATAAAGACAACGATAAAATACTAACCCTTTTTGCCAAAGATTTAGGGCATATTACTGCACAGGCAAGAGGCGCTAAACGGGTTAAAAGCCCTCTGCTTAACACCACTCAAATACTAAGCTGCGGAGAGTTTGAATTTAGTGTCTCAAAAGAAAGATACTACCTTACAAGTGTGTATTTAAAACACGATTTTTCGTATATTCATAAAGATTACGAAAAATACACCACCGCTTGCGTTATGACAGAGCTTACGGAAATAATAGTTAGAAATTCCGACGACTTAAAAAACCTGTATTCTTTGTTTGTTAACTGCCTTTTTTATATGCAAGATAACCCTCATTATAAATGTCTTGCTTATTTTTTTGTAAGAATTACGGAAATTTTGGGCATAATTCCATCAACATCTAATTGTGTGCTTTGCGGAAATCCGGCTAAAGAAAGCCTTAAATGGTCAAGCATTGAGGGGGGAGTTGTGTGCAAGCAATGCACAGGGGGCACAAAAGTGCAGGCAGGCACAATAAAGGGCATTAGAGAAATTTTTAAAATTCTGCCTTCTAAAATGGAATTACTAACGGAAACGGACTTTAAAAAAATTGTATTATTAATGTATAATTATGTAAATATTCAAACGGATATTAAACTTAAAAGTGTTAAATATTTAACAGATGAACCCAATAAATCTATTTGTAAAGAAAGAAAAGATATAGTATAATTATTAAATATATTATTTATATAAGAGGTGAAAGTATGGAACATATTATATGGCAAAAGGATCAAGAATGTGCAAGCAGAAAGCAAACGGAAGAATTACAGTTAGAAAGGCTAAAAGCAACCGTTAATTACTGCTACGACAAAATACCTCATTATACAAAAAAGTTTGATGAAATTGGGCTTAAGCCTAAGCATATTCAAACTCTTAAAGATATAGAAAAAATACCCTTTACCACAAAGGACGATTTACGGGAAAACTACCCCTACTCCATGCTTGCAGTCCCCCTTAAAGATGTGGTGCGCATACATGCCTCCTCGGGAACAACAGGAAACCCCACAGTAGTGGGCTACACACGAAACGATGTAGAAATGTGGGCAAATCTTGTGGCACGAATTGCATGTGCTGCAGGGGCTCTGCCTACGGATATTGCGCAAATTTCTTTTGGGTATGGGCTTTTTACCGGTGGCTTCGGACTTCATTATGGGTTAGAAAAGGTGGGCGTTACGGTAATACCTGTTTCAAGCGGTAATACGGAGCGCCAGCTTAAGATAATGCAGGATTTTCAATCAACAATACTTATAAGCACCCCTTCTTATGCCATGTATTTAGGAGAGGCTGCGCAAAAACTCAATATAGATTTTAAGCATTTTAAACTGCGTCTCGGCTTGTTTGGAGGCGAGGGGCATACTAAAGAAATGCAAAAACAGATAGAAAAGCACCTAAACATTAAAGATACGGAAAACTACGGACTATCGGAAGTAATAGGGCCGGGATTTTCCGGAGAGTGCTATATACAAAACGGTATGCACATAGCGGAAGACCACTTTATTTCCGAGGTTATAGACGAAGAGGGCAATATCTTAAATATGGGAGAAAAGGGAGAGCTTGTGGTTACAAGCCTGACAAAAGAAGCCTTGCCCGTGCTTAGATACAGAACAAAGGACATAACTTCCTTAGACGATGCCCCCTGCAAATGTGGCAGAACTTCCATGAGGATGATGAAGCTATCGGGCAGAACGGACGATATGCTAATTATAAGGGGGGTTAATGTGTTCCCCTCCCAAATAGAAGGTGTGTTGCTATCCATGAAGGAGCTTGCGCCACATTACGAAATTATAATATTTACAGAAAAATTTATGGATAAACTGGAAGTAAAGGTGGAAGTTGCGGACCCTGCTTATTTAACAAGCTATTCCGCACTTGAAGGATTGCAGGAAAAAATAAGACACAATATATTTACCATACTTAATATGAACGTTAAAGTTACTTTAGTGGAACCTCAAACGTTAAGAAGGTTTGAAGGCAAAGCCCAAAGGGTAACGGACATCAGAAAAAATATTTAACCGAGTTTGATTAGAAAGGGGTACAAATGAAAAAAATAATGCTTGGTAATGAAGCATATGCAAGAGGTGCGTACGAGAGCGGAGTTAGGGTGGTTTCTTCCTATCCGGGCACTCCCAGCACAGAAATTACAGAATTTATTACCAAATACAATGAAGTATATGCAGAATGGGCACCCAACGAAAAAGTTGCGTTAGAGGTTGCCTGCGGAGCATCTTTCGGAGGTGCAAGAGCGCTTAGCTGTATGAAACACGTAGGCTTAAACGTAGCGGCAGACCCACTATTTACAGCATCATACACAGGAGTAAACGGAGGTCTTGTGGTTATAGTGGCGGACGACCCGGGTATGCACTCAAGCCAAAACGAGCAAGACTCCCGCTTTTATGCAAGAAGTGCTCACCTACCAATGTTAGAGCCTTCCTGCGCCAAAGAAGCTAAGGAATTTGTTAAACTCGCTTACGAATTAAGCGAAAAATTCGACACTCCCGTCCTTGTAAGGTCCACCACAAGAGTTTCTCACAGCAGAGGAGTGGTAGAGGAAGAGGACAGAGTGGATGTACCTCTAAAAGAATACGAAAAAAACATAGGCAAATACGTTATGATGCCTGGAATGGCAAAAAAAAGGCATATAATAGTAGAACAGCGTATGAAGGATATTGCAAATTATGCAAACACCTGCCCAATAAACATTGCAGAATATAACAATAAAGAGGTTGGTGTAATTACAAGCGGTACATGTTATAACTATGTAAAGGACGCTTTAGGAGATGTAAGCGTACTTAAATTAGGTATGGTTTACCCCTTACCCAAAGATTTAATTAAAGAATTTGCATCAAAAGTAAAAAAACTATATGTAATAGAAGAATTAGAGCCATTTATAGAAAATCAGGTTAAAGTTATGGGCTTAGAGGCAGAAGGCAAGGAACTCTTTACATTGCAGGGCGAATACAGCGCAAATATGCTTAGAGAAAAAATGCTAAATGAAAAATGCACACCCATAGAAACTCAAAACCTACCTCCACGCCCTCCGGTGTTATGCCCCGGTTGCCCTCACAGAGCGGTATATTACTTGTTTAATAAACTAAAGCTAACCGCAATGGGAGACATCGGTTGCTACACATTAGGTGCATTGCCACCGCTAAATGCCATAGATACCACACTTTGTATGGGCGCATCGATAGGTATGGCTCACGGTATGGAAAAGGCAAGAGGACGGGAGTTTACCAAAAAACTCGTAAGCGTAATAGGGGACTCCACCTTTCTGCACAGCGGTATAACCGGTTTAATAGATATGGTGTACAACAAAGCCACTTCCACCCTGCTTATTTTGGATAATTCCACAACGGGTATGACGGGGCATCAAGATCACGGTGCTACGGGTAAAAATGCAAAAGGGGAGGTTGCCCCTCAAATAAATATTTTCGAGCTTGTAAAAGCTTTAGGAATTAAAAATGTAACGCAAATAGACCCTTTCGACTTGGACGGACTGGAAAAACTGTTAAAAGAAGAAAACGAAAAAGAGGAACTAAGCGTAATAATAACAAAAAGAAGCTGTGTGCTTATAGATAAAGGTGCGGTTAAGGAAGCCCTATTGGTTACGGATAAATGCAGAAACTGCGGTACTTGCACAAAACTTGGCTGCCCGGCAATCAAAAAAGAGGAAAAGCAAGTTGTTATAGACAGCGCACTTTGCGTGGGTTGCGGTTTATGCAAAAATGTATGTAGATTTATGGCAATAGGAGGCGAGTAAGGATGAAAAATATAGTAATCGCAGGAGTCGGTGGTCAGGGTACTTTGCTAGCAAGCATGGTGCTTGGGCAAATTGCTCTTTTGGAAGGCTTTGATGTAGCGCTGTCCGAGGTTCACGGGATGGCTCAAAGGGGTGGAAGTGTTGTAACCTACGTAAGAATGGGGGACAATAACGAAAAGGTATATTCTTCCACAATAGAGGAGTGCAGTGCGGATATTTTACTTGCTTTTGAGCAGTTAGAGGCAATACGTTGGATGCCCTATTTAAAAAAAGACGGACTCATCATTGCAAACACTCAAAAAATACTGCCCATGCCTGTAATAACAGGGGTGGCACAGTACCCTCCAAACATAATAGAAGACATTAAAAAGCATTATGGTGATGCAGTTTTTGTAGATGCACTACAAATTGCAGAGCAACTTAAAAATGTAAAAACGGTAAATATAATTTTGCTTGGTGTCCTTGCAAAGCATATGAATATTAAAAGAGAGGTTTGGGAGCAAGCAATAAAAAATGTGGTTAAAGAAAAATTTATTGGGCTTAATTTAGAGGCATTTAAGCAGGGCTACGAGGTGCTGTAACGCAAATACAACAATAGATTTAATCATAAAGGAGATGGGCTAAAAAAATGTACTGGAATCAAAGAATGGAATGTATGCCGAGGGAGGAGCTTAGAAAACTTCAATCGGAAAGACTAAAAAACTTAGTGTACCATGTGTACAAAAACGTACCCTTTTATCGTGAGAAAATGCAAGAAATCGGGTTAAGTCCGGAGGATATTAACAGTATAGACGATATTAACTTGCTACCCTTTACAACTAAGGAAGATTTACGAGACAACTACCCCTACGGAATGTTTGCCGTACCCCTATCCGAAATTATCAGAATACACGCATCTTCGGGTACTACGGGCAAACCTACGGTGGTGGGCTATACTCAAAAGGATATAACAAGCTGGGCAGAATGTGCGGCAAGAGCACTTTATATGGCGGATGGCTCTAAAAAATCCGTGATACAGGTGGCTTACGGCTACGGACTGTTTACGGGAGGGCTTGGAATGCACTACGGTGCAGAAAAAATAGGTGCATCGGTAATTCCCATTTCCGGAGGTAATACCCAAAGGCAAATAATGATAATGAAGGACTTCGGCTCTACAATACTTTGTTGCACACCTTCTTATGCGTTGTACATTGCGGAAACTATGAAGGAAATGGGTATAGACCCAAAAGAGCTCAAACTAAGAGCAGGCATTTTTGGTGCGGAGCCATGGACGGAGGCAATGCGCAAGGAAATTGAGGCTCAGCTAAACATAAAAGCCTTGGATATTTACGGACTAAGCGAAATTACAGGCCCGGGAGTGTCTTGCGAGTGCGAGCATCAGGTAGGTATGCACATTCAAGAGGATATGTTTTACCCCGAGGTTATAGACCCCGCTACCCTAACATCATCAACACAAGGGAAAGGTGAGCTGGTATTTACCACCATCAACAAAGAAGGAATACCCCTGCTAAGATACCGTACAAGAGATATTACAATGCTAAACTCCGAGCAATGCAAGTGCGGACGTACCTTTGTGCGTATGAGCAAGGTGCTTGGAAGAACGGACGATATGCTTATTATAAGAGGTGTAAACGTATTTCCGTCGCAAATCGAAGAGGTGCTTGTTAAGTATAGCGAGATTGCGCCTCACTATGTAATTATAGTTTCAAGAGAGGGTAATTTCGACGTACTGGAAATTAAGGTGGAGCTGTCGGAGAATCTATATTCGGACGAAATACGAGAGATAGAAAAACTGCAACATAAAATATCCGCTCAACTACAAGCGGTATTAAATATTAACGCAAAACTCACTTTTGTAGAGCCTAAAACCATAGAACGCAGCGAGGGCAAAGCAAAACGAGTTATTGATAACAGAAACCTTTAAAGGAGAGATAAAAATATGTTTATTAAGCAAATTTCTGTATTTGTAGAAAACAAAAAGGGCAGGTTGCACAGCCTGACAAAAACCCTTGCCGATAACGGTATAGACCTAAAAGCCCTAAGCATTGCGGATACATCCAATTTTGGTATATTAAGATGTATTGTAAACGACCCTATTAAAGCATTAGACATCATCAAAAGTGCTAATTTTACCGCAAGTGTAACGGAAGTGCTGGCAGTTGAGGTGGAGGATAATCCGGGAGGGCTTGCTAAAGTATTAGAGGCGCTTATGGAAAGCGAAATAAGCGTGGAATATTTATATTCCTTTGTGGGTACTCACAGCGAAAACGCACTAATAATATTTAGAGTGGACGAGTTGCAAAAAGCCTTCGATGCCCTAAAAAACAGGGATGTAAAAATACTTAGCGAAGAAGTAGTATATAATTTATGAGGTAGTGGCTTGTACAGAAACACCTATGCAACAATAAATTTGGATAGTATTGCTACCAATATAAAAAATATAGGGCAAAATATTGGCAAAAGCCAAGTTATAGCTGTGGTTAAGGCGGATGCTTACGGTCACGGTATGTTTGAGGTGGCAAGCGCCGCACTTAATGCAGGGGCAAAAACTCTTGCGGTTGCCATGTGCGAGGAAGGGGCGGCATTGCGTTTGGAAGTAAAGGAAGCACCCATTATTGTTTTAGGGCTTTCCAACAAAAACCAAATGTTTTTAGGTGTAACCACAGACTTAAGTATGTGCGTGGCAAGTGCAGAGGATATTTTGCAAATAGAAGAAATAGCAAAACTAAACAACAAAAAAGCAAGCATACAGCTAAAAATAGATACGGGCATGTGCCGTATAGGCATAAGAAAGCTAAAGGAACTAAGCGAAGTAACAGACGCACTAAGGGCTTGCAAAAACGTGGTTTTAGACGGTATTTTTACCCACTTTGCTTGTAGCGACGAGGCAAATAAAGAGTTTACCCATAATCAACATAAAAAATTTATGGAGTTTGTGGCAGGGCTAAATAAAGAGGGCTTTTACCCGAAAGTCCATTGTTGCAACAGCGCCGCCGCCATAGATTTGCCCGAATTTGCCTACGATTATATTAGGTTTGGCATTTCTATGTATGGTTACTATCCTTCAAAAAATGTTTGTCATGGTGATGTAGAGCTTATACCGGCTATGGAGGTTGTGGCGGAGGTTTCTCATATAAAATATGTAGATGCAGGCGAAAGTATAGGCTACGGTGCAACTTACACGGCAAAAAGCAAAATGAAAATTGCAACGGTGCAAATAGGCTACGGCGACGGGTACAACAGACTGCTTTCGGGCAAGGGCAAAATGCTTGTAAAAGACGGAGATAATTACGTGTTTGCAAATATTGTAGGCAGGGTGTGTATGGACCAAACTATGATAGATGTTACCCATATAAAAAATATTAGTGCAGGGGATATTGTGGTTGTTATGGGAAAAAGAGACAATATAACATTTACAGCGGAAGAAATTGCAAAAATTTGCGGTACCATTAGTTACGAAATTGTGTTATCATATACTAACAGGGTACCAAGAGTATATATAAGGAATTAGAGATGAACAAACAGCAAATAAGAGATAAAGTGCTTGAAATGCGAAGAAGCTTAACTTCTAAATACATAGAGGATAACTCCTACAATATTTACGAAAAACTTATTGATTTTGAAGTTGTAAAAAAAGCAGAAAATATTTTAATATACAGCGATTTTGACGGCGAGGTAAAAACGGCAAATTTAGCCGGTTGGTTACTTTATAAAGGCAAAAACGTGTATTTGCCTGTGGTTAATAACAAAAAAATGTACGGCGCAAATATAAAAAACTCCAAACTGGTACTAAGCAGTTTTGGAGTGCCTCAACCGGAGTTTGAAAGCGCAAAGCTAATAGAACCTAACAAATTAGATGTTGTAATAGTACCGGGTATTGCCTTTGACAAAGGGAAAAACAGGATAGGCTACGGCTACGGCTACTACGATACTTACTTAAAAGAAGCGGTAAACGCAACAAAAATCGGGATACTTTACGAGTTTCAACTGCAAAATGTATTTGCATGCGAAGCACACGACATTAAGATGGATTACCTAATTACGCCCGAGCAAATTATATAAAAGAGGTAAAATATGCGAGTAGTTGCCGGAGAAAAAAGGGGGACGATACTAAATTCTCCCATAGATTTTGATACAAGACCAACAACAGACAGGGTAAAGGAGTCTTTGTTTGGTATTATTCAATTTAATATTTTGGATAAATATATACTGGATTTATTTGCAGGCAGCGGTGCCCTTGGTATAGAGGCAATTTCTCGTGGGGCAAAGCAAGGGGTATTTGTAGACAATGCCCAAAACGCCATTACAATAATAAAAAACAACTTAATTAAAACAAATTTTATAGATAAAAGTAATTTAATTTACGACAGTTACGAAAACGCAATAAAGCTTTTTAAGGGCACAAAAAAATTTGATATTGTGTTTATAGACCCACCTTACGATAAAGATTTATACAACAAGGCGGTGGATTGTTTAATAGAAAACGAGGTATTAAACGAAAATGCCGTGCTTATTTTAGAAAGCAATAAGCCTTTAGAAATTACAAACAAAAACGTGTATTTAAAGAAACAAAAAAAGTATAGCGCATGCTATGTAACAATATTTGTTTATGGAGAAAAACCTTGAAAAGCTGTATTTACCCGGGGAGCTTTGACCCTATAACTTTAGGGCATTTAGACATTATTAAGCGTACGGCAAAGCAATTTGATAAGGTATACGTAGCGGTACTTAATAACAGCGCTAAAAAAAATATGTTTACTTTGGAGCAAAGAATGGCTATGGTTAGGGCATCTGTATCCCATTTACCAAATGTGGAAGCAATTTATTTTGAAGGTTTACTAATAAAGCTTTTGGAAAAATTAAAAACAGATGTTATAATAAAAGGAATAAGAACCCAAGAGGATTTTGAATACGAAAGACAAATGGCAATAGCAAACAAAGATTTGTACAACAATGCAGAAACAATCCTTTTGATTTCAGACCCTAAATTTTTGCATATAAGCTCGAGTATTGTACGAGAGTTTATAAAATATAATGCGGATATTTCCAAATATGTGCCAAAAGAAATTATGGCAATAATTAGCGAAGGGGAAAAATATGCGAGTACTTGATCTTATTGATGAAATTTTGTTGGAAATTGATAACGGCAGAAAGTCTTTGTTTTCAAACAAAAAAACAATAGATACGGATTATGTTTTAGAAGTTATTGAGGAAATCAGAGATGCCTTGCCCGAAGATCTTGCCATGGCAAGGGAAGTTTTAGAAAACGAGGAAATGATAATATTTAAAGCGCAAGAAAAGGCAAAAAATGTGTTAGACGGTGTAGATACACGTTTAGAAGAGCTTATTAACGAAAACAAGGTAACACAACTTGCCTACGAGCGTGCCAACGCAACCATAGATAATGCAAAAAGACAGGCGCATGAAATAATGGAAAACGCAAACGATTACGCAATCAACGTGTTAGACGATTTATCTTCTTACATGAAGGAATACATTGTTATTGTAAGGGAAAATAAATCGAATTTTATAAGTAAGAAAAATATGCAACAAAGCGAATTTTAGGTTTTGTGGCAAAAGCATTAATAATATAAACTTGGAGGAAGGGCTATGCTTAGAGGAATACCGGAAATAATAACACCGGATTTAATGAAGATTATAATGGAAATGGGACACGGAGACGAAATTTGTTTGGGAGATGCCAACTTTCCTGCCAACAGTATGGGAAAAAGGGTGGTAAGAGCAGACGGACATAAAATTACTCAGTTACTGCCGGCACTTTTAGAGCTTTTCCCTTTGGATATTTTTGTAAAACAGCCCGTAGTGCTAATGCAAACGTTAAGCGAAAGCGAGGCAAAACCAACCGTTTGGGAAAGCTATAACAAAATACTGCAAGAAAAGGATTTTGCAAAGGCATTCAGCGACTTTGAATATATGGAAAGATACGCTTTTTACGACAGAGCAAAGGAATGTTATGCGGTTGTAGCCACAACAGAGTACGAGGCATACGCAAATATTATTCTTAAAAAGGGCGTAATTTTTAAGTAGGGTTTTGGGTATTAGTTTTTTAGAATATTTATAAGTTATAAATAACCGCAACCTTTGACCGAGGGCGGTTATTTTTATTGGACGGCGGGGAAAATGCAACTTAGGATTTTAAAGAGGGGATAGCCATAATATAGATTTTGCATAAAAAAAGTTAGCTATTGACGGGCAATTTAAGTTTAAAGCAACCCCCAACCACAACTTTGTTGTAATACAATAGATAGGTGACAAAATAAAAAGAAAATAGGATCCAATA
>CAZVNZ010000003.1:0-137625 GCA_964628515.1 uncultured Christensenellaceae bacterium
AAAATGCTAATTATTTTGCCATAGAAATGGAATTTACAGAAAATATTTCACAGAGGCGATTTTTTATAGAATATCCGATTCAACAGACACTGTCTGTTAAATTGAGTTGGTCACACTACTGTGAATTATTAAGCATATCTGACAAATATGCCTTATCGTTTGTATCTTTAAATTTTTTTTGCTTTCGGAGTTCACTTTCAATAGTGTTGGAATATTATACTCCTGAATTCATGCAAGGCTCAAACTAAAACAACCTTCCCATCAATTTCTTTTATCCTGTGCTCTTTTTTGAGAATCATATATGCCTTTTCCATTGCTTGCGTAATATTTACGCCAGAACGATTGTATCCGCATTCACGTGCAGTTAGCTGCATTAGATTTGTTTTCATTATACCAAAGCTCTTTGACACCAAAACATACATCATCTCGGCAAGTTCTTCTGTGCTTATGTGATTTATAACTCTTGGATCATCAAACTCTTTTGGCACTCTAGGCATGATTGATTTTAATGACTTTAATGTGAAGAAATCTTCTTTTCGATTTAACTTATTCTTCAAATTCGAAGTGAGCACATAGTCAACGCTATCACGAATTTTAAATGTAGCCTTTCTATTACCAAAAAGAGGAGCTATTCTCTTGCAAAGCAACTCGTAATGAATCGGCTGTTCTACTTCTACAATATAACTTATCACATTTGTTATCCACGACAAGTCGTCTTTCCCTTTTGGTGCTTGGTAAATATCTGCCTCTTGGTAGTATTTAAAACCGTATTCGTTTGCGGTGCTGTCACTGATCTCGGGTTGTTTCTCGTCAGCAATAAACACTTCTTCATGGTTAATTACATTCTCTGATTTAAGCTCTTCAGTTTCAGCAAAACCATCTTGGTATTCTGAAATTGCCCTGTTTACAGCATTAAGCAGGCATTCCCCTTGATTTATCGGGTCTTTTATCCAATCTGTTGACCAAATTCGAAATATTTTCCAGCCAATATCTTCAAGAACAGTTTGCCTTAGCCTGTCTCTTTCCCTTGCTGTTCTCGTACTATGATAAGTTGCACCATCACATTCAATGCCCAAAACAAATACACCACTTAGTGTCGGATGCTTTACCGCCATATCAATACGGTAGCCGGAGCAGCCAACCTGCGTAGCCACATTATACCCATTCTTTACAAGAAAATCATATACCGCCTCTTCGAAAGGCGATTCTACATCTATTGTGCTTGAATACTGTAATTCATTCTGTAAAGTAGATGCACCGTTAATGGCAAATTCTATGTATTGTCTCAACATCTTTACACCTAGAGAATTTGTATTCTCTGTTTTAATGTCTGTCGGGTGAATTGAACCTACCAATTTCACATTGTATTTCGCACGAGTTATTGCAACATTCAGGCGACGATGTCCTCCATTCCTACTTAGAGGACCAAAGTTCATATACATTACACCATTAGGGTCTTTTGCATAACCAATACTAAATATTATTGTGTCACGCTCATCGCCCTGCACATTTTCTAAGTTTTTTATAAAGAATGCTTCTTCTTTTTCTTCATCAAAGAATTTTTCAAATTGTGGAGCCTGATACCGTAATTGAGTTATGGCATTGTCAACCGCTTGTTGTTGCGCTTCGCTAAACGTGACAACACCCAACGAACGATTAGGGTGTTTGACAAAGTGCTCAAAAACCAGTTCTGCCACTCTATTTGCTTCGTTTACATTGTCTTTTTTGCCACCCCTATCATAAACTCCATTTTCAACATATACATACTCTACACCATTATCAGGGGTCTTTTCAATATTTGATGGGAATGTAATAAGCTCATGGTTATATATCTTGGCATTTGAAAAGGCTATTAAATGTTCGTGTCGGCTTCTATAATGCCATTTTAGTGTTCTTTCCGGTATTGCATTTGTTGCCTCTTCAAGGATCGAATCAAATGCATCGGAGTCGTCAAAATCTTCATCATCAAGTTCAACATCGAAATCACTATCAGTTAATGTAGCCGTAAAAAAATTGGTTGGTGGTAACTGGTTTCTATCTCCTGCAATTATAATCTGCTTGCCACGCATAATAGCGCCAACAGCATCTTCTGTGCAGACTTGCGAAGCTTCATCAAATATTATAGTATCAAAACAATATCCATCGGCCTGTAAAAACAAGCTTACAGAAAGTGGCGACATCATCAAGCAAGGCTTTAATGATGTGAGCAAATTCGGAATAGCTTTAAACAAGCGTCTCAATGGCATTATCTTTCTTTGCTTTGTCAATTCACGCTTCAATACACCCACTTCATCAACGGAAGAGGTGGCGAAATCCATGTTGGGGAGCTTGGAAATCAGTCTTTCCAGTATTCTTAGCCGTGCTACACTAAGCTGCATTTTATCTAGTTTGCTAAATTCTTTAATTAATGCCTCGTGTGAGCGTGTTCTAAAACTATTTACAGCAGTGTATTGAGGCATAAAGCAATCGATCCATAATCTGTAGAATCTCTTGAAAAAAGTTTCTACAACTTCATTTGCCGGAACTTTCATTTCCTGTACTTTGTCAATATATTGTCCTAATCCCAAATCACAGCATTGTTGCCTAATACTTCTAAAGTCAATCCATTCTTCGAGCAAGTTAATATTGTGTAAGCACTTTTGAATCTTGTCTGACAGTTGATATACACTATAATCGTATAATTCCTTACCCTCGTCAAATAGGTCTGCAAACCAATTTAATTTATCATTTATACTTGCTTTATGCACTTTTAACCTTGATGCTAAGTCGTTTGACCAACTTGCAACACCTTCATTTCTGCTGACTTCATTTACGAAAACAGATGACAATGAAATTTCGTCCATAACACGTTTAAAGTCTTTAACATAATTTAGTGTTGTTAATATCTTCTCCCAATTTGTATCTAATCCGGCATACAAATATCCGAAATTTGATTCTAGTTCTGACTGATAATCCGAAAACCACTTTCTGATTTCAATAATGTTTTCTACCAAAGATATGTGGTATGAAATAGTATTGATGCTTGTGTTTTCAGCATAAGCACTATCTTTGCTTCTTGAAACCAACAATTGTAAATCTGCGTTAATACTATGAACAGATGTCACGATGCGATTAATAGTATCTATTAAGCTATCAATGCTTTTTGAACCGATTTGCTCACCATATATGCGACTAACTTCCTCCACAATAGTATTCTCCACGGCTCTTGATATGACTTCAGCAAAAACATCAAGTTTTTGTACGTTGCCATCAATTAAAACTTGCTTCAATTGGGGAGAAATCTTATTTCTTCCAAAATATGATTTAATGTCTTTAATTCTTTGTCTATTGGTTTTCAGCAAGTCCCATTTTGTGTAAGCCTCCATATATAAATCGCCAAGAAGTTCAAGCACCATTGGTTTTTGAGACTCTATCCATTGATTTTTTTCATTCAACTGCATCAACTTATTCAGCAATTGAATTATTTCATTATCCGTCATTTTCACGTTAGGGCTTTTGCTGTATCCAATAACGTATTTTCTATCTGTCCTATAGCTGCCTTTTAATAGTTTGAATGCTCCTGTATATTCGGTATTAAATCTAAAAAGTATGTTAGCATAATCAATATTAAATATTTCCTTATTGTAACCGGAAAGTATTGATTGTGTTATTAAGTCAACCTCAACATAAGCACCTGGTAATTCGTCAATCATCGCATCAATAACACTATCCTTATTATCATCAAACCACGATTGCGTAGGCAAGGGGTTGTTAGCAATTAATTGTAGCAGTCCATTAATTTTAGTCAGCTCTTCAAATGATTCTGGCTTGATAATTCCATATTGCATTGTTAGCTCAGTGCAAGCATCTTTGGCTGTTTGCAATTTTTCAGAAAAGTCCTCAAGAGTTTTGCGTTGATTATTAATAAACAAGAGAATATCCTTTATCTTGAGGTCTCTCCAACTTGGTTCCCCAACAATTCTACCGATAATGTTCAATGTGTCATTGTTATTGTCAAGGTTTATTAATAATTTTGAGGGATTTATTTTTAATATTGCTTCATCGTAAACATCAAAAATATTTGATAGGTTGTTGTTCAGTAACTCTTGTTTGCCACTTGCGTAGTTTGCCAACTCTGTCAAGCTTAAAGTGTTACTAATATCAAGCAAAGACTCTATTGGTTTCGGATTAGCGCTTGGTCTTTCAACATCTGCATCTATCCAGTGTTTAGGGAAGCCCTCGGTTTGAGCACATAGTTCCAGACTTTCAGTTATTACTGAGATGTTATTAGAAGATGGTACAATAAACGCCCCGGTTCTTTGTACGATTTCCTTATATGTATTTTCTAAAGAGTTGATTTGCAACGATAATTCAGAAAGGTTGACTTGTATATCATTTCTTAATTCATGAGTGGGATAAGCTACATTACAGCCATACCAAGGGTTTTCTGAATATTCTTCGCTCCGCTTACCTATTGTCTTTGATAATTCACTCAATAGATATTTATACTTATTAAGTAGAGTAATATCTGTTACCGCTAAATTATCAATATTAAAAATCACATCATTTGTTTTAGATAGCTTAGCGAGCCGCCCATTTGCTTCGTAAAGTGAAATATCTAAGGGTTTACATTTTGTATGCAATTGCTTTACATACTCATTAAGTTCCTTCGTCTTTTTCTCTAATGCAGAAAGCTCATATAATACATCTTCACGCAAGGTTTTCTTCTGAATACTAAGCGTTTTGTTAAGCTGATTAAGAATGTCTTTTTTATTTGCTTTGTGACTGTGAAGAGACAGACAAAAATCCTCAAGCCCAACTTCGTGCAAACGTTTCTTGACAACTTCAAGCGCCGCCATTTTCTCTGAAACAAACAGTACCTTTTTGCCATCAGCAATGCTTTCTGCAATAATATTGGTAATTGTTTGGCTTTTACCAGTACCCGGAGGTCCTTGCAAAACAAAACTTAAACCGTTTTTTGATAATAATATAGCGTCCTTTTGACTTGAATCGGCATCGACAACCTGAAATGTATCAATCGGTCTTGTCCTTGAGTCATGGTCATAATTATTAAAATCTATGGGGATTGACAAAAACTCACTTTTATGCCCTGATAGTGCCTTGATTATGGGATTAGATACAATTTTGTCTTTGTTATCGTCGAGATCTTTGTACATATTAATCTTCAAAAAAGACAACAAGGTTAGGTGAACATCTGTTGTTACTAGCCAATCATTCTTCTTCGCTATTGCTGTCATCTTGTTAATATACTCAGTTATACTATCTTCAGCACCATCAAACTCGGGAAGAACAATGCCAAAGTCATTTTCAAATTTATAATTGAGACTAGGATTAACAACTATTTCATCTTCGTGTAGCTGTATATAGTATGGATCACTAATTGATTCAATCGTTATTGTCACTGGCACTAATACTAGTGGTGAGTTTAGAAATACATTTGAATCATCGCTTTCCTTCCACGTAATCATACCAAAAGTTAAATAAAGAGAATTTATGCCTTGTTCTTCTAAACAAGTTTTAGCTCTCTGTCTAAGCACTTTTAAAGTCTTTTGCTGCTCGCTTATTGCTTTATTGGTTTTCAGATCTCCATCTAGTATTTTTATATCTTGATCTTCGCTATTCTCGATTAACATCTTTTCAAGAGGATATGGAAAGCTCAAGCTCTTTTCGTCCTGAATCAAACGTTTAAACAAGGTTTGGTAGTCAGGCGCTACGATACTGATATTCGAACGCTTGGTTTCTTTAAAGTTTACTAGCCTGTTTCTTTTGCCTAGGTCTAGTAACTTTTTCTTCCATATATCAATTTTCTGCTCAATATTAAACATATTGTCAACCCCAGTAAAACTTATTGTGACATTAAATTACGTTATTACTAGCTGATTGAAAAATTATACCACAATAAGCTTTAGCTTACAATAATAAGATTTGTTTGAGTTTCCGCCATTTTTTACCCCCCAACCAAAGCCAAATTCGTTAAACAATGATAATTGCATTACATAGGCTCTTTCTTCGTATTTTTCACTAATAAATCCTATGTACCCTAATGCAATGGTTAACAGTAAAACAAGGTTTCTTATTGAGTTCATTGAACGTACTCTCAAATCTTCAAACTTAAACTGCTGTTTTTTGAATCTATAATATTCCTCTATTCTCCACCTTGTTAAATATACTTTTGGAGTAAACAGGTAATCCAATAATTAAAAATAAAAAAAATTATCAATAACATAAAAGACAGAAACAGCTTTTGCTGAATGTTTGTCTTTTTTTTGAAATTGCATATAATGTTACTAATTGCACCCTTTTTTTTCATAGTATACTTATTCCTACTACTATACTAATTTATAAAAGTATAAGTATTTTATAATCATAACATAATTAATAGCAATATTAATAGTGTTTTTATATTCGGTTGAGTTGATTGCCCCCCCTACAACCTCCCCAAAAAATCACTACAAGGCATATCAATAATACGAAGTTGTATACCTTTTTGGCGGAGCGTGCGGATTTTAATGCTTACAATTTCGGGGTAGGTTTCAAGTTGCGCGGCAATTTGCTCGGTGGTAAAACCGTAAGAAGCATACTCCAAAACGTCCTCGTCACTTAAAAGCAATCCCGATGCAAAGCGGTTTGCCTCGATTTCATGTATTGCATTGGAAATAAAACCGCTGTCTCGCAAAGGAGAGCTAACCGCAAGGGAATAATGCAGGCGGTCGTGCCCTAATTCGTGGGCGCAAACAAGTTTTTGCATTTGCTCATCAAGGGAATTATTAATAACAATCATACGCACACGATTTAGTACGCAATAATAGCCTTTTAATGTTTCAAGCTCGTCAAATTCTACATAAACGCCTAATTCTTTAGCAATTCTAAAGGGATCTCGGGTTTCGTATTTTGACGTCAGATGCTTGCATATTTTATCAATTTGTTTTTCGCTAAATAATTGCATAATAATCCCCCCTCCTTTATTATATTACTATTATATCAAACGCCTTTGACAAATTTGGTCAATTCAAATTATTTTTTTGTTTGTTTATTTCGTGTGATCTCTTTTGAGCGAACATACATTTTCATTAGTGAATCAAGAAATACATCACGTTCGTGAGAGGTGAGATCTCCCCCCGCAAGCAGTGCTTGAGTTTCTTCAAGGAGTTTTTGTGCTCTGCCTTTGCTTTTCGTGCCGTAGTTTTCTTGAATATTTATGTAAAATAATTCCTCGTTACTAAGCAAATCGTCAATAGATACATCGTAGAGCTCGGATAGCTTAACCAGTACATCTCGCTTTTTTGGAATTACATTGTGTAATTCGTAGTTTTGATACGCTCTTGTTGTAATACCCAAATACTCTGCAACTTCCCTTTGAGATAGCTGTTTTCTTGCACGCAATTCTTTTACTTTTTCCCCAAATGTCATAATGTACCACCTTTTTGTATGAAGTATAATTCGTAAAAAATGCTTGACAGTTTATCAAACTTGCATATATAATAACATATGAAGCGTACTTCGTCAATACTAAGGGGGGAAAGGATTTAATATGTTTAATAATTTTACAAACACAGATAATTATCATAATGCAAAACAGCTTGTAAAGCTATATCGTTTTGTGTTATGGGGGATGGAAAATACTTGCGGACAAATCCAAACGTTATGTAACGAGCTTGGGTTTGCTCATGTCCATAATGTTTTAAGCTTGGTACAAAACGAATTTGCAGACGAGTTGCCTATAAAGTTAGAGGACGAAGCAAGAACAATGCTATTTACTCAAAGGTTGGTGCAAGGGGTGGATGCAGCATTGGCGGCACTGCGAAACTATCCTAAAAACGGGGAAAGGTATTACGATATTTTATCATTGAAATATTTTATGAGCAATGTTTATACCGAAAGTGAAATTATTGAGGAATTAAATATAAGCAGAAGTACACTATACCGAGAAAAGAAGAAAGCACTTACAGTTTTTGGCTCTATTTTATGGGGATATTTGCAACCAAATAATTTGACACTAAATTGACACTAAATTGGAACTCTTTTGATACTGACATGAAATTTTGAATATGCTACACTTGATATTGTGAGAGAAGTGTATACATAAAAAGGCGTTGACGGAAAACCCCGTCAGCCCTTTTTTTATGCACAAATTTAAACTCTCACATTTTAAAAAAACAAAAAGCGGCAGCTAATAATGGCTGTCGCTTTTTGTTTTGTCAAGAGGTGGCTATGAAAAAATATTATTTATGGGCAGGACAAAGAGTAGAGGTTAGTGCAGAAGTGTATAAGGAGTATTACCGCATGAAACGAAGAGAGAAATATTTAGAAGAACGAGATATGGTACACGGAAAAATGCTTTACAGCAATCTTGATACAAAAGAGTGGGCAGGCGAAGAAATGATTGCCAACCCTTATTTAGACGATGTATGCGAAATTGTAACTGACAATTTGTTAAAAGAGCAATTACAAAACTGCATAAAAGCACTTACTAAAGAAGAACGTATTTTGATTAATGCAATATATTATCTTGAGTTTTCCGAAAGAGAATGCGGAAAGCTACTGGGATTATCACAAAAAGCAATCAACAAACGAAAAGTAAAATTATTGGCTAAACTAAAAAAACTTTTGCTTTTTTAAAAAAAGTGGTACTCAACCACTACATAAAATCGGCTTAAAGGTGAGGGAATTTTTTTGAAATTAAAATATCCCTCACGTACCTTGAAAATTTAATATACAGCGATATGGGAAAACTTCTCTAAGTTATAGCGAGTTGTAAAAAGCGCCATGACATTTGCTAACAGGCAAACGAGCGAAACCATTTTTGCACAAACAGACAGTAGCATGTCTGCGCCACGACAACCAAGAGAAGCATAATAAGACACTCACCGTTAGCCTGCACGTAAGACAGGTGGTGCTGCCCGAGGATTGAAAGCAGTAGAGGTCCTCGGCAAAAGCCCGTGAACAACCGAAGCTAAGGTTGTGCCCTATCGTTCCCTTTCGGGGGGTGGAGATAAATACCGAAACCAATCAACAAAAAGCAGCGAGTGTCAGACCTGTATAGATTTTCAAAAAGTCTTTAAAGGTCTGATACTCGAAAAAACAAAGGAGAAATAATTTTAATGAATAAAGCACATAAAGATATAGATAAAATCTTTTCAGATATTTTACCAAAGTATGGAATGAACCCAAGGCAAGCGCAAATTACCCTTTGCCACGAAATGTTAGATACTATGAAGGGCAACGCAATTTCTCTGTGTGATGCAGGAGTGGGTATAGGCAAAACTTTTTCTTATCTGGTGGCAGGTGTGGTTTTAAAAAAACACGAGGCAGATCTGCGACCTATTGTTATTTCAACTGCAAGCATTGCTCTGCAAAACGCTATTTTAACGGAGTACATCCCATTTTTATCAAAAACATTAGTAAAAGAAAAGGTTATTGCAGAGCCGTTTTGTGCGGTTATCAGAAAAGGAAAACGGCACTATGCTTGTGATTATCGGTTAATACAGCGACTTAAAAAAGCCAATCTTGAAATGAAAAACCCTAAGCAAACACAGGCGTTATTTGAAGCTAAGACACAGCTTGATTTAGATGCAATACAAAACCTAAGCAAATTTGATGAAGAGCATATTTGTGTGAGCGACACATGCAACTGTACTCTAAACAACTGTAGATACAAGAGTTTTATTAAGCAGAGCAAATCCTCCGAATATCTCTTTCAAATTTGCAACCATAACTTTTTTGTGGCGGATGCCATACACAGAGAAAATGCTAAAAACCCATTACTGCCCGATTATCGTGCAATCATTATGGATGAAGCGCATAAAATTCCCGAAGCGGCACGGCAGATGTTTGGCAAGTCGCTGAGCATTGCACATATGAACGCTTTGCTCAACGAATTAAAAGAAGATGGCATTGAAGTTAAGGGTGATAAAGTACGCAAAAGCTTGAAACTTTTGCTTGCGGATATGAAGAGCATAACTTTTGACGAATCCGACATGGCTATATACAAGGTTTACAGTACACGTAAGCAGATGCTTTTAGAGGTTTTGAAGGTGCTAAACGCACTAAACAGAGCCATTGCAACTAAAGCAAGTGAGCATACAATCAAAATACTTAACAGTATTATAGAAACGCTAACGCTGTTTAAAACTCAAAAAACAGAATATTTCTACTATGCCGAAAAGGACAATAAGGGAAAGCCCATTTTGAAAGCAACACTTACACATATGGACGAAACCATCAAAAACACATTGTGGAAGTTGCCTGAGCCTATGATTTTAACATCGGGAACGCTGGCGGTGGGCAAAAATTTTAAAGCCTTTAGAGATGAAGCGGCAATTAAGAGGCTTAGACGCAATGTAACGGAATCGGTGGCAAATTCGCCTTTTGATTACAAAAATAATTGTCTGCTTTATATGCCAAAACACACCGTCAATGGCATAAGTGGCATAACAAAAGAGATTGAAAAAATACTTACGATTTCCAAAGGACATGGGCTGGTGTTGTTTACATCATATATCGAAATGGCTACCGTTGCCGAAACGTTAAAGCATCTGCCATACCCTATGTTTGTGATGGGAAAAAACAGCTACAACATCATCGATCAATTTAAAAAAAGCAAAAACGGTGTACTTTTTGCCACAGGCGCAGTTTGGGAAGGCGTGGATTTCCCCGGCGATATTGTATCCTCCCTCATTATTGTGCGTTTACCTTTTCCACTGCCAAACCCCGTTACAGACCGAAGAAAAACAAAGTATATGAGCTTACAGCTTTTTATAGATAACGTAATTTTACCCGGTATGCAGATAAAGCTAAAGCAGGGGTTTGGGCGAGCAATTCGCACAGAAACAGACACTTGCGTTGTCTCTATACTTGATGAGCGGGCTTGCGGAAAATACAAAGATGCGGTGCTTAAGGCGCTACCTAAAATACCTTTAATAAATGATGTTGATGGTGTGTGTGAGTTTATGCACAGGGTTAAGGATGAGGAATATTTTGGAGGTAATTTAAATGAAATATATTAAATTAAGTGTTCAACTTGCTTTGTTAGGGAAATTATTAGCAAAAAAACTGATTTCCGAAACAGAATATGAATGTTTGGTTAAACAGACAAAAAAGGACTATGGAATTTTATAAGAAGTTGACACCTTTGCATTTCCCTGCAAGGTGAAATAGCATAAAACTATATTAAAAGGAAAGGAGTTTATTAGGTTGAAAGAGTTAAGGATAAACTATGCCGAGCGGGAAAAAACAAAAGTATTTGAAAGGGGGTTTGTGCGGACATTGCGTGTGCCGCATGGTATTTAATATGAGCGAAATCAGTTACTTGCAGGGAAATAAAGCCTTGAAACTAAACACAGGAATTGAATTAAAGAGACTTAGAGTTGCTGCTTATTGCAGAGTAAGCACGGACAGCGAGGAACAAAAAAATAGTTATGACTCACAAATTCAGTATTATACCGATTATATTGAGAAAAAGTCCGATTGGATTTTTTCGGGCATTTATGCCGATGAAGCATCAACAGGCACTATCAGTAAAACACGCAACGATTTTATGCGTATGATATCAGATTCTATGGACGGAAAATTGGATTTGATTGTGACAAAATCAATCTCAAGATTTGCACGTAATACGCTGGACACACTAAAATATGTTAGACAACTAAAAGAAAAGCAAATAGGTGTTTTGTTTGAAAATGAAGGAATAAACACACTTACTATGGACGGAGAGCTATTACTTGTAATATTAAGTGCGGTAGCACAGCAGGAGGTAGAAAATACTTCGGCTAATGTAAAGCGTGGTTTAAAAGCAAAGATGCAAAGAGGCGAAAACGTAGGTTTTCCCCATTGTTTTGGTTATGATTACGACCATAGCACAAAACAAATATCCATAAATCCGCAAGAAGCCGAAACAGTCAGGTATATTTTTAAGCTATACTTAGAGGGCTATGGGTCTATGCGTATCTCAAAGGAGCTTACCAAATTAGGAATAAAAACACGCTTAGGAAAAGAAAAATGGTGTGACAGTAGCATAAAAACAATTATTACAAATGAAAAATACGTAGGTGATATGTTGCTTGGAAAAACAGTTACTCTTGACCCGATAGCAAAAAAACGTATATATAATAATGGTGAATATGACCGTTATTACGTTAAAGACCATCATGAAGGGATTATTAGCAGAGAAGAGTTTGAGCGTGTGCAAAAATTATATGAGGCACGCTCCCAAAAAAGCGGATTAACCACGCAAGAACGTTATGGTAAATACCATAAACTGTACCCATTTTCAAGAACGCTTTACTGCGGATTGTGCGGTGCGGTAATTTCTCGAAAGATGATTCAACCCGGTACAAAATACAGTAAAATTGCTTGGAATTGTTCTAATGCAACAAAAAACGGTAAAAAGCATTGCAAAAACAGCCATTCTCACAATGAAAAACTAATAGAAAATGCTTTTGTGGACGCATTTAAGATGCTGTGTGTACATCGAAGCGAGGCAATAGAAGAGCTTTTAAAGCGTTTGGAAAACATAAATGTTGCAAAAGATCATTCTTTTGAAGTGCATAGAATTAAAAAGGAAATAGATACACTGAAGCAAAAAAGGGATACAGTATATAACTTACGTATAGAAGAGCAAATTTTGCATGAGGACTTTTTAAAAAAGTATAACGAAATGGGGGAGAGCATAGAAGCATTGCAAGCAAGGCTAAATCAGTACAATGAAATGACGGAAAAGGGCAATGAGATAAAGCTTCGCCTTAACAAATTACGGACTGCACTCAGTCACGAGGACATTATTGATAGGTTTGAAAAGGATGTATTTAACAATTTAATCTCAAAAGTTGTAATTGGCGGTGTAAATGCAATGGGTGTTATTGACCCACATAAAATTGCCTTTTACTTTAAAGTGGATGCGGATGAAAAAAGCCGTGAAGAAAAAATTGCAGAAGTAAAACGGAATATGAAAATCGACACAAACTATGAAGGATCAGAAATAATACGTTTTTCTCATTTTTGCAATTTTTACGACTTTACAAACGACGGTTGCGGAGGCAGACAAAAAAACATTATTAACTCCATAGAAATAAGCGTTTTTTTCGACTTAACAAAGCCTGATTTTTAACCCAAAAAATCCTTTGAGTTCCACAGTCGCTAACTTCAAAAAAATGTTAATTTGCATCTGAAATTAACAAAAATTTCCTAAAAAAATCCAAATTTTTAATTTTTCAAAAATCCAAAATCCCTCTATATTAAGCTAAAATCGATGTAGCACCATTACACACTCGACATGCGTAGTCTGGGGAAACATATCCAACGGTTGAACCAACTCGCACCCATACCCAATTTCTGCAAACAGCGCCAAATCTCTGGCTAAAGTGGAGGGGTTACAGGACACATATCCTATTTTTTTAGGCGATGCCCCTACAATCAGGGAAATCAGCTCTTCGCTTAAACCCTTTCTCGGAGGGTCTACAATTACAACATCTATCCTATCTTTTTTAAGTATATCGGGAAAAACCCTGTCCACATCTCCGCACAAAAACTCTGTGTTTTCAATTTCGTTTAACTTTGCATTAAAAACTGCGCTTTTAATTGCGTCTTCCACTAATTCTATACCGTATACCTTTTTTGCTTTTTTGGCGGCGCAAAGGGTAATTGTGCCTATTCCGCAATATAAATCCACCACCGTTTGTGTGTCGTCTAAATTTAGTAGCTTAAATAAATTGTTATACAGCACCTCCGTTTGCAAATGATTAACTTGCAAAAAAGTGGTTGCGGTAATTTTAAATTCTAAATCGCAAATACGCTCAAACAAAAAATCATTTCCGAATAACTTTAGGTTTTCTATACCTAAAATTACATTGGTATGCTCTTTGTTAATATTTAACATTACGCATTTAACTTGAGGAAGTACAAACTTTAGCAATGTTTGCAAATTATCCGTGTAAGGCAAAGAAGTGCCGTTTGCCACAAGCACCAGCATAATTTGCCCCAAATAATTGGTTTTAACCACTATATGTTTAAGTAAGCCCTGTTTGGTGTCTTCGTTGTACACACTAATATTTTTAGATACAATCCACACCCTAAGTTGCGACATTAAAATCTTTATATTTTCGTATTGAATTTTACAGTCGTCCACATCTATACACATATGTGTATGATTTTTATATAGACCTATGCTTAACTGTTCGTCCGTTATTTGCACAGGAAAAGCGCCCTTGTTTCTGTATCTGTAAATATTTTTGGATGGCAAGGGGAATGCAACTTCGATTTTCTGCTTTGCTATGCGCTCTATACAGCTTTTCACATAGTTATGCTTGTATTCTAACTGGTTTACATAATCTAAGTGTTGCAGAGTGCAACCACCGCATTTTGAAAAAAATTTACATTGAGGTTTTACTCGTGAGGGTGATGGTGCGATTATTTCCTCTAACCTACCTATACAGTAATTTTTTTTAACGGCAATTATTTTGGTAGCAACTTCCTCTCCCGGCAATGCACCGTCCACAAAAATCGCAATACTATCATATTTTCCTATGCCCATACCTTCTGTGGTGAGGTCTGTTATGTTAATTTTTACAATATCATTTTTTATCATAAAAATATTATAACAAAGTTTGCATAAAATTCATAGTTTTTTATTGACAAATGTATTAAAAATTTGATAAAATAACATAAAATGTTAATTTTTAACAAAACAAGTTTAAAGGAGTGTATTTTAAATGGCAATAGCAATTATAATGCCAAGACAGGGACAATCGGTAGAAAGCTGTATTATCACTAAATGGCATAAAAAAGTTGGCGATAAGGTTGCTTTGGGCGAAATGCTTTTTTCCTACGAAACGGATAAAGCCTCTTTTGACGAAGAAGCCAAAAACGAGGGAACAATACTTGCGATTTTAGCACAGGAAGGGGACGACGTACCCTGCCTTGATAACGTTTGCGTAATAGGAAATGAAGGCGAGGATATTTCGCAGTTCACTCAAGGAGGAGGAGCGGAAGCGACACCGGTAGCGGAAACGGCGGCAGCGCCACAAGTAGTGGCACAAGCACTTACAGCACAGGCACCTACGGCACAGGCACAGGCACTTACAGCACAGGCACTTACAGCACAGGCAACCGGAAGTGCGCAAATAGGGGACAGACTAAAGATTTCTCCACGTGCAAAGGGTATTGCGCAAAATCAAAATTTAGATATTTCTAAAGCCGTACCCACAGGGCCTGATGGCAGAATAATAGAGCGAGATATTTTAGAGCTTTCCAAAAAAGGCTTTACAATAACAGAAATGACACAAAAGGTAATGGCATCCTCGGCTATTGCCAAAAACATAGATACATCCGCCTCGGAATTTGAGGATGTGCCACTTTCCAATGTAAGAAAGGTTATTGCAAAAGCAATGCACACATCAATTTCCTCTATGGCACAACTTACACACTCTTTTTCTTTTGATGCTACAAATATACTTGCATACAGAAAAATGCTTAAAGCAAATGCGGAGAGCTTAGGTCTTGCTAACATCACACTCAACGATATAATAATTTTTGCGGTTTCTCGTGTGCTTAAAAACCATAAAGAAATTAATTCTCATTTTCTTGACGATAAAATGCGTATTTTTGAAAATGTGAATATGGGCATGGCGGTAGATACTCCAAGAGGGCTTTTAGTACCCACGATTTTTGGGGCAAACAAGCTGTCTTTAAACGAAATTGCAACGGCAACCAAAGATTTGGCAAAGCAAGCCCAAGAAGGCACAATTTCTCCCGATTACCTAAGCGGAGGTACTTTTACAATTTCCAATTTAGGCGGTTTTGGAGTGGAGCATTTTACACCTGTAATCAACCCACCCCAAACGGGCATTATCGGTGTTAATAACATTCAAACTAAAATCAAGATGATAGACGGACAACCAAGCTACTATCAAGCAATGGGCTTGTCCTTTACTTACGACCACAGAGCATTCGACGGCGCTCCTGCATCAAGATTTATGCAAGAGTTGTGTAAAACTCTCGAAAGCTTTTCTGTACTGCTGGCGAGGTAACTAATATGTACGATTTAATAATATTGGGCGGAGGTCCTGCCGGTTATCTTGCTTGTGAGCGAGGAGCGCACGAGGGTTTAAAAACTTTACTGATAGAAAAACGCAACGTGGGTGGCGTGTGCTTAAACGAAGGGTGTATTCCCACAAAAACTTATTTATACTCGGCAAAATTAGCGGACGGTGCATCTCACGGAGATAAATACGGAGTAATTTGCGACGGTATAAAGATAGATCACAAAGCGGTACTTGCACGGAAAAACAAGGTTGTTAAGCAACTAACAGGCGGTATATCAGCAATGCTCAAAGGCTTAAATGTTGATGTAATTAATGCGCAAGGCATAATTACAGGGCGCACAGAGCAAAGCTACAAGGTAGAGGCGCAAGGCACAACCTACGAGGGAAGAAGGCTACTTATAGCCACAGGAAGCGAGGCAGCTATGCCCCCAATAGACGGGCTTGCAGAGCAGTTTAAGGCAGGGTTTGCCCTTACAAACAGAGAGATTTTGGATATGGATACCGTGCCAAAAGAGCTTGTTGTAATTGGTGGCGGTGTTATAGGCTTAGAAATGGCAAGCTATTTTACATCCGCAGGCAGTAAGGTAACGGTTATAGAAATGTTAGAGCAAATAGGTGGACCTATTGATGCAGACATTGCTAAAATCTTAAAAAAAGCCTACGAGAAAAAAGGCGTAACCTTTAAAATGGGTTGCAAAGTTACTAAAATAGAAAAAGACGGCGTTGTCTACGAAGAAAAAGGCAAAAACGAAAAGGTAAAAGCGGACAAAGTGCTGTTATCCATTGGCAGAGTTGCAAACATTAAAGGCATAGGGCTTGAAACTATAGGAGTGCATACAGAGCGCACAGGAATAGTTACGGACGAATATATGCAAACCAACCAACAAAATGTGTATGCGGCAGGGGATGTAAACGGAAAATCCATGCTTGCTCATACTGCATACAGAGAGGCAGAAGTCGCTATAAACAATATGCTGGGCAAAAAAGACGTTATGAAGTACAACGCAATACCCGGTGTTATATACACAAATCCGGAGGTTGCAGGTGTGGGAGAAACAGAGCAAAGTGCCAAGGAAAAAGGGCTTGATGTTACTGTAAAATCCATCACCATGAAATATGCAGGCAGATATGTTGCGGAAAACGAAGGTGGCGACGGCATCATCAAAATAGTTGTGGATAATAAATGGAATAAGCTGATTGGCGTACATATGATTTCTAACTATGCAAGCGAAATAATTTGGGGGGCAGATGTCCTAATACAAAAGGAACTGACTATTGACGAAATTAAAAAAATAGTGTTCCCGCACCCCACAGTTTGCGAAATTATACGAGAAGCGATATTTCAACTGTAAACGAATATTATAATAATTTAAAATACAAGGAGTAGAAAAATGACTAAGAGTTTAACAATAGACCCGAAAGTAATGAGAAAAAAAGGCGTTATTAAATCTAAAGATATCCCTATGAACGTGTATCAAAAAGGGGTTAAGGACGAAGTTAAAAACTTTACCAAACAGCAATTTTTAAATATATACAGAGATATGTGGGTGGTGCGTGAGTTTGAAACTATGCTAAACCTAATTAAAACCACAAATTCTTACGAAGGTGTGGAGTATAATCATCCCGGCCCTGCGCATTTGGGTATTGGGCAGGAAGCCGCTTATGTTGGACAGGCGTTTGAGCTTAATATTCAAGATTTTTCCTTTGGCTCGCACAGAAGTCACGGGGAAATTTTAGCAAGAGGAATGTCCTCCATAGAAAAACTTACAGACAAACAACTTACAGAAATTATGGAGAACTTTTTAGGCGGAGAAACTTACGCCGTTGTTAAAAAGTATACTCAATACAAAAAAGTTAAAGATATGGCAAGAGAGTTTTTATTCTACGGCATGGTTGCAGAAACTTGGGGCAGACAAACAGGCTTTAACAGAGGGTTAGGCGGTTCTATGCACGCATTCTTTACTCCCTTTGGTATTTTTCCAAACAATGCAATAGTTGGTGGTAGTGCACCTATTTCTACAGGTGCGGCGCTTTATAAAAGGGTAAACAAAGAGGATGGTATTGTAGTTTGTAACATAGGCGACGGCTCTATTGGTTGCGGACCTGTTTACGAATCCATGAACTTTGCGACAATGGATCAATACAACACCCTTTGGGATAAAGACCATAAAGGCGGACTTCCCATTATTTACAACATTTGGAATAACAGCTACGGCATGGGCGGACAAACAAACGGCGAAACCATGGGTTACGGCGAGGTTGCAAGACTGGGCGCAGGGCTAAACCCCGAAGCTATGCACGCAGAAAGAGTAGACGGCATGAATCCCCTTGCGGTTATAGATGCCTACAGAAGAAAAATGCAGTTAATTAAAGACAGAAAAGGTCCTGTACTCTTAGATGTGGTTACCTACCGTATTTCAGGGCACAGTCCTTCGGATTCATCATCATACAGAACAAAAGAAGAAATTGCGGCTTGGGAGGCAATAGATTCCATTAAAACCTTTGGCGCACAATTAATAGAAGCAAAAGTAGCAACAGAAAAGGAATTAAAAGCAATAGAAGAGCAAATCAGAAAAGACATGGTGTGGGCGGTAAAATTAGGCAAAGACGAGGAAATTTCTCCACGTATAGATTTAGTTAAAAACCCTGACGCCATTGCGGATATGATGTTTTCCAACGAGCATATTCCAAGCTTAGATACAAAGAGAACGCCTGAGGTTTGTATGCCAAAAGCGGAAAATCCTCGTGTACAAAAATTAGCAAATAAAATAAGACACGGCATAGACGAAAACGGCAAGCCCGTTTCCAAAAACAAAACCTATCAAGTAAGAGACGCTATTTTTGAGGCTACAATAGATAAATTCTACGAAGACCCAACATTTATTGCCTACGGCGAGGATAACAGAGACTGGGGTAGTGCCTTTGGCGCATACTCCAACCTAACGGAGTCCATACCTTACCACAGATTTTTCAACTCCCCGATTTCCGAGGCGGCAATAGTGGGTACATCCGTTGGTTATGCCCTTGCAGGCGGTAGAGTAATGAGCGAGCTTATGTACATAGACTTCCTTGGACGTGCAGGGGACGAAATTTTCAACCAAATGGCAAAATGGCAGGCAATGAGTGGCGATGTACTAAAAATGCCCTTTGTACTTAGGGTTTCCGTTGGCTCTAAATACGGCGCACAGCACTCTCAAGACTGGTCTGCACTTTGTACGCATATTCCCGGTTTAAAGGTGGTTTTCCCTGCTACTCCTTACGATACTAAGGGTATGCTAAATGCAGCGCTTGCAGGCACAGACCCTGTAATATTCTGCGAAAGCCAAAGACTGTACGATATCGGAGAAATGTTTGCAAAAGACGTGCCTTCCGAGTATTACGAAATAGAAATCGGCGAGCCTGATATTAAAAAAGAGGGTAAGGATTTGACCATTCTAACCATTGGCGCAACCTTGTACAGAGCAACGGAGGCGGCAAAAATTCTTGAAGAAAAGTACGGCGTTTCCACAGAAATTATAGATGCAAGAAGTTTAGTGCCCTTTAATTACGAAAAGGTTATTGAATCCGTTAAGAAAACAGGCAAAATAATAGTAGCGGGCGACGCTTGCGAGAGAGGCTCGCACTTAAAGGATTTTGCACAAACAATAAGCGAGCTTTGCTTTGACTACTTAGATGCACCGCCGGTAGTGGTGGGTGCTAAAAACTGGATTACACCCGCTCACGAGTTGGAAAACTACTTCTTCCCCCAAGCAAGCTGGATTATAGATGCGGTAAATCAGCGCATTATGCCACTTCCTGGGCATGTAAACACCACAAACCAAACTATTACACAACAGATTTTAAACAATAAAAAAGGCGTGTAAAGTTTAAATACCAACATAATTACCAACCAAAAAATCGAGCCATAGAAAAAATTTGGCTCGGTTTTTTGCGTATTTTTCTCTTTTTTGTGATATAATGATAATAGTTAGGCAAGCATAACAAAAAAGGGCAGGTGAGTAAAATTACGTACAGACAAGCGCAAGCAAAGGATATAGGCACCCTAATAGCCTTGCGTTTAAAATTTCTGCAAGCGGTAAACGGTAGCGCCGAGCAGGAGGTTTTAGACGCAATAACCCAACAACTAAGAGAGTATTTTACAAGCAATTTAGACAAAACCTTTTTTGCTGTTTTAGGCTATGGTGATGATGAAGAGCGAGGAGAAGCTCTTTGCGCCGCCTTTTTAGTGATAATGGAAAAACCGGCAAATTACAATTTTACTACCGGCAAAACAGGGCTGGTATTAAATGTGTACACCTCGCCTAAGCATAAAAACATTAGCATTGTAAGGGAGGCTATGGAGCAAATAATAGAAATTGCAAAGGCGCAAAATCTCACTATGATAGAGATTTCCGCAACAGAAGCGGAGGAAAAAGTGTGCAAGGCTTTAGGGTTTAAGGTTAAGAAGTCTAAGTTTTCCGAGATGGCACTTCGGTTGGGGTAGGCTTAGTAAGTTGGATTATTATTTGTTTTGGTACATTTTGCACTGACGTATTCTGTTTTTCTCACGGTCAATTTGTACCACTCCAACAATTATTAATATTACAAAAAGTGCTATATAAAACAAAATAAATATAATTATATTACTAAAACATTGTGCATTAGTTAAAATTAGATTTTCAAATACACTTTCCGGTATAATACTTCCTAATAAAGTAAGTGTGGATATAAAAATCGTTACTAAAGCAATTCCGATTTTTAGTGTAGCATTTCCCCATTTCTCATGATTTTTGGCAATAATATTACTGTAAACTTTTAATTCATTTTTCCATTCCTCTTTAGTGTAATTCTTTTTGCTTTCTATAATACCTTCAATTATTCTAACTTCCTCATTATACTTGTCTATCTCTTTTTCGTTCAAAAGTCTTACTCTCATCAAACTTTCCTCGCACAAAAAATCACCAATCATAAACCCACCCCACTACAAACAGCCGATTAAAAACCGGCTGAATTGCAATAATCACAATATAAATAAAAATTAAAGTTTAACTATGTTTTTACCCGACTCGTTGTTAATAATCTGACCTATTGCGCTATAAATTGCAAACAAGCCACAAATTATTCCAACAATGCCGGCGGTAACTTTTATAGCATGAATCTCGGTAAAATCGCCTATGGCTAATAGCAAAAACAGAATTGTCAGCGAACCGAACACAAGTTTTGTTATGGTGTTGTGTTTTAGTGCTCCTATAAACATTCCAAGGGTAAAAATGCACCACAGCAGTAAATAAAAGCCCATAGAAATACTGTCTGCGGCATTAGATACGGGCAACACCCAAATAATTACCAGCGACCACCAAAAAAAGCCGTAGGCGGTAAATGCCGTTGCCCCAAAGGTGTTTCCCGTTTTAAACTCCATAATTCCCGCAATAATTTGCGCCGCACCACCAAGGGCTAAGCCCATTGCCACAATTACAATAGACAGCGGTATTATTCCCGAGTTGTGTAAGTTTAAAAGCACGGTTGTCATTCCAAAACCAAGTAGACCTAAAGGTCCGGGATTTGCCATTAAGTTTTTGTTTTCCATATACTCCTACTCCTAAAATTTATTAAGTTTTGTGTGTATTATTCCATTAGCTAAATAGCTAAAACTTGTTTATATAATAAATTAATTATATCATATTTTTTAAAATATAAAAGTACAGTTTTATCTTTTTTATGATTTTTTTACGCAATACACAAAATGAGGCATGTGCATATTATAATAAAACTTTGTAAACTCTCCCACTTTTTCCATATTATTGGCTATTGCCACCTTAACAGAGGGGAGGTTGGTATCTCTTATTATGGAGTACACCTCGGTTGCGTGCAACACATCAAAAGCATATTGCTTACAGCATTGTGCGGCTTTTGTGGCATAACCCTTGTGCCAGTAGGCTTTTGCAAAGAGGTAGCCAATCTCCAAAACCTCTTTGCCGTCCCAGTCTTGCATGGTAAGTCCGCAAAGCCCTATTAGCTCCTCTTTTTCTTTTATGATGACCCCCCACATACCAAAACCGTATTTGGCATACCTGCGCTGTTGCAATTCTATAAAGGTATTTATTTCATCTTCGCTAAAGGGATGCTCGTAGGCGTACATTACCTCGCTGTTTCCTAAGATTTCCGCAATGCTTAGGTAATCAGCCTTAGTTATTTCTCGCAAATAAAATTCTTTTGTTTGCAATATCATAGTGGTTGACATTTTAGGCTTTAGTAAAAGCTGCGTTGTTGCCAAGGTCAAAACTGCCCTGTGCGCCAATCTCAAAATGTAGTTTGCAAATACCTAAATCTATTAAATCCATAACATAATCATCGGGGATGCTTGCTTGCACTTTGCCTTCTTTATACTCAAACTTAAATTTTTGGGAATTAATGGCGGTAGGTGCTTTGAGTGCCGCCTCTACACCGTCAAAAAACCATTTAGGAGGGGTGGTATCGTATGTGCAAACCTGTTCGGCGGTCTTTGTTTTGCGTTTTGCAACGGAGGCAATAAACTTCTCCTTTAACCCTTTGTTTTGAGAGATGTTGCCAACAGCAATTAAGCATACTATGGTTTCGTCTTTATATTGCTGGAAAAAACTGTTGTCTCTGTCAAAAGTGCCACCTATCCAACAGGTGCCAAGTCCTAACTTTGTTGCCTCAAGTACAAATTTTTCTCCGTAATAGCCTGCCTTTTCCTTAATGTTGTCAGTATTTCCTTTAAGCAAAAGTACACTTCTTACATTTTTAAGCAAACCGTAACTTGCTTTAAAGCCCTTAAATAATATGCTTGCATCATCAACAAAAACGGCATTTAAGCCGGATGCTTCGTTATATTCGTCAATTAGCTTTATTAATTCGTCTTTGCATTTTATTTCGTCCGAAAGGTAGGTGCGTCTGGAACAACGTAGGTCTATTGCTTGCATATCTGTCATTGGTTTTCTCTCCTGTTTAATTAAAATATATAAATATTATACCATATTTTTAGCATTGCGTTACAATTAAATTAAATAATCGACATAAAAACACCCTCTAATTCTTTGGCAATTATATAACATGTGTATCTTAATTTGCAAATATAAAAAATTGCAAAAATTATTAACAAATTATTAGTCAAAAAATAGTTGTTTGTACGTAAATTTTTAACATAATAGAAATGTATAAATATTGCTAATGGCTTAAAGTTGTGCTATTATAATAAATAGATAATAACGGGGGGTGCAATCTTACTTTTTAAATTATTAAATGTAAGTTTGCGGGGAATTATGAAAAAAAAATTTAAAATTTGGCAATTATTGCTGATATTTGTGCTAATATTAGTAGTAATCTCCGGCGGTTTGCTGGAGTATAACCGCATTTTAGAGTCAGACTTATCCGAGCTTGCGTGCAGAACCTTACAAGAGGTTATCCAACAACAAAAACAAACATTTTCATCTGAAATCAGAAATAAAATAGTAGTATTAGATACTTTGGCGGCAGTATTAGACGACGGCACAGTTTCTTCCGCACAAGTAAAAGATAACGTTTTGGATGCCATTAAAAACTCCATAAAAGAAAGTAGTTTCGATTACATTGTTTTTGCAGATACTAACGGCTATGGGGTGGTACACGACGGCAGAAAAATAGATTTAAACAAAGAGGAATTTTACAATAAAGATTCTATATACGATACATACATTACTTCGCCATTTATATTTTCCTTAAACAATCAAAAAATGACTGCAATTTCTACACCCGTAAATATTAACGGTAAATTGCAGGGCACACTGATTGGCTTAACGGAACCCGCAAAACTGCGAGATTTATTCTTCCCGTCTTTCAGAGGGCTTGGTTATGCCTACATAATAGACTCTAAGGGCAATGTAATAACAAAAACCAACAGCCAATATTTAAGCGAGCGCTCCAACGTTTTAGAAGCACTAAGCGAGGCTGAAATGATGGAAAAAGACGATTACGACACGATAGTAAAAAAATTAGAACAAGGGGATTCCGGTCATGCCGTATATGCTTTAGACGGTGAGGTTAGGCTTATGCACTTCTCTCCCCTCGGAATTAACGATTGGTATGTGGTGTCCATTGCACCCGAAAGCACAATTTCCGAAGTGGCGCTTGCAATAAACTCCCGTGCCATTATGCTTACGATTTTAATAGTAGGATTATTTATTATACTATTAATATTTTTACTGTTTACCCAAAAAAGATATGCGGACGATTTATATAAAATAGCTTACTACAACCAAGTTACAAATGCGCCTAACTCCATTAAGTTTTACGAAATTGCTGGTAAAATATTGCAGGAAAACAAAACGGATAGTTATGCCATAGCCAAAATAGGCATTTCAAAGTTTAATCTTATTAACGAAATTTACAGCTACGAAACAGGCAACGAAGTTTTGCGTCTGTTTGCAAACTCCCTTGCAAATGTAACGGAGGGAAACAACGAGACATACGGACAAATTTTTGGAGACAGATTTCTGATTTTGATTAAAATTAAAGAAAGACAGGATGTATTTGAAAAAATTAAACATTTTGAACAACTGTTCGCACTGGAAATAAAAAATATTGTGGAGCATAAAGTAATTTTCCCAACAGGCATATATCTTTTGGATAAAGGGGAAACGGACGTGCCTCGCACCGTAGAAAAAGCCGCCTATGCCCACAGAGTAGCCAAAGAATTTGTACGAATAGGGGATAATATTAAATTCTACGATGAAGAAATGCGCAGAGCCACCATCATAGAAAAAGAAATAGAGGACAAAATGGAAACCGCCCTACATAATGGGGAATTTAAGCTATATTTGCAATCCAAGCACAGTACGACAAACGAGGAATTGGAGGGTGCGGAAGCCCTTGTAAGATGGCAAATAAACGAAGAACAGGTTATGAATCCGGGAGAGTTTATTCCCATATTGGAAAAAAACGGCTTTGTTGTTAAAATCGATATGTATATTTTCGAGCAGGTATGTATTTTCTTGCAAGATTTAATTGAGGACGGCAACAAGCCATTTACAATTTCCGTTAATTTTTCCAGACTGCATCTAATCAACGAAAATTTTGTTGCGGAGCTTACGGAAATTGCGGACAAATATAACATACCCCACGAGTATTTAGAGATAGAAATAACCGAAACATCCATTTTAGACAACGAATTACAGCTTAAAAAGGTACTAAAACAGTTACACAGCAACAACTTTACACTTGCAATGGACGATTTTGGCGCAGGATATTCCTCTTTAGGCTTACTAAAATACTTAAAAATAGATATTATTAAAATAGACAGAAGCTTTTTCTCCAACACCGAGGATATTTCCAAAGAGGAAATTGTGGTTAAATGTATTGTAGATATGGCAAAAAGTCTAAATATGATTACGGTGGCGGAAGGTGTGGAAACCAAAGAACATATAGAGATGCTAAAACGCATAGGTTGTGATTTAATTCAAGGTTTTTATTATTCCAAACCAATGTACTACGTGGATTTTTACAAAAAGCATTTTGGAGACAAAAATCATAAGAGGAAATAATAGAGCTGGGCGCAATAGAAATATTAAGGGGCAAGGTAATCTATGAGAAACCTTGCCCCTATAAAATTCAATAATTTTTCGTAAAACTTAAAGCGCTCCTGCCACTATGCCATATTTTCCGCAAAGCATATTAAACTCCGTAGAGTTGGTAAAGCCTTTAAGCACCGCATATCTGTCCGTACCCGAGTTAAGCAAGCTAACCCAACCGTTATAACCTCCGCTGTCGGGCGCTCTGTCAAAGAATGCCGCATACATAATTTTAACGTATTCCTCGTTAGACACATTTTTGTTTTGGAATTCCTTGCTGTACACAAACCCTTCCGCCGTTTTAGCGCCTGTAATACCACCCGTCATTAAAAGTTGCGTCCAATCGTTTATGCCTGTATCGTCAGGGCCTCTGCCTAAGCATAAATTATAGAAACGTGTTACAAAAGCGGCAACCTCAGGGGCTAAATCTCTGGGTGCGGTAAACTCCACAGTTCCTGCATTTATGCCGTAACTTGCGCTAAGCCCTTTAAATTCGGCAGAGTTTACAAAACCCCCAAAAATATAATATCTGGAATAACCTTTGTCAAGTAGGGAAACCCATGCGGATAATCCGCTTGCATCCGCCTCTCTGCCAAAAAAGGCATTGTACATTATTTTAACGTAATCGGTGTTGGAAATTGGTTTGTTTTGAAACTCGGGGCTAAACACAAACCCTTGGGCAACCTTAGCCCCCGTAGCACCACCCGTTTTTAAAGCGGTAGACCAATCCTTAATGCCGGTAGGGTCGGGACTTCTGTCCAAACAGTATCTGTAAAACCGTGCAACAAATTGTTCCACATTATCGTATTTTTGAGTTATGGTGATGGTTTTCTCGCCGTAAAGTCCGTTGTGTGCCGTTGCTCTTACTGTAACAACCCCCGTACCTTTTGGTGTCAGCAAGCCGTTTTGAGATATACTTGCAATACCTGCTCCGTTAGAAATACTCCAGTTTACAGTTTTGTATGTTGCATTGTAGGGCGCAACACCGGAGGAAAACTGCATTGTATCAAAAAAATCCATACTGCTTGCATTGCTTGCAACGCTAACAGCGCTTACAGGCACGATGTTGCTAACCGCAGACAAAGCCGCCTCTGCATTAATAAGCCCCCAGCCATAGTAATTGTTTCTGCCACTACCGCCTAAATTAGTTGCGGTACTGTATAAAATATTCTTAACTTCCGCAACGGTTAGCGCCGGATTTTTGGCTATCATTAAAGCAACCACACCCGTAACAATGGGTGCTGCTTGGGAAGAGCCTGTCATAGTGCCGTAGCCGTTTTTAAGTGTACTGTATATAGAAACTCCCGGAGCAGAAATATCTTTATATTGGTTATAATCGGCAAAATATGCTCTCTGATTATTGCTGTCCACAGGCACAACGGAAATACATGCTTCGAAGTCCGCCGGGTAGAAGGGTTTGGTTTGAGGTATGCCCTTATCTCCGTTTCCCCCTGCACATACGGTTACAATGCCGTTTGCGGCGGCGTAGTTAATAACGTTTTCCATAGTTAAATCCCTTGAGTAACTCCCAAGGCTTAAATTAACTACACGCACACCTCTGGTAATAGCATAGTTGTACGCCTTTAAAATATCGTCGGTGGTGGCTGTGTACTCGCCTCTGCCACCATCCCACTTAAAAGCATTAATAGCAAGAATATCCGCATTATAAGAAACTCCGGCAATGCCTATGCCGTTGTTTGCCTGCCCTGCAATAATGCCACTTACATTTGTGCCATGCCCTCTACTCTCAACATCACCATAAAGAGGAGAATTTGTTATAATATCCCAAGATGCCGGGTTAATATTGTTTTTTAAATCGGGATGATTAACCATAGCCCCCGAATCTATTACTGCAACCTTAACACTCTTGTTTGCTTTGGAATAATCCCAAGCACCCGGCGCTTTAACTTTATTTAAATACCATTGGTTGTTGTTTAAGTAGTCAGGGTCGTTTACCTGTGTAATTTGCATTGTGGACTCTAAAAGAGTATATATGTAATTTGGTTGAACGTACAGCACATTTTCGTCCAGGGAAATTTCCGCTATTGCCTGCTCAACCGTAGTATCGTCGGGGAGCTCCACTACCACCGTTTCTTCCGCCAAAGTGATTTCTTCAACTGCATTTAACCTAAAGGTGTCTATGCTTTTGTCTATTTCCTCTCTGCTTGCATTATCATCATAAATAACAAGCACCTCCCCGGGAACATAGGGTAGGTCGCCCTCCGTTTTTTCAATGTTTGCTTGATTTACAGACTCTATTTTGGTGGCAATATATTCGTCTATTTGAGATTGCAGGGTTTTATCGATTGCATCTAAAAAGGCTAAATATTGAGGGTTTTGGGCATTATATTCCTTAAAATAAATATCTGCAACGTAAAAAACACCGTTTAGGAAATTGGCGTCTAATACATATTTATTAAGTGCTTCTGCCGCACCTTTGCCGTCTGTTTGCGCCAACTGCCGTAGGTTGTCTAAAATCTCGGTAGATAAGCCGTCCAAAGTTTGAGGTTGCACTACCTCCTCGGTTGATTGGGGATTTTCGGGAGGGGTAACAATTTCCTCAATAGGTGCTTTTTGAGTATCGTTTGTTTGCACATCAACAATTTGATTTGGTGCTTCGCTAATGGGCGGTTGTGCTTGTCCATCGTCGATTACTTCCAAAACTTGCTCGCCCACGGCAAACACAGTAACGGGAAGACTAAACACCATAATTGCAACCAGCACAATTAGCAGTATTCTTTTTGCGATATTATAATTCATAGCTACCTCGCTTATATTTTATATTAGTAATCTTATGTTTGAGTAGTTGCATATATATTTTTATTATAACATTTAATGGGGGTGGTTTACAACCGGATATTGTAAACTTTTATCCTTTTATCCATCAATATCCTCAATAGAAATTAAAGTATCCGCCGCCACATTTGTCAAAAGTTTTTTGCCAATAAGTTTATTTATGATGGTGATGGGTACACCTGTGCCCGGCCTTTTGAAGTCTAAATCCTCCTTTGCGATAACATCTCCCTTTTGCATATCTTTGTTAAACACAATGCTTCTGCGCATTTCCTTGCGTTTGTTTATTTCTTCTGGGGTTAGCACTCTGTTTTTACTTCCCAATGCAAAATATACATTGTGGCAACTGCTTACAAGTGCAGACATTTCCGCAGGTTCTATTGCCATATTTTTTTCCAAACCCACAACTGTTTTATCTAAGGTAAAATGCTTTTCTATATAACAAGCGCCTAAAGCTACGGCGGCGCTTGCCATTTCTATGCCTAAAGAGTGGTCCGAAAAGCCTATGCTGTAATCGGGAAAGGCTTTCTTAAGCCCTACTATGTTTTTAAGATTAATCGTGTTTACCTCGCTTGGATAAACAGAAACACAATGTAGCAGACAAATATTGCTACTTCCGTTTTTTTCTAAAACTTCTACCGCCTCGTAAATTTCTGTCATATCCGCCATTCCTGTGGACAGCACAACGGGCATTCCCGAGTTTGCAATGTATTTTAAAAAGCTGTAATTATTAATATCCATAGAGGATATTTTAATAAAAGGCACACCACATTTTTCTATTAAAAAATCCGCTTCTTTAATGGAATATGGTGTGGAATTAAAGGTTAAACCCACACTTTTGGTGTATTCGCAAAGCTCTGTCAGTTGTTCCTCGTTAAAAGAAAATTTTTCCACAAACTTTTTTGCGGTAGGGTTTTCTTTAAAGTAACTTGTGCAATAAAGTGCCTTTGGGGAAAAAGAGGGTATTTTAGCACAGTCGCAGTTTGAAAGTTTAATCTCATCTATTATTTTTTTGGCAGTTTCTAAACTACCGTTGTGGCATGCGTTTATTTCCGCTGTAATATATGGTTTGCTGTTTTTTCCTATTACTCTGCCGTCTAATAATTTAAATTCGCTCATTTTATTTAATACTCCTGTTAAATTTCCTTGTGTAGATGCGCTTTTTGTAGTATATACTTTTGCTGATAACTAGGTATTTACAATACAAAATTGCATAATCTGTATTTTATCATATTGTATTTTCTAATGCAAGGCTAAAAGGGGAGGGAAGGGGAGCGGTTTACAACCCTACACATCCTCCCATTTACATTTCTCCCGGCACCTGTTATCATAATAACAAAAAGCAGGAGCAAAAAATTATGATACAAATTACAGATATTACCCCACAAACTATGGAAGTTTTTGTAAAAATGTGCGCAGATTTCTATAATTCCAAAGCGGTTTTGCACAAAATCCCCATAAAAAATATGGAGGATACGGCAAAAGAAGCTATAAACAAAAGCCCTTTTGTGCGTTGTTTGGTTATAGAATACGAGGGAAAAACTGCCGGTTTTGGCATACTAAGTTTCACATATTCCAACGAGGCAGGGGGCATGGTTGTGTTTTTAGAAGAGCTTTATATTAAGGAAGAATACCGCTCTTTAGGCATAGGCAAGCAGTATTTTGAGTGGATATTTAAAAACTATAATGCAAAAGCAAAGAGGTACAGGTTGGAATTTGCCAAAGAAAATATGCGAGTGCATAAACTTTATAAGAGCATTGGGTTTAAGGATTTCGACTACTTGCAAATGGTAATGGACATATAAAAATCACAAACAAAAAAGCGGTCGGGGGGTAATGTAATCCGAACGCTTTTTGCTATATTAAATTGACCACCAATTTAAAAACTTTACTTTAATATTTTTGCCAAATCTTCTAAAGGAGTGCTAATGGGTGTTAGATTATAGTTACTAACCAGCACATCTGCCACGTTTTTAGAAACAAAGGCAGGAAGCGTAGGTCCTAAATAAATATTTTTTATGTTTAATGATAACAGAGTAAGCAGTATACACACCGCCTTTTGCTCGTACCAGGAAAGCACTAAGGTTAGGGGTAGGTCGTTTACATCGCAATCAAAAGCCTTGCTTAAAGCTATTGCAACCTTAATTGCACCGTAAGCATCGTTGCATTGCCCCATATCCATAATGCGTGGCAAGCCCTCGATTTCCCCTAAATCCAAATCGTTAAATCTGTATTTACCGCAGGCAAGGGTTAGTATTATGCTGTCTTTAGGTGTTTGCTTAACAAACTTTGTATAATAATTTCTGCCCACAGCCGCACCGTCGCAACCGCCTACAAGGAAAAAGTGGCTTATTGCCTTGCTTTTAACCGCTTCTATTACTTTATCCGCAACACTTAGTATGGTGCTATGAGAAAAGCCTGTGGTTAAGGAGTTTCCGCCGTTAATACCTTGCATTGCTCTATCCTCTGCGTAACCCCCAAGGGCTAACGCTTTGCTTATTACAGGGGAAAAATCCTTGTTTGCATCTATATGCACCATTTGAGGATATCCAACTACAGAGGTAGTAAAAATTCTATCCTCGTAGCTACTTTTAACAGGCATAATGCAGTTGGTTGTAAAAAGCACGGGAGCCGGAATATTCTCAAACTCCTTTTGCTGATTTTGCCATGCTGTGCCAAAATTTCCTTTTAACTGAGGATATTCTTTTAATAAGGGATAGGCATGTGCAGGCAACATTTCTCCGTGAGTATATATATTTATTCCTTTGCCCTTAGTTTGCTCCAGCAGTAGCTTTAAATCGTGTAAATCGTGGCCGGAAACTACTATAAACGGGCCTTTTTCGATGTTACAACTTACTTTTGTAGGTATGGGTGCGCCGTATGTGGAGGTGTTGCCCTCGTCTAAAATTTCCATACAGCGCAAATTTACCAAGCCTAATTTATTTATCAGCGCTAAAAGCTCTTCTGTGGTTTTTTCTTCAGCTATTGCTAAAAGAGCCTCGTAAAAAAATGCGTTTACCTCTTCATCCTCTTTGTCGAGTACATATGCGTGGTGAGCATATGCCGCCATTCCTCTTATGCCAAATAAAATTAAAGCTTTCAAGGAGCGTATATCCTCCTGCGCCTCCCATAATGCTTGCATATTGTAACCTTGATTTTCTCCTGTTTTTTCTATGATTTTAGCTATTGCATCATCATCATAATTAACATTGGTTACTGTGGTAAACAGCCCGTCTATGATGAGCTTGGTGTGTTCCTTACTTACGCCTTTTTTTGCTACGGCAATAAGCATCCCCGTTAAGTCGTCCTGCAAATGAGCGGTGTTAGCCTTTTTACCGCATACCCCGTTTATAGAGCAATGGTCGTTTTTTGCAGTTTGTTGACATTGAAAGCAAAACATTTCTGACATTTTTTTCTCCTTTTCTGTATAAGCTTTATATACTTATTTATTTTCTTGTTGTATTTATAATCTAAGTATACTATAATGAAACATATAAATCCGTTGCAAATGCAACAAGGAGCAAAATATGGAAAAATATTTTGAAATTCTTAAAAAAGTCCCTTTGTTTAAGGATATTGAGGCGGATAACCTAAACAATATGCTTGGTTGCTTGGGCGGTTTTTATGCAAGCTACAAAAAAAATCAAATTATTTTTTCCACAGGCGAAAAGGTTTTTAATGTGGGAATTATAATTTTGGGCAAATTGCACATTGTAAAAGAGGATTATTTAGGGAACAAAACCATAATTGCAGAGCTTGGTAGCGGAGATATTTTCGGCGAAGCCTTTGTATGTGCAAAACTCCCGGAGTTTCCTGTTACGGTTGTGTGTGAGGCAAAAAGCGAAATTTTATTTATAGACTACAACAAAGTGGTTAATGTATGCTCTTCTGCCTGCGCTTTTCACAGCAAGCTAATAGAAAATATGCTAAAAATAATTGCTATACACAATATTGGCTTAAACCAAAAAATAGAACTCTTATCCATGCGTACCATGAGGGAAAAAATACTGTTATATATTGCTACAATAAATAAAAACAATCAAAAAACGGTAACCATACCTTTTAGCCGAGACGGCTTTGCAGACTATTTATGCGTAAACAGGAGTGCCCTAAGTAAAGAGCTTGGAAAAATGCAAAGCGAAGGTATTTTAACCTTTGACAAAAACAAATTTACCCTACTGTAAAAATATTTTACAAGCAATTAAAGGAGCGAAAAAGTGAAAAAACGTTTTAAAAAATATATTCTGATTACGATTATAGCTATACTGATAGGCACAATATTTTGTGCCTGCGCCCCAACACTATCCGATGGTCAAACACAAGCAATAATTGACGAAGCCGTTGCTATACAAACGGATGGAGATGTATATAAAGCGGACGACTTTACCACCGTTTTTCTTAAAAAAGGGGATACATTATACGGAATGTTGCCGGGGCAATCCGCATTTTACACTAATAAAGCAACGGTAGACAAAGCAAATAACAGTTACACAAAAATGTACGAGCTACTGCAAATGGTACCCCATGCAGAGTTTGGCTATCGTACTCAACTGGGGGAGTACAAGGTTTTGGAAGATATGTGGGTAGCAACGGGTGTTTGCCTTGCAAATAAAGAAATAGGCGGAGTTACGGCAGGGGAGGGGGGCGGAACTCAATATGTAATACCCGAGTACGAAACTAAATTAGAGCTTATAACAACAACAGATATAGCCGAGTAATCTTATTTATACGGTATTTAAAAAAGTATAAGGCAATAAAAGGCATAAAGAAAGGTAAAATTATGAATACTTTTAAAAACGAGTCACTAAACGCAATTTTAAATCACGAGCTTAATTTGGGCAACACAGTAAAAGGGGAGGAGACGGGGTGGTCTGCTAAGGATTTGGTTATACGCTTAAAAAACCCTATGGATATAGAGTTTTCGAAAAATGAGGCAGAAGCAAACCAACAACTCCACACCTTTGAAACCAACGACCCTCACAGCCTAAAAAGCTTTGGAGTGGCAACAAAAAAGGAAGCTATTGTTGCACCTCGAAAATAGTTTCCTTTCTTGCATTTTTTAATTCTCTAAAAAGTAAAAACCTTAGTTTATCTGCCGGCTCTAAGGGCAAAGCTGTTTTCCATTTCGCAAACAGGGCATACGCTTAAAGGCTCTGTTGACAGGCTACCGCAAAATTTGCAAACATAAATTTTTTTATTTATGTTTCTTTCTTTTGCCTGCCTGCCATTTTTAATTTCTTCTAACATTCTGTTAAACATATCCTCGTGGTCTTTTTCTATTTCGGAAATATTTTCAAACATTATTGCCAGTATTTCAAGCCCCTCTTCTCGTGCGATTTGCGCATATTCGGGGTAGATATTCGTCCATTCTTTGTTTTCTTCCGTGGCTGCGTTAATTAAATTTGCGGTGCTTTCCCCAAGCCCGTCGTTTAGGAGTTTAAACCACACTTTTGCGTGTTCCTTTTCGTTTTTAGCCATTTCTTCAAATAGTGATGCAATTTCTTCGCTGCCTTCGTTTTTGGCTTGCAAAGCAAAATAAGTGTACTTGTTTCGAGCCATTGACTCTCTTAAAAAAGCATTTTGTACATTTTGCTCGGACTTAGTTCCTTTAATTTCCATTATTTCTCCTTCTAAATATAGCATTTCATTTGGCATAAGCTAAATATTTATCAACATATTCTTGTTAAATATCCAACATATTAAGTATAGAGTTTTTATCAAAATTATCTGCGTATTCTACCAACTTAGATGCAACATATGGGTTTTCTTCCGTAATGGATTTGGCAATTTCCATTACAGCATCAAAATCTCCCCGCATTAAATAATTTTTGATACTCTCTTTAATTTCTCCGCTTAATTCCACCTCCTTTTTTTGTATTGATTCTGTACATTCATCATTAGTATAAACATATTTAACTCCTATTAAACCCTCTATTGCTTTGAAAAGTTTTTCTGCCATAAAGGGCTTGGTTAAAAATACATCCGCACCTGCATCTGTTGCTATGGTTTTGTAGCTGTCTAAGGCATTTACCGTAAGCACGATTATAGGCGTTCTAACATCCTTTTTGGTTTTTCTTATTTGCTCTATTGCCTCAATACCGCTAACCTCGGGCATATATAACTCTGTTATTATAATATCCGGTTTATGCTCTCTAAAAGCACTTAGTAGCTCTGCGCCGTTTCCTGCGTGGGTTACGCTAAAGCCTATGTTGCTTAATAATGTGCAAATTATATACCGTGCTTCCTCGTTATCGTCTGCAATAAGTACATTGCAACTGCCCTCTATACCACGTATGTTTGTGTAATTATTGGCTAAAGTTTGAGCGTTTTGAGAGTTTTGTGCATCCGTGTTGTTTAGCACTATTGTAATTCTAAACAAGGAGCCTTCTCCGACTTTTGAGTATATTAGCTGTAAATCCCCCTTCATTAATTGGGCAAACCGCTTGCTTATAGACATTCCAAGCCCTGTACCGCCCCCGGATTTACTGCCTGCCTCCGTTTGCTCGAAAGCCTCAAATACCTTTTTTTGTTCCTCTTCTTTTATGCCCACACCCGTATCTTTAATATCTACAATAAGGATAAACTCCTCGTTTTTAGCATTTTCGCAAGTAACATTTACCTCTATTTCTCCATCAAAAGTAAACTTATATGCGTTGCTTATGGTGTTTATAAGCATTTGGTTTATCTTTATTGGGTCGCCTATTGCGTATTTGGGAAGATTTTTAGCTACGTTTAATTTAAAACCTAAATTTTTTGCTTCCATTTGGGGTTTAAACATATTTCCAACCGTATTAAATATTTCTCCTAAGGCAAATTCTTCAACGTTTAAGGTGGTTTTGCCTGCCTCTATTTTAGACATTTCCAAAATATCGTTAATCAAACTTAGCAGGTGCGTTCCGCTTTGCTTTATTGTATTTACGTAAGACATTTCCGTTTTCCCTATATTATCGCTAAGTTGCAGTAGTTGAGAGTACCCTAACACCGCATTCATAGGTGTGCGTATTTCGTGGCTCATATTTGCCACAAACAAACTTTTTGCTTTGTTGGCACTGTCTGCTGCCTCTTTTAGCTCTACCGTCTCCGTTTCGTTTATGGTTATTTCCAGCATACCTGAAATCTCGTTGCTGTCGTCTAAAATGGGGTTTCTGTATATTTTGTAATAGTGGTTTTTGCCTTCCTTTTGTATCACATTTTCCACCATGCAAATTTCCTTGATGTTGTTTAGAATAGGGCAATGGCTACATTGAGAGGTGTTGTTTAAAAAGTTGTAGCAAAATACATTTTTCCCCGGTCTGAAGCCTGCATTATAGCTTGCCTCGTTAAAAAACCTAACTCTGAAATCCTTGCCTATTATGCGTATGGGAATTGGTATATATTGGAAATATCTTAAAATAACCTCAAAGGCATTATTAGCCGTGCTTAAAAGCTCCGCATACTTGCCTTTTGCCCCTTCAATATCTATAAAGGTGTATAAATTACCCATTGCAAAGGCTTTTGTAGTGTCGTTAAGCTCGGTTATTATTGTTTCTACATTATTTACCGTCTTTGTATATGCCTCCTGCATTTCTTTTTGTTGATCGTAAATTGTTTGCAAATAGGGGAGAGTAGGGCGCTTGCCTATATTTAGATGAGCATTTGCAAAATCCCCCTTAGACAACTTGGAAAGTGCCTCCACCTTTACGTTTGAGAGGTGGTCGAAGTATGCAAAAATCTGTTCCTGTTCTTTAATTTTATCTATTAACTCCGTTTGGTCTACGTAAATTTGCAAATATCCCGTCTCTTGAGTTTTGGTGGTTAGGCGGATATTTTTGCCCATTATGTATATGTTTTCCAAAATACTTAAGCCTTTGCATCGCTCTATTTCGTTAGTTATTTTGTGTCTGTCCGAAACTTCTAAGCTTTTTAAATTAACATCTTTTAGTATTTCGTCTTTAGAGAGGTTAAACAAACTAAGCATTTGACTGTTGGCATAAAGTATTTTTAAGTCTTTATTTAGTATTAAAATGCCTACGGAAACAGAATCTAAAATATTAAGTACATTATCCAACATTAAATTTAGTGATGATTTTATGCCTGCGTTTTTAAGGGTGTCTAACCGTTTAAATAGGTTGCCCCACGCAATACTGTTGGCTAAATTGTTAATGTCTAACAAAAGTTTGGCGTTGTTCTGCGCAAAATCTATTAAACTGTCTGCCGCTTGAGTAATTTCGTTATTGCCTTTTAGCTTGGTATATGGTCTGTCTGCCCGAATATTCGCCACCAGCGCACCTAAATCCTTTATAGGTGCGGTTAGTCTTTTTGCCAGTATACCAACCACTATAAGTACAATTATCATCACAATAAGATAAATAATTATGCTGTTTGCCAAAAAGCCGTCCACAAAAGCGTTTGCCACCGTAGCATCAGAAATAAAGGAGCGCACGTACCAGCCTTCGTAATCCATGCCGGAAAGGTAGCTTGTGCCTTGTAAATTGCTTGTTTCGTCCTTTTCGGTTTTAGCGCCGTTTGTGTAGGTTGAGTGAAAATCCAATGAGGTGGCTTTGCTTACAAGTTTGCCGTTATTTAAGCGGTATTCCGTATATTTTGTAATGGCGAAATTTTTATCTATCGTGGGTACAATCACAGAAAAGGAGGACTCCATATTGCTTATAAGCGCCGCCTCGTTTAGTTTGTTTAGCAGTATTTCCATATCTAAAGCAACTCCGGCAAAGCCTACTAAACTGCCGTTTCGCTTAATGGGGGAGATGATTTCAAATAGGGTTACACCCTCCTCGTTTACGTGAGACACCAGCTTAGAGCTGTTAAAAGTTGCCTCGTTAAACACCATTTCCGTGTGCAAGTATTTGTCGTATTCGTGGGGCTGTGCCTCTCCCAATTCGTTTATACGGTATTTGTAAGTTGTGTTGTATGCCCACAAAGCAGAGTTTTCCACAGAAATTTTATCGTAAGCATTTTTAAAAGACTCCATAATAAGCTGATGGTTGTGGTCTTCGTTAAACTCGGTTGGGGTTTTTGAAGAAATAAACATATCTGTAAGCAGGGCATTTGTGGAAATGCTCTCTGCAATATTTACGTTTTTCATAATTTCCATATTTACACGTTCTGCCATTAAATCGTTTTCTATTACGTCAAGCTCGGTTACTGTGGATACAAAAAAGCTTTTAAAGGCAAACATAAATACAAAAAAAACTATTATTAATATGCATGTAAATATTAGCAATATATTGCGTACAAAAATGTTTCTTAAGGACTTTGTTTTCATTTTTCCCCTTATTTTTCCATAAGTTGTGTGTAAATAATGTTGATTTCCTGTTGACACTTATTAAAAGCATCCACCAATTCCGGCATAAAATGGGAGTTTTTCCCTTCGTTTATAATATCCGAGGCTTGCTCTTGCGTCATAGGTTCTTTGTAGGGGCGTTTGCTTCTAAGTGCGTCGTACACATCCGCCACCGCCATAATTTGAGCGCAAAGGGGTATATTTTTACCCACAAGCCCCTCAGGGTATCCACTACCGTTATATTTTTCATGATGATATAAAATAACCGAGTGCGCCATATCAACGTAGGGAGAGTCGATCATTTCTTCTTTTATGCTTAAAAATGTTTGCGCTCCCAAAGTGGTATGGGTTTTCATAATTTCAAATTCTTCGGGAGTCAGTTTTCCAGGTTTTAGCAATATTCTATCCTCTATACCCACCTTGCCAATATCGTGAAGGGGGGCAACAAGTTTTATAATCCGCACGTATTCGTCGTCTATTTGCTCAAAAATACCATCCTCTTTAAGTTTTTTTGCTATAATCTCGCAAAAAAAGCCTACCCGCTCTAAGTGCATACCCGTATCGGTGTCTCTGCACTCAGAAAGTTTTGCAAGGGCAAGTATGGTAGCGTTTTGAGCAATTACCAACTTTTTGTTGGTTTTGGTAATTTCGTCTAACTGCTCTTCTACACGTTTTTCCAAGCCTTGATTTATTAAGCCGATTTCGTACCGCAATTTGCTTAGTTGGATGTGGGTTTTAATACGCTCTGTGACTTCCTCAAACTCGAAAGGCTTGGTAATATAATCCACACCCCCCTGTCTGAAGGCTTCCACCTTATCTGCAACTTGAGATAATGCACTTATAAAAATTATGGGTATATCTGCATATTTGGGGTTTTGCTTTATGGCTCTGCATGCTTCGTAGCCGTTCATCTCCGGCATATTAATATCCATTAATATTACGTTGGGAAGGCTAAATTTCAAAGCATTTATTGCGTCTATGGCACTCCTAAACAAAGATACAACATACCCGTTTTTTTGTAGTATCTCTTTTAGCAGTTTTAAATTTGCAGGAGTATCGTCTACCACCATTATTTCGTTAAAACTATTGCTCATTGCTCATACCTCAATGTAATATCCATTTTCAGTATAGCATAAAAAACCTTATAAATCAAATAAAATTATAGTAAGTTTAATTTATGCACACCTTATTTTTCTATGCCTACCCTTGCACCTATTCCGCTGTCGAAGGGGTGTTTTACTTTTTTTATTTCGCTTACATAATCTGCAAGGGCAATAAGCTCTTCTGAAGGGTTTCTGCCTGTCAGTACCACTTCTGTTTTTCTGTCTTTATCTTTTATAAACTCAATTAGCGGTGCGCAATCAATTAGTTTGCAACCTGCCGCCCCTAAAATTTCGTCTAAAACAAGGAGGTCGCACTTGTTTTCTTTGCATAATTCAAGTGCGACTGCCAAATTTTTTTCGTGTTCTTTTATATATATTTGCCTTGCTTTTTCGTCCGTTAAGTAGGAAAAACCTCCTTTAACGTTGCATACAACGGTAGTAATGTTTGGTACTTTTTTAAGTATTTCAAACTCGCTACTTGTGCCGTTTTTAAGAAACTGTGTTATTACCACATTAAGACCGCTACCGGCGGCTCTTACGGCAAGCCCTGTTGCCGCCGTTGTTTTGCCTTTGCCGTCTCCGCAATAAATATGTACAAGATAATGCTGTTTATTCATCATTCACCTCATTAAAGTAATTTGTATATTATATAATACTAATTTAATACTTTAATGAGGTTTAGTCAACAGTTTTAATTATTGCTTTGTGTAAAATTATCCAAAATAATATTTACTTTAAATAAATCGCCGTCAATATCTATGGTAAGCTCGCCGTGCATAAGCCTCATAAAATCCTTTGCTATTGCAAGTCCAAGCCCGCTACCCTCCGTATGTCTGGAGCTGTCCCCACGTACAAACCGCTCCATAAGCTCTTCTTCGCTGATATTTAGGGGGGAGCCCGACACGTTTTTTAGGGTGATGATGATTTTCTCCTCAGTTTTGGTAACGGACATATACACTCGAGAGTTTTCTAAGGAGTATTTAATTGCGTTGTCTATTACGTTGCTAAGCACTCTAAAAAGTAGTTTGCCGTCTGCAAGCACATACATTTTATCGTCCGGAATATCGTTTACAAAAACTAAGGGGCTTTCCTCTATTTTATCCGTAAACTCCGCAAACACCTGCTCTATAAACTGTATTATTTCTACCTTTGTCATCTCTACGGTAATATTACCGCTGGTAGCCTTTGCCGCCTCGAATAAATCATCAGTTAGTATTTTTAGGCGCTTTGCTTTTAAGTCTATAATATCTAAGTATTTTTTAGCATCATCATCATGATTAGCTTGTTTTTTAAGTAAGTCCACATAGGTTAGAATAGAGGTTAGAGGGGTTTTTATATCGTGAGAAATATTGGTAATAAGCTCCGTTTTCATCCTTTCTGCCTTTACCTCCTTTTCTACCGACTCCTTAAAGCCGTCGGAAATATTGTTTATTTTATCCGCAATATTTTTAAGCTCTATATCTTCTGTAACAAAAATTTGGGTATTGTCCTCTCCTTTAATAATTCTGTCAAGCCCTAAGGAAATACGCTTAATTGCCGCCGCTTTTTGCAGTATCACTCTAAGTACACAGCCTATGTATATTACTGTGCAGAAAAAGAGAATTATTGCCGGTGCAACGTAGCCCACATTTAAGTAAAAATATTGGTACACAATAGTATACACAAATGCCAAACACAACACTCCGCCTAAAAGGGTAATGCCCACTATGCCCCAAATATAGCGCTGTTTTACCTGCGCTTGTTTAGCAGCTTTTGCAATACCGTCTACCGCCATATAAATTACGGTGTAGTTTTCCTTGCGCTTAACACGTTTTGTGGCAGAGGTTATCCACAGTAAAAACAGGCTTACACTAAGAATTACAACTAAATAAGATTGTATGTTAGCGGAATAATTGCCTATTTTATAGGTGATTATGACTGTGGGTATACAAATTAATGCTTGTATTAAGGTTAAAAGCAGTCCAACATCGTTTGGCACAGCATCCCATTTGGTTATGCGTATTTCATCTGCATTTTGAGTTTTGCAAAGTAAAGTGCCTTTTTTTGTTTTGCCTGCCATTATTAATAGGAAAACAAGTGCTATTGCAAAAACTCCGAGAGATACAAGCAAGCCAGTTAAATAAATATTGTATTGTTGCTTGTCTGCACGGTACTCCAGAATTTTATTGGATTCTTCCTGTGCCGTAAGTGCGTACATAATAGTAATACTTTTGACGTCCGACTCTGCAATATTTGCATCCGAAATAGTCATTGTACTTATTTTGTATTCTTCCAAGTCATTTATAGTTTTTATAGGATAATTAGCTATGTTTGTGTCTATAATATTTGTATCTTCATCGTAAACCACGTACATAATGGGGGCGCTTTTTAAGTTGTTTATGATTTTTTCTTTTCGTTTTTTATAGATGTCCTTAGCTTCTGCCTCGGCATTTTGTATAAGTGCATCGTATTTTGCGTTTATTTCGTCAATTTTTTGCTTTTTAAACTCCTCTAAAGCAAGTCCGTTTTCTTTAGCAGACACCGTGCTTGCGACTATTGTGGTATTAGACATATCCGATTGCTCTGCCGTAATTTCGTAATCGCTGTAATTTTCCTGCCTAATGCTTTGTATTTCCGCAATTTCCGATACTCTTGCGTTTTCATAGCCTCTAACATTTTCAAGCGCAATGGTTGTAACATTGTTTTCTTCGTTTACACCTATGCTACTGCGTATTAATTCTCCATAGTAATCCATATCGCTATGGTAATCTATACTGTTAAAGTAGTCTCGGTTTTCGCTAAGATTTGCCCCTGTTACACCTGAGTATTCCGCAATACTAATTGAATAGCTACACGCAAAACACATGCTTAAACAGCATACTGCCCATGCTGTTATTTTAAATATTATACTTTTGTTAAACTTTTTCGATTTTGTATCCAATACCCCACACCACCTTTAAATATTTTGGCTCTTTAGGATTAATTTCTATCTTCTCTCTTATTCTTCTGATATGCACCGCTATGGTATTTTGCTCTGCATAAGCGCTTTCCTCCCAAACATTTTCGTATATTTGAGTGGAGTTAAACACCGCTTCCATATTTTGCATTAAAAATTTTAGTATTTTGTATTCTATGGGGGTTAGCTTTATGGGCTCGCAGTCCACCGTTACCGCTTTTTTAACGTCGTCTAAAACCAACCCCCCTGTGGCTATTACACCGTTTGTGCTTACAATACTGCCAAGAGAGGTGTATCTTCGTAGTGCGGATTTTACTCTTGCAAGTAGCTCTAAAGGGTTAAAGGGCTTTGTAATATAATCGTCCGCACCCGAGTTGAGTCCAATAATTTTATCCGTATCTTGAGATTTTGCGCTAAGCATAATTACGGGAATGTTGTGCTCGTCTCGTATTTTCATGGTTGTGCGTATGCCGTCCATATTTGGCATCATTATATCCAATATGGCAAGATGCACCTCGTTTTGCCCAATAATACTTAGGGCTTGCAGACCATCATAGGCTTTTAATACGTTATAGCCTTCGTTTAACAGATAAATCTCTATTGCATCTACAATTTCTTTTTCGTCATCGCACACTAAAATGTTCATAGTATTCTCCTTAGGTTTTGTGATAATATGGATAATATCATTATAACACCTCTTTTGCTTAATTTGTATATCTAATATTAATATGCAAAAATTACAGCCATACTAAACATTTTCTTACAAATTTATTAAAGTGCATAAGAAAAATACTTGCATTTTTATAAGTAAATTTGGTATACTTATGAGGCAGATAGCTACAAAGTGGCTTGTAATGCGTGCTACATGGAAAACACAAGGATATTATTTTCCGGAAAACGGTGTACAACGCTGAATATTTTTTTGGAGGATAATATGCAAAATTCGATTAATAAAGCAAAAAACCCATTTGAAACTCAACCCATCGGAAAACTAATAATAAAATTTGCAATACCCTGCGTAATTTCTTTACTTGTAAACGCACTATATAATATTGTAGACCAAATTTTTATAGGCAATAGCGTGGGTTATTTAGGAAACGGTGCTACTAACGTTGTTTTCCCCATTACAATGTTTGCGATTTCTTTAGCGGTGCTTGTGGGAGACGGAGTAGCCGCCTTTTTTAGTTTAAAGTTAGGGGAGAAGGATGTCAAAAAAGCGGCAGTTGCAACGGGCAACTCGGTAATACTGCTACTAATTGTTTCTATTTTGGTGCTTATAGTATTTTTGGTGTTTTTACAACCCATACTAAAATTATTGGGTGCAACAGAACTAATTATGCCCTATGCCATAGATTACGGCGGAATAATAGTAATTGGTTTACCGTTTATGATACTCTCCACAGGTATAAATTCACTTATACGTGTGGACGGTAGTCCTACATACGCAATGATTTCTATGATAACAGGTGCGGTTGTAAACACTGTGCTTGATGCCATATTCATTTTTTCCTTTAATATGGGGATTAAAGGGGCTGCTCTTGCAACAATAATTGGGCAGATGGTAGCGCTTATAATTTCTTTAGGCTATTTTAAAAGGTTTAAAAACATTAAGTTAGATAAAAGTTGTTTTAAACTCCACAAAAAGACGGTAAAAACCTTTTGCTCTTATGGTGCATCCAGCTTTATTACTCAATTTTCCATAGTTATTGTGGCAACTTTAGTAAATAATATGTTAGCGATTTACGGGGCAAATTCCATATACGGCTCGGAAATACCTCTAACCGCCCTTGGTATAGTAATGAAGGTAAATCAAATAATGACTTCTGTATTATTGGGTATTTCTATTGGCTCTCAGCCGATTTTAGGGTATAATTATGGTGCAAGGAAATATTTAAGGGTAAAAAGCACATTAAAAAAGGCGATGACAGCCTGCGTATGTGTTGCGGTAGTGTTTTTTGCGATGTTTCAGTTTATGCCGGACAAAATTGTGGCAATATTCGGCTCGGAAGATCAACTTTACACGCAGTTTGCCGTTAAATGCTTTAGAATATTTTTGATGTTGTGCGTAATTATGTCGCTACAAATAGTATCGAGCATATATTTGCAGGCAATAGGCAAGCCCTTAAAGGCCGCTACATTGTCTTTATCAAGACAAATACTGTTTTTAGTACCGGCAGCAATAATTCTGCCTTACTTTTTTGGGGTGGAAGGTGTGTTGTGGGCAGGGCCTTTAGCAGATGCACTTGCGTTAATTTTAACAATATCTATAATGATAGGCGAAATCAAATTACTAAATAGGAGGATTAAAAATGAGTAACTACACAATTATAACAATAGGCAGGGAATTTGGAAGTGGTGGCAGAGAAGTTGGCATGCAACTTGCAAAAAAGCTGGGCATTAAGTGCTACGATAAAGAAATTATTGCAGAAGTGGCAAAAGAAACGGATTTTAACGAAGAATTTATAGAGCAAAACGACGAAAAAAAGCCGGATTTGTGGAATCTTATCCCCTCTATGACAATTAATTCGGGGGAGTACCAGTCTCCCGAGCTTAAAATATTTATGGCGCAATTTGCTGTAATTAAAAAGATTGCAAGCAGAGAATCTTGCGTACTTATAGGCAGATGCTCCGACTATATTTTAAACGAAAATAAAAATCTCCTTAAAGTTTTTATTTATGCAGATAAAAAAACAAGGGAAGAGAGGGTTAGCAAATACGAAAATATAGACATTAAAACGGCGCACAACCGTTTGTTAAAAGAGGACAAACGCAGGGCATTTTACTACGAGTATTACACAGATCAAAAATGGGGAGATATGCACTTCTACGACTTGTGTATAAACACAACTGCAACCACCATAGAAGGTGCCGTGCAAATTATACTCGACACCATTGAGGCTAAAAATAAGAAAGTAAAATAGGGTAAGGTGTTAGAAAAACATCACCATCACCAAAAAACAAAAAAGGATATTTACACTAAGTATATATCCTTTTGCTGTTTATTTTAGGCATGTACCATACTTTTTATGTACCGTGCAACCTGTACGTCCTCTATTTTGATGTGTTGCAAAAGCCAGTCACCTGCGGTTTTTGTAAGTTGGTTTAGTATGCTCATATCCTTAGGCTTTAGCTTTGCTTGCCCTGCCAGTCTTGCAACTTCCGCTTTAAACTTATCGTGCAACAGTTTATGAGTAGGAAATCCCGGGTAGTTGTACTGCTTTTGCAATGCCTCTTCGTCCGCAAAATGCCTCGATGTGTAGGAAACCAAAAAATTTAGTGTGTTTTGAATTTCCTCCGTTGCGCTAAAATTCATACATGCTTGAATTAACTTGTTTATTGCATCAAACAGCGCTTTATGCTGAGTATCGATTTTTGTGTTTCCTGTTAGTAGATCCGGTGTAAAAGTATACATTTTTTTCCTCCAAATGTTTTGCTATAATAATTGTAGTTGTATTTAGTTATATCGTTACAAACAAAAATCAGAAATATGTCTTTCACCCTTATGTCATAAATGATAATAAATATCATTTATATTTATATTGTACTTCATAATAAATAAATATGCAACCATTATTTTATTTTTTATGGTAAACGATTTAAAAAGCCGTAGCGATTTTAAACTGCCACGGCTTTTAGTTTTACTAATGGGGTATGCTTTTAATTAAAAGGATACCAATACATGAGAAGTCTTAACAATAGGACCTGCTACACATTGGAAGTCGTTTACAAATAGGTAGGGTTCTACTGCGTAATAATATTTGTGTCCGGCTAATACTTCTGTGTCTCTCCAAGTAGTTTTTGCAGATGCAGTCATTAATTTTGCATTGTTTAAATCGTTGTTATCTGCACGATAAATTTCGTAGCCCGTTACACCGTGTACAGGAGTAATGGTGAAATCTACATACAAACTGCCTGTTCTGTTTACATGGCCCAGCTTTAATGTTGTGCCTGCAATGGGTTTTGGTAATGGCGCATTAACTTTTGGAAGTGTGCCACGGTCTATATTGTAGGTTTTGCATAGTGCGTTGTATTCGTCGGAATTTACAAAGCCTGCCATAATGTTTTGTCTGTGCTCGCCTTTGTCTATGGCTAACATCCATGCTTTGAAGCCTGCAGGGTCTGCCGCTCTGTTAAAGAAGGACTTATACATAATTTCTACAAACACATCGTTGCTAACTCTTTTTGTAACAAACTCTTGGCTGAAAATAAAGCCGTAAGCTACTTGTGCACCAGTTGTTTGGCCTTTAGCCAATGGATCTACCCAAGATGCAAGTCCGGCCGGATCTGCAGGTCTGCCTAAGCATAATTCGTACAGTCTTGTTACAAATGCTTCGAGAGCCTTTCTGTCCACAGGCATATCTTGTTTGGTTATTTCGATTGTGCCTCTCTCTATGCCGTATTGGTTACACATAATGGTAAACTCTTGAGAGTCAATAAAGCCTTTCATAACGTATCTTCTGCTGTAACCGTCGTTAAGTACGTTTACCCATGCGGTAAGTCCACCTGGGTCTGCCTCTCTGCCAAAGAATGCTCTGTACATAATTTGTACGTACTCAGAGGATGTTAAAGATTTAGATTGGAATTCTTGGCTACCAATCATACCTTCGGCATATTTTGCGCCTGTGAGTGTTTTGTTTCTCAGTAATGCAGACCATTCGGCTAATCCGGTAGGATCCGGATATCTGTTTAAAGTAGCCTGATACATTCTGATAACAAAGCCTTCGATGGAATTAGCAGGATACTCCGCTAATTGCGCCTCAGCAATGGGCTCTGTTGTTAGTGCTTCCTCCACCGCATCTTTGGTTGCACCCGTGGTAACTACCGGTAATTCGGAAATTTCCTGCATAGGTGCCTCGGCAGGTGTTTCTGCCGGTGTTTCTACAACTGCGGGATCTTCTACGGGTATTTCCTCTGCAAATACCGTTAATGCGGGAACCATAGCGAGTAGAAATACGATTGTAATAATCGCTGCTCTTTTTAGACCTAACTTCATAATTTGTACTCCTTTTTATATTTATTTATAGTTAAATAATTATACTATATTCAGTGCAACAAAAGTGCAACAAAAAATGTAAATTTTCAGAAAAAACGGTATTAAATAATAATACCGTTTTTTACATATAAATATAATTAGTCTGCCATTTTTTTGTAATACTCGTATCTTTCTTTTGCTTCTTTGGCAGCTCTTGCGAATAATTCATCCGCAATTTCGGGGAATTGCTTTTGCAAGGTTGTATAACGGGTTTCGCTTTTAATAAACTCGATATAATCTGCGATAGGCGCTTTGCTGTCTAAAGTAAATGGGTTTTTGCCTTCCTCTTTAAGTAGGGGATTAAACCTGTAAAGTGGCCAATAACCTGCCTCAACAGCACGTTTTTGCTCTAATTGCGCCTTGCCCATATCTATACCGTGGTTGATGCAGGGTGCGTAAGCAATTATTAGGGAAGGGCCATTATAGGCTTCCGCTTCTGTGATTGCTTTTAGCAGTTGGCTTTGGTTTGCGCCCATTGCCACACTTGCTACGTATACGTAGCCGTATGTCATGGCTATTGCGCCTAAATCTTTCTTTTTAACCCTCTTGCCCGATGCCGCAAATTTTGCAACAGAGCCTGTGGGTGTAGCTTTACTGGATTGTCCGCCGGTGTTGGAGTATACTTCTGTATCCATAACAAGAATATTTACGTTTTCGCCAGATGCTATTACGTGGTCTAAACCGCCGTAGCCAATATCGTATGCCCAACCGTCTCCGCCAAAAATCCAAACGGATTTTTTAATTAGTAGGTCTTTATTTTTAAGTACCTCTTTGCAAGAAGGGCAATCGCAACCTTCGAGTACGGGCAATAGCTTTGCGGTAGCCTCTTTAGAGCCTTCCGCATCCTCTGCTTTTTCAAGCCAGTTGTTTAATGCTTCTACGCATTTTGGCCCGCAGTTGTCGGATATTGCTTTTTTAACAAGGTCTTTTAGCGCCTCTCTTCTTTGGGTAAAGGCAAGGTTTATGCCGTAGCCAAACTCTGCATTATCCTCAAATAAGGAGTTTGCCCAAGCAGGACCTTTGTTTTCGTCGTTTACTGTGTATGGGCAGGTAGGAGCACTTCCGCCGTAGATGGAAGAACATCCTGTTGCGTTGGAAATTGTCATCCTGTCGCCGTATAATTGTGTTACTAATTTTACATATGGTGTTTCTCCACAACCTGCGCAAGCGCCGGAGAACTCGAATAATGGTTTTAAGAACTGGCTGTCGGGCACTAAGTTTTTCTTAAGCTCTACTTTGGGCTCTTTTAGTGCAATGGCAAAATCCCAGTTTGCGCCTTGCTCTTTTTCCATTTTTGCAAGTGGTTGCATAACAAGTGCTTTTGTCTTTGCGGGACAAACCTGTGCGCAGTTTCCGCAACCCGTACAATCGAGAGGAGAAACTTGTATTCTGTAATTATAGCCGTCTTTTCCCCTTGCAGCTTTAGTTTCGTAGTTAGAGGGTGCGTTTTTCATATCTTCATCTGTTGCAAGGAAGGGGCGTATAGCAGCATGAGGACACACATAAGAGCATTGGTTGCACATAATGCAAGCCTCTTTATCCCACTCAGGTACTGTAACCGCTATGCCGCGTTTTTCAAACTTGGTTGTGCCTGTGGGTACAAAGCCTTTAGGGTCGAATGCGGATACAGGGAGGTCGTCTCCTTTAAGTGCAAGTATAGGATGAATAACGTTTTTAAAGTAATCATCCTCTTTAACCGCAACGGGAATAGCGCCTGTTGTAACAGTAGCCCAGCTTTCCGGGTATTTAACCTCTGCTATTGCCATACCGGCGTCTACTGCTTTGTTGTTCATATTAACAATTTCGTCGCCTTTTTTGCCGTAAGATTTTTTAATGGCTTCCTTCATGTATTTAACCGCATCATCTACCGGTATTACATTTGCAATCTTAAAGAATGCAGCCTGCATAACCATGTTTATTCTGCCGCCTAAGCCGATTTCTCTTGCAATTTTTATGGCGTCTATGTTGTAGAATTTTAGTTTTTTCTTTGCAATTACGTTTTTCATGGATGCAGGTAATTCTGCGTCCATCTCGCTGTCGCTCCAAGGGGAGTTAAGCAGGAATACACCGCCATCTTTAATGCCTTCCAGTAAATCGTAACGTGTTACGTAGGAAGGATTGTGGCAGGCAATCATATCCGCTTGGTCTATTAAATATGCGGATTGAATGGGTGTTTTACCAAAACGTAAGTGAGAAATGGTTATACCACCGCTCTTTTTGGAGTCGTAAGAAAAATAGCCTTGAGCATACATTTCTGTGTGGTCACCAATTATTTTAATGGAGTTTTTGTTTGCGCCAACCGTGCCGTCTGCACCTAAGCCGTAAAATTTAGCTCTGTACAAACCTTCGGGAGATGCGTCTATTTTAGTCTTAACTTCCAAAGAAGTGTTGGAAACGTCGTCTGTAATACCTACTGTAAAGTGGTTTTTGCACGCACCGCTCATATTGTCAAAGATTGCTTTAACCATAGAGGGTGTGTATTCTTTAGAGCCTAAGCCGTATCTGCCTGTAAGCACTTTTACATTTCTGCCTGCCTCAAAGAGTGCTGTTACAACATCTTCGTATAAAGGCTCGCCTAAGCAACCCGGCTCTTTTGTTCTGTCTAATACTGTAATTTGTTTTACAGATGCAGGAATTGCGCCAAGTAGTGCGCTTGCATCGAAAGGTCTGTACAATCTTACTTTAACCAAACCGTATTTTCCGCCGTTTGCGTTTAAGTAATTAACCGCCTCTTCCGTAACATCGCAGGAAGAACCCATGGTAATAATGATTTGCTCTGCATCATTAGCACCCACATAATCAAATAAATGGTATGTTCTGCCAAAGGTTTTTGCAAATTCGTTCATAACATCTTGAACAATTTTAGGAGTAGCCGCATAGTAGTTGTTTGCCGCCTCTCTGTTTTGGAAGTAAATATCCGGATTTTGTGCCGTTCCTTGTTGATGAGGATGCTCGGGATTCATACCCCTTGCCCTAAACTCCGCTATTGCGTCCCAATCTGCCATTGCAGCTAATTTGTCGTACTCCAGCATTTCTATTTTGGAAACCTCGTGGGAGGTTCTAAAGCCGTCAAAGAAGTGTAGGAAGGGCACTTTTGCCTTTAGTGTTGCAAGGTGAGCAACCGCCGCCATATCCATAGTTTCTTGAACAGAAGCCGCCGCAAGCATAGCAAAACCTGTTTGTCTTGCCGCCATAACGTCTGCGTGGTCTCCAAAAATGGAAAGGGCATGTGCCGCTAAAGCTCTTGCAGAAACGTGAAACACGGAGGGGAGTAACTCGCCCGATATTTTATACATATTGGGTATCATTAAAAGTAAGCCTTGAGATGCCGTAAATGTAGAAGTAAAAGCACCTGCGGACAAAGACCCGTGTACTGCACCGGCAGCACCGCCTTCAGATTGAAGCTCAGAAATCTTCATAGTTTGCCCAAAAATGTTTTTTCTGCCTGCCGCCGCCCATTCGTCGCAAAATTCTGCCATAGGGGAGGAAGGGGTGATGGGATATATCGCTCCTACGTCTGAGAAGGCGTATGCCACGTGTGCGGCAGCGGTATTTCCATCTATTGTTTGTTTAGCCATTTAGTTGACCTCCTAAAATTATTATAATTTTTAAAAACTTTATACCATTATATTATAATGGTTTACGGTTATAAAATCAAGTGCAGTATATATAAAAATAACCTTTTTGTTAAAGTTAAAACACTTATTTTAAAAAGAAAGGTAACAATAAGGATAATAGTGTTTAATTTGTATAATGCAAAAAACCTATAAGAAAGAATTTCTTAGGTTTAAAATGAAAAAAATGCAACCGCTGTTATTTTGTGCCTTCGTTGTTTTCAGAAACCGATTTAATTTTTTTGCTAAGATTGTAAAACTCTTTCTCTTTGTCCATAAACACATTAAAAATATCGGGGTCGAAGAATTTTCCGCTGTCGCCAGTCATAATCTTTAATGCTTCCGTGTGGGTAAAAGCACGTTTATAAGGGCGGACGGAGGTTAGTGCGTCGTAAACGTCCGCAATGGAAAGCACTCGCACAAACAAAGGGATTATCTTACCCTTCATTTTGCAGGGATAGCCCGTGCCGTCCCATCTTTCGTGGTGCAATAAAGCCATTTCTCTTGCATAATTCATAAAGCTGTCAAGGGAGGTTTTTACTATAATTTTTTCAAGAAGATCCGCACCTATTCTGCTATGGCATTGCATTTGCGCCATTTCCTGCGCATCAAGCACCCCCGGCTTTTTTAAAATTGCATCGCTAATGCCGATTTTTCCGATGTCGTGCAGGGTAGAGGCTTTAAGCAGGTCGTCTATAATATCCTCGGTAAAATCGTAATGGTAGGCAGGCAGTTTGGCGATTTCTCGCACCAACAGCTCATAATACGCTGTGGTGTGCATAACGTGTGCACCCGTTGTGCCGTCTCGAGATTCTATCATTTCTGCCCAGCTTACTGTGAGTATATGCTGTAAATCAGCAATTTGCGCTGTTTTATACTCTATTATATCCTCTAACTGTGTACGGTAAACATGCAGTTCTATTTGAGAATGTATTCTTGCAAGCATAATCTCGTTATCAAAAGGCTTTTTAATAAAATCTTTAGCGCCTAAACGAAAACCAAGCTTTTCGCTATCCATATCAATCTGACTCGTAAGAAAAATTACGGGGATATTCCTCGTTTGCGGATTTTTCATAATGGCGGTTAAGGTTTCGTAGCCGTTCATTTTAGGCATATAAACGTCCAACAAAATTAAATCCGGCTTAACTCTGTCTAAAAATTTCAAAAGCTGTTCTCCGGAAATCAGCTTTGTCAGCTTATATGCTTTCTTCAGAGCATTTTCCGCTATATCTAAATTAACAGGTTCATCATCAACTATTACTATATGTCTTTTTTCTTCAGAATCAAGGATCATAATGGTTATTCGACTCCTTCAATATTGCTTTTTACGTATGCTTCCAGTAAGGTAATCGGCGTATCAAAATCATAATTTTGATAGCAGGCTTTTAGCTCTTCTATAAGGATGGCTTCACGTTCGTCATAGTGTATGCCCTGCTGTTCGTCAAAAATATTTTTAAGCTGCTCGGTATCGAAATTTAAAAATGCATTTTTAATTTTTTCCAAGTATTCACTTAAAAAAGGTCCGCTAAATACGTTTTCTTCTTGCTCGTCCGTAAAATAGTCTTCCTCAGTTGCTTCACTGCTTAAGAGGAATTTTTCAATCTCGTTCAAGGTGCTTGTTAGTGTTTCCAAAAATAACGGCATCTCTTCTTGTATTTCGGATTTGCGTTTCTCCAACGCCATAGCCTCAAGCTCCTCGCTCATACGGGCAATTAAATTTGCACAGATACCGGCACTTGCACCCTTAAGCCCGTGAATCTCCACCGTAAACAGCTTTAAATCGCTGTGTAACTGCTCCGGCAAATTGATTATTTTATCTCGTGCGGTGCGTAGGTAGGTATCAAGTACCTTGCAGTATACCTCTTTGCCTCCCAATCTTGCCACTCCTTGTCCAAAATCAATATATGGCGTTTGCGCAAAGTTTTCGTTTACCTGATCCATTACGCTTTTTTGCTCTTTGTACTGCCACTTAATTTCAAACGCCTCCGCTTGCTCGGGATTTTTTAATGCACGCTCCTCGTTGGTGTCTCTAAGCCATTTTTTTAAGATTGCGTTTAGCTTAACCATTTCTATGGGTTTTGCAAGAAAATCCTGAAAGCCGGTGGCAACAAACAGCTCTCGTGCTTCAGATGTTACATTGGCGGTTAAAGCAATTACAAGCACATCTCGCTTGCTGTGGTCGGAAAGGGTGCGTATTTGCTGTACCGTTTCCACTCCGTCCATATCCGGCATCATATGGTCCATAAATACAAGGTCGTAATCGTTTTGTTCTATCATGGATATGGCGCTTCTGCCGGACAATGCACAATTAACCTCCATCTGATAGGGCTCCAGTAATCCGTTTGCAACCTGAAGATTTACCTCGTTATCGTCCACTATCAGTATTTTTATAAAGGGCATAGGAGTAACCAAAAAGGCATCCGAGCCTCCGTGTTTAACTAAATTTGTATGCTCTTTTACATTGTTGAGTATATTGGGTAGCTGCAGAGAAAATAGCGGAATCATAACAGAGGCAGAATATCCGTCCGTTTTTGCCTGCTCCATATGGTTTAACAATACAACAAAAGACGCATTGCTTTTTTCGCCAAACTTACGTATAAATTTACGCAAGCATGCAGAATCCAAAAAAATATGAGTATAGCTTTTCTCGGCAATCATTTTTGGTAATTCCTCCACGGAATTACAATGCTCGAAGGGTATTTCCAGCCTATTGATGCAGTCTGCGCAATAGTTGCGTACAGCATCCGAGCTTGTAAGCAAAAGCAGAAGTTCCTTTTCCTTTTGGAACTCAGGCAACAGCATTTCTGTACGTGCTACCTTTTGTTTAATAGTGAGTGTAAAGGTTGAGCCTATACCGTATTCGCTTTTTATTTCTATACCTCCGCCCATCATTTCGCATAAATGTTTGGTTATTACAAGCCCAAGCCCCGTTCCCTCCAATGTATGATTTTTGTGGGTGTTTACCTGACTGAAATTCATAAAAAGTTTGGATAAATCCTGCTTTTGTATGCCACAGCCCGTATCCGCTATGGATATGGTGAGAGTTAGCACATCCTCTGCAAGCTCTGCGCTTATGTCAACGCATATAGTGCCGCTTTTTGTAAATTTTATAGCATTACCGATGATGTTTAGGAGTATTTGCTTTACACGAATCATATCGCCTATAACATATTTTGGCAAGGAGGAATCAATATTCACAAAAAACTGCACCGGCTTATCTCCGATTTTTACCGTGCTTATGGTGGTTACATCATAAATAAGCGATTCTAACTCGTACTCATCCTCAACAATGGAAAACTTTCCGGCTTCAATTTTAGAAAGATCCAAAATATCGTTGATGATTGTAAGCAGACCATTTCCTGCGCTTACGATGCTTAAAATGTAGTCTCGTTGCTTGTTTGTAATGTTTTCTCTAAGCAAAAGCTCGCTTATGCCAACAATAGCGTTCATGGGGGTGCGTATTTCGTGGCTCATATTAGCAAGAAAAGCCGTTTTTGCCTGTGCTTCGTGCAGACTGTTTTTAGAACGACGTATCGCATACATAATAATAAGCATAAGAATGGGTAAAAGCACCACAATAAATACGCCTACCGTTACAAGCTGTTGCACAAGATGCGTAGAGCTTGCAACAATAACTTCTTTATCGATGGTGGTAACAACACTCCAATTTTCTATTCCCAAGGGTTGATAATGCACAAACTTTTTCACGCCAAAGCTTGAGTACTCTCCAAAGCCCGAACGCTGTGCATATAAATCCGAGCGCATTTTATCTAACGAGAAGCCCTCGGACATTTCTGCGCCGGCAAGGGACTGATAAAAATTGCTGTGGCTCGTATTTTTAGTTTGCAAAATAATATCGCCGTCGCTGTTTAGCATATAGGTAGTTCCCTTATTTCCGAAACCGGAAAATTGAAATCTATCCGTAAATTTTTTTATATTCAGCATTGCAACCAATACCGCAACGGGCTTTGCCCTGCTTTCATCCAATTTGTAAATGGGTGTGCTCATTAAAACGCCCGAGATTGCACGGTCTTTAAAAATTTTAACGGGAACATAGCTTATTGTACTTTTTCCAAGCATTGCTTCTTTATAATTAGCTTCATCCCCGATATATCCATTTTCCGTATCCATAGTGGAATAAAGTACGCCATCCTTAGATGCAATACCCACGTAGTCAAAATCAAATTTATCTCGTATGCTGTTAATATAGATATTGCTTTTTGAATCCTGCTTAACAGAGGCAATGGAAAGACCTGCGGTTTCTAAGGCTTTTTGGGTGTCTCTTAGAGAAATATTTATATTTGATGCTATTTTACCCGTAATTTCCGAAAGAAACTCGGAGTTTTCTTTTAAAAGAGCATTGTTAAAATTCTTTATAAATGAGGAAACAAGAAGGGTAAGCACGGCAATAGCACACACCATTATTGCTACAACCGAAAAAATATTCTTAAGCAAATCTTTGTTTATACCCACGTCTTTTTTCATCTGTCGATTTCTCCAATCTTTGCAATAGGCTAACGAGACAACCGTGCGTTATCCATATCCTTGATGCAGTCTGTTACCGTGTAGCTTCCGTCTTTTGTTTGCATATATTTTTGTATGAATTTTGCATCCGTTTGCATAAAGCCTTTAATGCGCAGCCAAGTTGTGGAATCACGCAAATGCTGTTGAATCAAAAGCTCTGTTTGCACATATTGCGGTGTGGATATACTTGTTACCTGATTGCGAAATATAGGAGCGGTATACATCTCCGCAAAGGTATAGTTGTAGTTGTACGGGTCTGCCAAAAAATTAATTAGATTTAACGCAGCCCGTATGTCTGGGCTGTTTTTATTTACTAAAAATAAAGTAAGGTTTGCGCCCTCAAAGGTACCGTATTCGGGATACCCCATAAACGCAGGCATAATACCGAAATCCTCGGGGTTGCCTGTGTAGTTGGTGTACAGCCATGTATCCCAGCAGAGCATCATAGCATACTGCTCGCTTTTTAGGGCATTGTCCATGCCGTTCCAGTCGTTTTCCAAATAATCTGTGCCAAAGTAGCCTTTATCCCCCATGGTTTTGTACCATTCCACAATTTTTTCTATTTCGGGAATATCCGCATAGCTAATATCTCCGTCGTTTATAGCGTGGAGAACATCGTGATCTTGAAAAATAGCATCCATAGGGAATTGATACAGTAGCATTGTAATTTCTTTATAAGGCAGATAAACAGGCGTTATGCCTTCTTTAAGCAAGGCTTCGCACGCATCTAAAAACTCCGATTGATTGGCGGGTACTTTAATATTATATTTTTCAAACAGTTTTTTATTGTATAGTGTTCCCGAAACGGAGGATTCCCAATAGGGTAACCCCATTACTCTGCCCTCATATATTGTTTGGTCGAGTGCGGCAATGGTTGTGTCCTTTACCCATTGCGCATTTGTAAAATCGTAAAAATGTGCTTGGGGGTTAAGGTAATCTAAATTTGTGCCGCCATAGCTTGCCAAAACATCTATATTTCCTTCAGGGTTTTCAAGCTCATCCGAAACCTTTGAAACAAAGTCCTCCGCCTCAACATCTACAATCTTTATTTTGTTGCCCGTCATTTCCTCATAACGTGCAAATGCAGCTTGTATGTAAGGTCTGTCCAACTCATGTGCCTTGCTCCAAAGTGTAATTGTTTGTCCGGATACATCATCCCACTTATACAAGGGGGTGGTATAGGTGTTTGCCTGTGCACTTACCTGCTTATGTTCTGAAGAACAGCCTATGAGTATAAATATTGAGATAACTATAATAAATAATAAACGCTTCAAGTAAATGCCTCGATTCTTTCACTTCGCATTGATTTGCTAAGAAATAGCTTCGTTAAAAACACATTTAAGCAATTCTTCTAATATATAACACATATACCGATATTATGTATTATATCAGAAATGTAAGAAACAAGTCAAGTAATTCAAAAGGTATTTGAAATTTATTGTTTTTTTACTACTTTTTATAATTTTTTTATTTCAAGTTCAAACCAAAACTCTACGCCATCTTTTTTGTTTTCGGCACCGTATTTCATTTGGTGCATATCTAAAATTGCCTTAACAATGGCTAAACCAAGCCCGTAAGAGCCTGTTCGCTTTCTGGATTTATCCCCCTTATAAAAGCTTACAAACAGGTTTTTAAGATTTTCGTCGTCTATTGGTTTTCCCGTGTTAAATACGGAAATTTTTAAAATATTCTTAATTTTTTTGGTGTACACCCTAACCATAGCGTCCGAGTGCATGCAGGCATTTTCAAATAAATTGGTAAACACCTGATTAATTTTATTGTAATCCCCCACTACTATTTCTTTGGAGGGCACGTATTTAACCTCCAGCCCTTTTTTATCCGATAGTATTTTGTAGTTTGTAATAACGTGAGAAATTACTTCGTCTATGGCAAAAAAGCTCATTTCCGCCTCTAACATACCGCTTTCTAATTGGGAAAGCTTTAGCAGTTGGTGTATTAGGCTGTTCATTTTTTCCGCTTCGTTGATGATGATTTCCGCTTGCTCGTCCTTATTTCCGCCCCCCGTTTGTATGTTGTGTGCGTAATTTAGTATTAGGGTTAAGGGCGTTTTAAAATCGTGAGAAACGTTTGCAATAAACTGTTTGCGTATTCGCTCCGTTTCTTTTGAGCGCTCAAGGTCTATTTTAAGCCCTTCGTTTGCACGCATTAATTGCTCCATATTTTCTTTTAGCTTATCGGACATATTGTTGATGCTGTCCGCTAATATACCAAGTTCGTCGTTAGAATTAACATTGCATTTTTCGGAAAAATCCATTTTGGAAATATTTTCCGCAACCCTTTGAATTTTCAGTATGGGGTTAGTTGCCTTTCTGGATAAGTAAAATACTATGGCACCGCCAATTAGTAGGGTCATCAAAGAGGTGTAAAAGGTGTATACCAAGGCAAGTTTTGCGCTGGATTCAATTTGCACACGAGGTGTTTCCAAAAGCAAAAGATTTCCGTCGTATAACTTTGTAACGGCGGCTAAGGGCAGAGTGGCGTTTGTGCCGAAAAAATCTCCCCCTATTATTATAGGCGTTTGAGAAAACTCTGTGTCTTTAAGTATTTCTAAAAGGTTAAACAGTCTGTCGTCCTTATGAGACGGCGCTACCGTTACAGCAATGTCGCCCTCCCCTTCCTTTGGTACTTCTTTTAGGGGGCGAGAAAAATACACCACACTTTGCCTGTCCTCGTCCGTTATAAGCATATTGATGTTTTGAGCTTCCAACTCGGCAACGAGTGCCGAAAGCTCGTCATCTTTTCCGTTGTTGTAAAGGCTTGATACGGCAATGGCGTTTATATTTAACTCATGCTCGGTGCGCTTTAAATAAAAAGTAGATAAAAAGGTGTTTCCGAATGTCATAAGTAGCAGTAAATTTACTAAAAGTATTGCTACCATAAGCAAAAACAGCTTATTACTTAACCTCAAATTTATAACCTACCTTTCTTATGGTTTTAATGTTATCCCCATATATTCCTATTTTTGCCCTTAGGCATTTTATGTGGGTATCTACCGTGCGGTCGTCTCCGCCGTAGGCTAAGTCCCACACATTTTCTAAAATTTGGTCTCGTGTTAGGGCAATATTTTTATTAACCGCAAGATAATACAGTAAATCAAATTCTTTTGGGGTTAAAAACACACTTTTTTCCTCTATGGTTACATTGCGCTCTCTAAGGGAAATCCGCATAGTACCCACCTCTACGCTTTGCAAAACATCTCTGCCCGAGCGTGCAAGCAGTTTTTTTATTCGTGTCATTAAAATATCTCTGTTAAAAGGTTTGCTTATGTATTCGTCCGCACCGCAGTTAAACCCTTTAAGCTCGTCCCAACTGCTGTCTAAGGCGGTTAGCATTATTATAGGTATTTCGCTTGAAAAACTTCTGATGTAAGTGCAAATTTCCAATCCGTTTTTAATGGGCATCATAATATCCAAAATTACACAGCATAGTTCCTCCTCGAAGGAGAAAATTTCTATGGCTTGTCCGCCGTCTTTAGCCTCTAAAACGTGATAGCCTTCCTCTTCTAAGTAGGATGTTACCAGCTTTCTGATGTTATCGTCGTCCTCTGCAAGCAAAATTTTGTTATTCATAACCTTAACCTCCGCCAAAAATTTTCATAGTTTAATAATAAAACCCTTATGTGTTAATTATGTGTGTAAAAACAGTTTTTTGCAACTGTTTTTTATGATGATGATGAAAGTGGTAAAAAAATCTTTATTTTTCCCTTAAAATTGTATATAATAAAGTAGTTATGAAGAAAAATATTGTGCTTATAAATTTGGCAGGCGCACTAATTTGGATGTCTATGTATGCTTACGTGCCAACATTGCCGGCTTATGCCTATTCTTTAAACGCTACTGCAATAACAGTAGGGTTTATTGGTGGCGCTTACGGCATTGCACAGCTAATTTTGCGTATTCCCTTAGGGGTGCTTTCGGATAAAATTAATAAGGATAAACTCCTTTTAATAATAGGGTTTGGGGTACTTGCACTAAGTAACGTTTTATTTATTTTTGCAGACACCCCCATAAAAGTGGTGCTTGCAAGGGGAGTGGCAGGGGCTGCGGCTGCATGGTGGGTAATTATATGTGTAACCTACTCCAAATATTTTTCCGACGAAAAGCAGGTAAAAGCCCAAGGCGTCCTTTCCGCAAGCAGTAGTGTGGGCAAGCTTTTGGCGGCTATTTTAGGTGGGCTTACCGCTCAATTTTTCGGACTGTCCGCACCCTTTGTTTTCTCTTTAATAGTGGCGTTGGTGGGGCTTTTGTTTATGACTCAACTAAAGGAAATTAAAACCCCAAGCCAAGCAATCATAAATAAAAAAGATATAGTAAATTTGTTTAAAAATAAGCAATTGTGGGGGTTTTCCATACTAAGTATACTAAGCCAGTTTTTATGTTTTGCCATTCCTACAACCTTTAGCATGGTGGCGGCAAAAGAGCTTGGAGCGGACAGCCTTTCTTTAGGTGCCCTAAATTTTGTGTATTTTCTTGTGGTTGCCTGTGTTTCTTTGATTGCAGGCACAAAATTTTACAATAAAATAGGTGGCAAAAATATGCTTGCAATATCCTTTTTGTTTGGCGCAATCTCTTGCATACCCTTCTTTTACCATATAAATGTGAGTACAATTTTTATAGTACAGGTGTTTTCCGGCATTTGCTACGGCATAACCCAAGCGGTGCTTGCAGGCTACGTGCTAAAATGCGTGGCAAAAAACGCACGGTCTACTGCAACGGGAATTTATCAGTCTTTATTTGCCATTGGAATTTTCGCAGGTCCTATGCTGTTTGGAGCGCTCTACGAAGGGATAAACTTCGATTTTGCCCTATACGTATTTTTAGCAATAACACTAATTGCCGTACTGTTAAGCTACTTGCTTATACCAAAAGCATACAACAGAGACTAATTATGAAAAGGGCTGTAATTTCTTTTTTTATGGTGATGATGATAGCGGTAGTACCCACGGGATGCGCACTAACAAAAAAAGTGCAGAGCAACCCCAAAAACTTTGAGAGCAAAACCATAGAAGTGTTGGAGGGGGAAACAAATTTAGCGGAAATCCCAGAGAATTCCGCAACATTTAGCGGAGAAATAACGGAAGAAATTCCCTTAGGAGAGGATACCCTAATTTTAAGCGAGGGGTTTACCTCAATTCCCGTGCCCAAAACCATCCGAGAAAAAATGGTAGGGAAGTCATACCCCGAAAACTGCCCTGTGCCTTTTGAAGATTTACGCTATTTACAAATGTTGCACATAGGTTTTGACGGACAAACTCACAAGGGGGAGATGATAGTAAACAAAAAGATTGCAAAGGCTGTTTTGGAGATTTTCAGTCAGCTTTTTGAGGCAAAATACCCCATAGAAAAAATTCGGTTAATAGACGAATACGATGCAATAGACGAAGCTTCCATGACGGACAACAACACCTCTTCTTTTTGCTACCGCACAATTTCCGGCTCAAGTAAGCTATCCTACCATGCAAGAGGGCTGGCGGTGGATGTAAACACCCTGTACAACCCTTATGTGTCAAAAACCAAGCTAGAGCCTGCCGCCGCAAAAGAGCATGCCTACAACAGAGACAAAGCAAACAACCCTTATTATATTAACGAGGATGATTTATGCTATAAACTATTTACGGAGCATGGCTTTTTTTGGGGAGGGAACTGGAACGCCGTAAAAGATTATCAGCATTTTGAAATGCAGGACTAACTAATTTTTAAGCTAAGAATTTATAAGATAATCTCCCGAGTTTGGCTCTGTTGGCTCTTCCTCGTTTTCTCGTGTAACGTTTTTAAGCCATTTACCGCTCTTCATCCTTATTAGGCAGGCAATGGCTTTTACTACTTCATCACTTCTTAAAAATGCGTATACAATAGGCACAGCCAACCCAAAATGCCAACCGGAAAGCAAGCCTAGGGGCACGGCAACGCACCACATGCCAAGTAAGTCCACCAGCATAGCAAATTTCGTGTCTCCGCCACCTCTAAAGGTGCCTACAATACACGAAAGATTAACCGATTGGAATAAAATAATGACAGCACCCACGTACATAGTAATTTGGGTTGCCAAATAGGTTTCGTTGGTTAGGGCATAAAAGCCTATAATAAAGTCTTTTGTTAAAAGCAAAAGTCCTGCCGCCACCGCAGCTATTAAAATATTTACAATAACAAGGGTGTTTGCGGTTTTGCGAGCCACATCGTACTGTTTTGCCCCGATTTTTTTGCCTACCATTACAAGCGTAGCGGATGCCGCACCGTACACAAGCACACCCATTACCTGCATAGCGGTGTTTACAATGCTTGCCACAGAAACGGCGCTAACGCTTATTCTGCCTAATATAGCAACCTGTAAGGAAGAGCCTAACGCCCATGTAACCTCATTTATCACCACGGGGAGAGAATATTTTTTAAAGTCTCCAAGCAAAATTTTATCGCTTTTTACTATGTATTTGAAATGGAGTTTTATCTTTTTTTCTATGCGTACGGCGTAAAACATAGTTATTATAAATTCTGTTATGCGAGCAATTAAAGTACCCACGGCGGCGCCGGCAACACCCAAAGCAGGCGCGCCGAATTTACCGAAAATAAACATGTAGTTGAAAAATACATTAACAACAAAGGAAATACTGTAAGTAACCACCGCAATATTTACCTTTTCCACACTGCGTATACAGTTTATATATGTGGAAGTAAAGGAAAAAAACAGGTAGGAAAAGCCCACAATACGCAAGTAGTCCGCTCCGTAATTTATTAACTGCTCGTTTGGCGTAAAAACACTCATAACCTGCTTTGGAACAACAAGCACAAGTACCATTGCGCAAATGCCGATTACTATGGAAAATTTAAGCACTATACCAAATATTTTGGATATGGCGGTAGTGTCGTTTTTACCCCAATACTGAGAAATTAGCACACTTGCCCCCGAAGACAGCCCAAAAATAACCATCATATATAAGAAGAAGGGTTGGTTTGCCATAGTTACCGCAGAAAGCTCGGACTCCCCTAAAGAACCAACCATTATGGAATCCATTAAACCCACAGAAAAGGTAAGTAGGTTTTGGAAGGCAACAGGCAAAGCTATTTTTAAAAAAGTTGTTATTAACTCTTTGTTTTTTAAAATACTTGTCATTTTTATTTTATCCTTATTAGTTTTTAGACTAATTGTGCATAAGTTTATTGTAAATTTTTACGGATTGTTACTATAATAACATAAAACACCTAAATTTAAAACACAAAATATTAAAAAATGAAAGGGCAACACAAATAATGTGCTGCCTTTTCCCCACTCTTTTTTTAACAATGTTTAGAAGTAAACTTCAATGTATATTATAACATTGCCTTCTTGGTATAACAATAGCCTTTTTGTAAAATTCCAGACAGTTGCAAGCAATTTGTATCGTAAATAGCAACTTTTTTTTGGTATTCCCTTTTTCTTGTTCTTTTATTTTAGAAAAAAGAAAAGAACCAAAAGAAAACCAACTATATCACAAAAAAAGGGGCATTGCCAAAGCAAAACCCCAAAGGAATACCCAAAATACTAACCACTAACAATCAATCGGAATAATTATCAAAATACCCCTGAATTAAAATAACAGGCGTACCTTTATCCCCGCTGCCCGAAGTTAAATCGCATAAAGAGCCGATTAAATCCGTAAGCCGTCTGGGAGTAGTGCCTTGAGACTCCATAGACCCAACAAGATTATCCCCCTTAGACTTAATATGGTTAGTTATAGCGGTTTTTAGCTCATCACCGCTTAAATTTGCAAATTTATTGTCCGCAAGATATTTTAGCTTAATTTCGTTTGGCTGCCCAATAAGCCCCCTCGTATGTCCGGGAGAAACCACAGGGTCTGCAAGCTCCCAAATTTTACCGATAGGGTCTTTAAAAGCACCGTCGCCGTATACAAGCACCTCTATATTTTTGCCGGTGGCTTTCTTAAACTTGTCTTGCACATTTTGCGCAAATTCGTCGCAATCTCTGGGGAATAGCTTTACACTCTCCTCAGTTGCTTTGTTAGAGCCTAAAAGCCCGTATTTTTCGTTGTATCCGCTACCGTTTATAGATGCGGACATTATGTTTTCCATTGTATAAACCGCCTGCGCACCGTTTGCTTGCAGTTTTCTTTGAGTGCGTTGTCTTGTGTGAATATCGCAACATAGTACGTGTTTTGTATAATTAAGAATAGTTTTTGCGTGATTGGCAAATATTATTTCTATCTCGCAATTTTCTTCCGCCGCTAAATTTTGATAATATGCAACGTAATCAATACCAGTAAATTCGTGAATATTATCTCCGAAAAGCGCTCTGTACTTTTTAATATCAAGTACATCGCTGTATGGGTTTACGCCCTTCTCCTCAATTAAATCTTCACTAACAAGTTGATTGCCCACTTCGTCCGAAGGATAGCTAAGCATAAGCACAATTTTTTTTGCGCCTCTTGCAATTCCTCTTAAACAAATACCAAATCTGTTACGGCTTGTAATGGGAAAGATGACGCCTATTGTATTATCGCCGAATTTAGCTTTAATATCTTGTGCAATATCGTCTACCGAAGCATAATTGTTTTGCGCACGTGCAACTACAGATTCTGTAATACCAACAACGTCCTTGTCGTTTAGGGAAAAGGAATCGCACTTAGATGCTTCCACTACGGAGTCTACAACTATTTGAGCTAAATCCTCTCCCGGTCTGATAATAGGCGTTCTGATACCTCTTGAAACCGTTCCTACCATTCTTGACATTTTATATACCTCAAAAATTTATTTGGTTGCTTTAGCATTTTATCATACTAAAGAAAAACCACGCTATATATTATATATAAATTTTCTACATATAACAAGTAAATTTTTCATAAATACACTACTTTTTTGTAGTGATTTTGAGCTTTTACTTAATTTTTGGGGTAATAAATGTAGTATTGTGGCTAATACAAGCCATTTGTACTGCATTTCTGCCGGATATTAAGGCTGCCGGCAAACCGCCGGGGGGTAGTGTGCGTTGCCCTGCAAAAAATACCCCCTTAGCATTGGCTAATTTGCATAAATAGCTTGCCGGCGGAGATTGATTGGGCAAAGTTATTTGCATCCACGAGCCTTTGTTGGCGCCTGTGTATCTTTCGTAAGTTAGAGGAGTTGCAAGGTCCGCAACCTCTATTTTATCCTTGAAATTGGGATGCTTTTCTACTAATATATTACATACTTCATCTATTACCTTTTGCTTTTCCTCTTTGTATGTGCCATTTTCTTTGGCTGTTTTCCAAAAATCGTAGCTGTCGCCTAAAAAAGCCATGGTTAGCGCTGTGCAGTTTGGTGGCGCATACTCCTTAATTTGCGAATAATTATTAAAAGCAAAATAAGTATGCTTTATACCGCCGCAATCTAAAGGCGTTTTTAGGGCAAACGCAGGAAATTCCTCCACATCGGCTTTAATGCCAAGCCCTATAAAACAGTTGAGTGAGGGTTTGTCCGTTTTTCTCATTTTTTCCACCCATTCGTCTTTTAGAGGAATATCGAACAAATTATTAAAAGCGGCTATGCTTTCTTGGGTTATAATTACGCTGTCTGCTTCTAATAACTCTCCGTTAATAATAACACCCAAAACACTTCCGTCCTTAACTTCCACCTTTTGCACTTTGGTGTTTAAAAGCAACTTGCCCCCCATACCTTCAAATTTATCCGCCATACGCTTTGTAAGAGCAAGAGAGCCGCCCTTAGGATAACCACCGTCATTATTTATTAAAGTAGCAAGGGTAAAAAGAAGTGCGGTTGCGCCGTATTCCTCGGGTACAACGTTTAAAATTCCCCTTATTCCTTGGTGTTTAAAATTGTTTAAGTAGTCTTTTACGGATATTTTGTTTAACCTCATCATTGTGGGCATTGCCCTCATCATATTAAGTACAGCTCTTGCACCCATTTTTGTGGGGCAATCCGTTTTTACCCCTTTAACATCATAAATAGGCATACCTACTTTAGAAATTGCCTTTATATCTTTAACAAGAGCGGAAATTGCTCCCTCGTCCTCCCTTGAAACTTCTAAAAGCTGATTGTACAACTTGGTTAAATCTCTGTATAAATAAAGGGTTTTTCCTTCGTGCTCGTAAGCAAAAAAGGGGTCGTGATACATAATTTCCGTGTTTGCGTCAAGCGCCCCTACCTCCTGCCACAACCTGTTTAGTGGAGTGCTTGGGTTGCTTCCCGAAAGCCAATGTATTGCCCCTTCAAACAAATACCCTTTGCGCTTCCAGCTTGTACACATACCACCGGGTATTGAGTGTCGCTCTGCTATTGTTACGTCAAAACCGCTGTTTTGTGCGTATATTCCGGCTGATAGCCCTGCAATTCCGCCACCTACAATCACTATTTTTTTGCTCATAAATATTTCTCCTTTAATAAAATCCTTGAAAGCATTTGGGGTTTAAAAACCTGATTAATGCCTGTAACCACGTATCCGCACATGCCCTGCACCGCACTCCAATAGGTAAGGGAGAGCAAATGCGCCTCTCCTAAAACTACACTGCCTTCCCCTTGCCCTCGGGTGATGATTTGCGCCAAACTAACAATGGGGGAACTTACTAAATCATCATTGTAAGAAAATTTACCGCTTAAACCTACTTGTAGCATAAACATAAAATTAAGTCTGCCTATGTGGCTTTGTTGCAACATATCGCACATAATTTCAGAAAGATAGGTAATTTTGCTTACAGCATCTAAATTACTTTGGGCAAGCTCCATTATGGATGATGATGATATTTGCATGGCGTTATTCACCAAACTATGTATTAGTTGGTCTTTAGAGGTGTAGTGGCTGTAAATCAGCCCTTGACTAATGCCTGCATTTGTTGCAATTTCTTTTATGGTTATACTTAAACCTTTGCGTGCAAATAGCTCTAAAGCGCTGTTTTCTATTAGGTTTTTGGTTTTTAACTTCATTTCTTCAAAACTTTCTTTACTTCGTGGCATAGGCTGCCTCCTTTTTATTGAGTAAACGTTTATTCAATTATAAAACCAACACAAAAAAATGTCAACACTTTAATATTTTTTTTATGTATGATATTATAGGTGTATTAGTTTACGGAGGAAAAAGTGATGATTAAATACGCAACCATAGGTACAAGTTGGATAACGGAGGAGTTTATTTTAGGCACTTTGCCCCTACCCGACATAAAACTTTGTGGGGTGTATTCAAGAAACATAGAAAATGCAAGAAAGTTTGCCTCACCTTACGGTAGCGATATTTTAGTGTGGGACGATATACAAGCCCTTTTAAAAAGCGAAATAGACGTAGTATACATAGCAAGCCCCAACAGTTTGCATTACGAGCAAAGCAAGTTATGTTTGCAATCAAAAAAGCACGTAATATGCGAAAAATCCATTACCGTTACGCCAAAGCAACTCAAAGAATTGCAAAAGCTTGCAGAAAAAAACGGCGTAATATATATGGAAGCAATTATGACTATGCATCAACCCCAAAGAAAAATACTACTAAACGCCCTTGGGGAAATTGGCAAGATTTCTTCCGTAAGGCTGGATTTTGCCAAGACTTCTTCTAAATATAATGATTTTATTTCGGGCAAGAATCCAAATATTTTCAACCCTAAGTTTGCTACGGGCTGTTTAATGGATATGGGTGTGTATTGCGTATACGGTGCGGTGGCGCTTTTTGGTGTACCTTTAGACACCCAAACCTATTTTGGTAGATTAAATTCGGGTATAGACGGTTTTCTTACAAGCATTTTTATTTACAGAGATAAGCAGGTGGTACTGACATCATCAAAGGTAAGTATGGGGGGTATAGGCTCGGAAATTGGGGGAGAGTGGGGGAGCATTATCATAGATAATATCTCGCAATTGACAGGGATGCGTATTTTATTTAAGGATGGTACCACAAAGGAAATTTTTGGAGATATGCCAAAAAGTGAATTAATGGGAAACCAGGCAAAATCTTTTTGCAATTATATAAATAATTACGAGGAGTACCGCAAGGAATATTTGTATTTTAACAAAACGGCGCTAAACGTAAGCACGCTAATGGAAAAAATGCGGTATCAAGGGGGGTTGCGCTTTAGTGAGGACACAAAGTAATAAAGGTACACACAAGTTAGGGCAACGCATACAATTTCCGTTATGCTTGCCGCCCCAAAAACTGCGCTAAGTGCTATTGCCGTGCAAATAAGAAATATTACAATATTTAAGGTTTTTCTAAAAATAATTTGGTTTTGAAATCTAAAGGCAAAGGGCAACAGTATTAAAGTAAGCCCCACTCCGAATGCAGAAAATTGAGCAAGCAACACATGCAAACGTGCCATGTCGTAATACTCCACGGGTATGTAGGGCAGGAGGTTTCCTATTATCATAACAACACCGCTTAAACAGGCAATCAATCTTACGGCAACATTTTTTAATTTGGAATAGCTAAGTATATACCACACACCAAAGGCAAAATAGGCACAAAAAACTAAAGACCACACAATAAGCTGTATATACCCACCCTGTATTTGAGTAGCTTTTTGGGAAAAAGAAACAGAAAAAACATTACTGTTTGCCCCTGTAATTAGGGTGTAGACCGGCATCACTATAAAAGAAAATAAACCAAAAATAATTTGCTTTTTCATAGTTTTGATTATATCATAGGTTTTTTGGGTTGGGTAGGGTAGAATTGCTTAAGATAGTGGTAGCCTAAACAATTTATTGAAATCCAAACAAAATTCCTGTATAATTACCTTAAATCTATAAACTGTAAGAGGTGTGGAATGTTAGCTTACATACGTATCAGATAAATAAAAAACAAAGTAATTCGGCAGTTTTACTAAAAAGTAACTGCGTTTGTTTATGTGTTTAAATTTAAGAGGTACAAGTATGTTAAGCAAATTTTTTGCCATTTGGGGTGGACAGGCGGTCTCCCTTGTAACGAGTGCCATTTTGCAATATGCAATTATATGGTACTTAACTATGAAAACTCAGTCTGCATTAATGCTGTCGGTAGCTATGATAGTGGCGTTTTTGCCCCAAGGAATATTAGGTATTTTTATTGGGGTGCTAATAGATAGGCTAAACAGAAAAACTATTATGATAGTGTCTGATTTACTAATTGCCGCCTCGAGTTTGGTGCTTGCGGTTGTGGCAATTTACACCGAGCTACCTATTTGGTTGATATTTGCCGTACTTGCGGTAAGAAGTGTGGGTACAGCCTTTCATGCACCGTCTCTAAATGCGGTAACACCGCTAATAGTGCCGGAAAATATGCTTATAAAGTGCGCAGGGTACAGTCAGTCATTACAGTCCGTAAGTTTTATTTTAAGCCCGGCTATTGCGGCGGTATTGTTTTCTGTGTGGCCTCTTTATGCTATAATATTGTTAGATGTTGTAGGAGCGGTGTGCGCAAGCGGTATTTTAGCCTTTATTAAAATACCCAAACCAGAAAAAAAGGAAACCAAAACGGCTTTTTTGTCCGAATTAAAAGAGGGTTTGGTTGCGGTAAAAGAGCAAAAAGCGGTGTTTGTGCTACTTATAATAGGCTCTCTTTATATGCTGTTGCTAATGCCTGTAAGTGCAATGTTTCCTTTAATTACCCTGTCTCATTTTGGAGGTACAACAATGCAGGCAGGTATTGTGGAAAGTGTTTTTGCGGTGGGTATGCTTGTGGGCGGAATACTCCTTGGCATATGGAAGGGCTTTAAAAATAAGTTTACCACCATTACGCTTTCTGTATTAATTATGGGCGCAACCGTGGTTTTTTCCGGTATGCTCACCCCACAAATGTATATAGCTTTTGTGGTACTAAGCGGTATTATGGGGCTTTCCACACCGCTGTATTCGGGGATACAAACGGCGCTTATTCAAGAAAAAATTAAGCCGGAGCATTTAGGCAGGGTGTTTTCCTTGTTTGGGAGCATACTAACCTTAATAACTCCTATTGCCCTTGGAATTTCCGGCGTTTTTGGCGATACAATAGGGGTGGCAAACTGGTTTTTTGTTTCGGGAATTTTAATGGTGATGTTGGGGGTTGGCATGTTATTTATGCCTAAGGCTAAAAAACATTTTGGGTAAAAGGGAGTATACATGCTAAATAAAAGCTATAAAAGTTATTATATAGGGGTTTTTGTTGTCTGTGGAGTGCTACTTGTATTAGGCGGTTTTTTTGACTTCCGGCTAACAAATGCCCTGTATAATCCTGCGCCTACTTGGGAGACCTTACTTGCCGGCTTAGGAGGGCTACCCATTTATTTTGCCCTGCCTATGTTTAGCGCAATGGTAATATTTAGCGCAACTTACAGCAATAATATTTTTAAAATAAGCAAAAATAAGCTATTGTGGAAAATAGTGGGTTTTGTGGGGCTGGTGTTTTCTTATGCCTTTTTGTTTTTACATGCGCAAATGGATTTTAAAGCTATTTTTATTGGTGATGATATTCTTGCACCTATAATAATTACAGTAACAATAGGCACGGTGAGTACCTACCTGCTTTATAAAAGCTTAAAGGAGAGCACAAGGGAAAAACTTTATATTATAACTCGCTTTTTTATTGTGTATTGCATAATTGCGGTGGTTGTTGCCTTGCTTTTAAAGGAAATTTTCGGCAGAGTGAGGTACGAAGATATTTTACAGGGCGGTACTTTTACAAATTGGTTTAACCCCACCTTTTTTGGAGGGGGCTCATCCTTTCCGTCGGGGCATACAACAAGTGGGTGCGGAGCGTTTGTGCTCCTTTTGGTGCCTTATATATTTTCTTCTCAGGCAAAAAATAAGGGTATTTGGTTTGCGGTAAGTATTGTAATAATAATACTTGTAGGAGCAGGCAGAATACTTGTAGGCAAGCATTTTTTAAGTGATGTAACAGCAGCTGTGGCAATTACTTTAACTATTTTTATTGCACTTTCGTCGTGGTTTGATAAACGAGGCTTGTTCAAATATTAAGAAAATCTTTCGTTTTTGTAATACTTTTGTTTAATTTTCATCTATTATACTAAAAAGCAAATAAAGTATAGAGGTGAAAATAATGGAAAACAGCAATAAAAAAATTATTAACGCAGGATTATTCGTAGTTGCAGGTTTGTATATTATTTTTCTGATAAGAATAATTTTATTTAAAAACGATGGGCTATATCCCGATATGCGTTACAATTTCTTGCCTGTAAGTTTTGCTTTGGATATTTATATGGAAAATGCAAGCTTAATTACAATACTTAAAAATGTTATTGGAAATGTTATACTCTTTATGCCTTTAGGTATGCTACTACCCCTAACATTTAGGGGAGTAACCCTTAAAAAAGCGGTAATTACAGGATTTTTACTTAGCCTAACCTTCGAGACAATACAGCTTTTTACCCGTCTTGGAATAGGCGATGTGGACGATGTTATACTAAACACCTTAGGTTGTACCATAGGTTATGGGTTGGGTATATCCGTGCTTGCCAAAAACAAACTAAAAAGCAAATCGGTTATACTAACGGGAATTACGGTTTTAGGGCTTGCTTGCGGTATTGTGCACTATCAACTAAAGGCAGAAAGCTACCAAAAATCTATGGCAGTAAATGACTATACCCAAATTACAGGTAGTGCAACAGCAAGTATTAAGGTAAAAAGCAATTAAAACAGCTAACGGCTAATGTAGACCCCGATTATTTTTGCTAAAAATGCAAGTTGAGTTTGCTCTTGAAAGGATAGTTTCATAATATGAGAGCAAAAGTCAAAACCTACATAACCGATAGGCTCTCCCCCTTGCTTAATTAAGCATTGGATAACATGAGTGGTATCTGTTTTATCAAAAAAGGCTTTTAAAGCAGGGTCTGCATTGGCAAATCCAATATTATTAATTCCGTAAGTGGAAAAATACTCGTAATATTTTTTATCGGTAATGCCCGAAAAATGATGCTCCTCCAAAGGTTTTATATTGGAATTATTCCAGTATAAAGCCTTTTTTAGTGTGCCGCCCGACTCTATAAAAGCATAGGCTCTGTCGTAGGGGAATATGGAATTGAGTACGTCCATAATAAGATTTGCGGAAGTCATAATGTCTTTAGATTCGTAAAAAATCTCAAAGATATTTGTAACAACGTCTGTCTCCATAACTTCTTCAAACTGTGCTTCCTCGTCCATTGCTGTACTTTCTCGAGGAGGAAGGGGATAGTTTTCTTCTATTTGCTCTTTGTCCTTATCAATATCTTTATAAATGCAGTATCTGTTTTTGCCTAAACGTTTGGCGGCATATAGGGTGCAATCCGCTTTTTTAAAAAGTTCTTCGTAGGTATAAGCATCGGTGGGGAAGTATGCTAACCCCAAACTTGCCGAAACGCTGTAATTTTCGTTTTGTCCCAAAAAAGACTCTCTTATTGCCATAAGTACACTGTTTACCTTTTGGATTACAATTTCCTCCGAGGGTATTTGGTACATATAAACTAAAAACTCGTCCCCCCCAATTCTGCCCACAACATCTGTGGTTCTAAAGCTGTGCTTTAGTTTTTCTGCAATATCTTTTATGACAGCATCTCCCACAAAATGCCCTAAGTTGTCGTTAATACTCTTGAAATTGTCTATATCTATTATCATTAATGCACCGTTAGCGCTTTTGTTTGCGCCGTGCATATAGCTTTCTATTATGGATTGAGTGGTGGTTTTATTAAGTAAATTTGTAAGTGGGTCTTTTTGCGCTTTTTCTAAAAGTAATTGAGACTCCTTTTTTTCCGTATCTATATTGCTGATACTGCCTATTGCACTTCTGTACACCCCTTCTTTGTCTAAAACGGCTGAGCCACGCAACTTACACCAAATATATCTGTTGTTGTTATTTGCAAGGCGAAGTTCGGTATCTTTGTGTTGCCCTCCATCTTTTAATGACTCAAAAAACTCCATAAAGTCCTCTATGTCGTCAGGGTGTATAAACTCCGAATCTAAAAAGCACTCGGGGAAATTATTTATAATAGTGTCTCCGTTAAAATATTTTGTAAAACTGTCCGAGCAATTAAGTGTTTTTTCCTCGAAAACGTACTCAAAAATTATGCTGTCCGAAAGCTCGGCGGCTACTCTGTATCTTGCTTCTATTATTTTTAAATCTCTAAGATTATCCTCTAAAGCACGTTTGGTTTGTTGTAATTCCAAAAACATATCCGCCCGCTTTTTTAACTGCTCTGAGTTAAAAGGTTTTGCAATAAAATCTATTGCACCCACTTCTAAAGCCTTAAGCTCGGACTCCATACTGGAATCTGTGGTTAAAAAAATGGTAGGAGTATCTATATTTTTATCCCTAATAACTTTAAGGGTTTCGTAGCCGTCCATACCCTGCATATTAACATCGAGTAAAATTAAATCCACCGTGTTTTGCTCTAAATAATTAATAGCGCTTTCTCCGGAAGTTTCAAAATGCAAATCGTAATACTCGGAAATGGCATTACTGATAGATACATGAATAAATTTACTGTCGTCTACAACTAATATTTTACTTTTAATCCCCATAAGTAATTTTCTCCAACAAAAATTAATGTTATTTTACCATATTTATTAAAAAATCACAAGGGATTTAGGATATAATCGTTGTTAATAAATTGTTGCAACTTCTTGCTTATGTGCTTTTTATAAAGAAATACAGATAATATTCGTGAAATATACCCAAGGGAAGCAATTTCCTCACCGCTCCACACCCTTTGTTTTGAGTAATCCGAAAAGCAAATATACCCAATAATTTCGTCTTTGTCGTACATTGCGCTGAGTAAAAAAGATTTTTTATTATCAAGCTCAAAATAATTTCCGTAGTCTTTTGCAAAACTTTGGGTATCGTTGCAAAAATATAAGCCGTCCGAGTTAAAACCGTCGAAGGCTAAAACAAATTCTGTCATATTAAATAAAGTACCCACAGGAGATGGGAATTCTACTTTTTTGTTACACCACTCGTAATCTTTTTTGACTTGAGTGTGTTTGCGGAATTTATAAATGCTGATACTATCAAGATAGTATTTTTTACCCACAATTTCAAGTATAATATTTATTGTTGTGGATAAATCTTTGGTTTCGTAAAGCATTTCAAATACGTTGTAGCATAAATCCTCGCAATAATATCTGGAAATAAAACTGTAAGATTCGTCCATAAGCGAATCTATAACAACATTTTTGTTAAGCATGTCTTCACAATATACTGTAAAACGCCCCTTTCCCTGACACTTGCTTGCATAAAGAGCGGTTGTAGCATTTGAAAACAGTTCCTCAAATGTATGGGAATTATTTTGAAAGAAAACGATACCTATACTTACAGAAATATGATATTTCTTGTGCTCTCCCAAAAAAGTGAGTTTTAATGCTTCGCAAAGCTCTTTTGATTTAAAAATTGCTTCGCTTTCGTCATTAATACTGCGCATAAGAATAACAAATTCGTCGCTGCATAATCTGCCGGTAATATCGCTGTCTCTAAAAATTGTACGGATTTTTGTTCCAATATCCGCAAGGAGAGTGTCTCCAAACTGCCTGCCTAAATTGTCATTAATATTTCTGAAGTTATCTATATCTGCAAGGATAAACGCATGGAGTTCACAAAGTTTATTGGAAGAAATACATTTTTCAATTCTGCCTTTTGCTTCATCGCCGTTTAAAAGCCCTGTTAGTTTATCTTTTTTTGCATTCCAAATCCCACTTGCTTGAGACGCATTTTTATGAGTAACATCATTCATCATACCAATAGCACGCCACGGCTCGCCGGAATTTCTAAATATTGTGTTGTAATAAATGGAATACCAAACAATGCTGTCGTTTGGCAATTTAAACTTAACTATACATTCAAAAGAGGGTTTGGTGCCATTAACAATATCATCTATTATCCCCTTAAACTCCTCTAAATTTTCTTTGTCGATAATGTCTGTTGTATTAAAAAAGGTTTCGGGGAAGTTTTCAAAATAATCGGGTATTTCAAATTTTGTTGCAAAACTTCGGGAAAAACTTATAGTATTTGTAGTATAATCGTAATCAAACAAGGCAGCATCCGCTTTATCCAAATATGTTTTGGAAGGGAAATTTAACTCTTGGGAGTTTTTTTTGTATAAGTTTATATGTGCCTTTACACGAGCTTTTACAATAGCGTCTTTTACCGGTTTGGTAATATAATCAACGGCACCGTAAGCAAAGCCCTTTTCTTCGTCTGTTTCGTCATTTAATGTGGTTAAAAATATAACGGGAATATTTGTGGTTTCTTTGTGTGCTTTTAGCTGCTCTATAACCTGATACCCGTTTACTTTAGGCATAATTATATCAAGCAATATAAGTGACGGTTTTACGAAAGCTGCCATTTCAAAAGCATTTTCTCCGCTTATTAAAGGAAAAACCGCATAATCCTTATTTAATATTTGTACAAGCTTTTTAATTATTAGCTTGCTGTCATCAATTATTAATATTTTATCCATAATACCCCCTGAAGCCCCTATAATTAATTTATTGATTTGCTACTTTTTTCGTAAACTTTTAGCCAAAAATTCCTCTTCTTCGGCTATGTTTATTACATCTAAAAACGCCTCAAGCACTTTTGGGTCAAACTGTTTTGCCCAAGTATTTGTAATTGCTGTTATTGCACCTTTTACGGTGTAACGTTGCCTGTAACCGCTGTCTGTAAGCAGTGCATCGTAAACATCGGCTACACTTAATATTCTTACACTTAACGGTATTTGGGTGCCACTAAACCCTTTAGGATAGCCTGAACCATCAAACCGCTCGTGGTGCATCAGCGCTAATTCTACCGCCATTTTAAGCATGCTGTTATCGGGAAACTTGTCCTTTGCTCTAAGCAATATGGATGCCCCACTTTGTGTATGCTTTTCCATATCCTTCCTGTTGGTAGGTGTGTATTTCATTTTAGAGCCAAGCAAATTAGAAGATAGCGTACCCATTCCGCAATCGTAAAGTGCGGAAGCATATATAATATCGTCCAAAAAATCTTCATTTAATATATCCGAAAACTCATTGTTTCTCATTAATTTTCCGCATATTTTACCGCATAAACTTTGCACACGTCTTATAGACCTGCCCAAAACGGCGGTGTTTGTTTCCACAAAGCCCGTCATAATTTCCACAACCGCCATTTGTGCACTAAATTTGTTTTTATGCAAAATTATCAGCTTTTCTTGAATTCTTAACCGCTCCTCGTATTCTTGCTCTAATTTATCCTTTAGATATGCGTTATACTGTGCACTATGCTTTGCAAAAAAAGCTATTTTAAGATGGGCTTTTACCCGTGCGCAAACTTCTTCAAATGCAAAAGGTTTTGTAATATAATCTACACCACCTACGGAAAATGCCTGCACTTTGCTGTTTACATCGTTCATAGCAGTAACAAATATTATGGGAATATCTTTAAGCGAAGGGATTTCCTTCATCTTTCGAGCAACCTCAAAGCCGTTCATTTCCGGCATATTTACATCTAAAAGCACAATATCCGGAGGGTACAACTCCAAACTTTGCAATGCCTCCTCCCCCGATTGAAAGGAGTAGGTTCTAAATCCGGCATCCTTAAGCATGCGATTAAGCAAGCGGATATTTTCCACAATATCGTCTATAATTACCACAGAGCTGTTGGTTACGTTGTTAAAATCTATACTGCAATCAAAATCATTATCCATAACTTCCCCCGTATTATTTGCCAATTAGTTTAAGTATTGCTTTTCTGTTAAAATTGTTGGAATATTCTATTAGTTTTGCCGAGAATACCGAGTATCTTTCATCTAAGCATTGTGCTTTTTCCACTACTGCATCAAAATCTCCTTTAAATACCATATTTGCAATTTCTTCTGCCAAACTGTCCTCAATTACTATTGTTTCTATTTCCTCCTCCGCATCTATTGCACTTGGAGTTGTGTTACTGTATATGTATTCTATGTTGGATATTCTTCCAAGTGCACATAAAAAATCCTCTAAAATAAAAGGTTTTGTAATAAAGTAGTTCATCCCTGCGGTGTAGGTTTCTTTTTTCATACCAATGTTGGAGGTTAGCGCTACTATGGGTACTCTGCAATTTTTTACTCTTATCCGCCTTACTGCGTCCAAACCGCTTATATCATCAAACTTAGTGTCCGTTACTATGCAATCGGGATTGTATTTATCCACACTTTCTATAAGTTCGACACCGTTTTTAATTTGTATTACCTCAAATCCAAGTTTGGTAAGTATTGCGTTTAGCATATTGCGATTTTCTGCACGCCTGTCCGCAACTATTAGTTTAAAGGGCTTTTTTAAGCCTGTAACCTTGGAATAATCGTATTGGTTGCCCTTATGAGAATTTTCCGCTAATTCTTTAGCCACAAAATCCATTCTGAAAATACTGCCTTTGTTTAGTACGGATTCTAAAATAATTAAATCTCCGCCCAAAAGCCTTGAGTAATTTTTGCTTATTGCCATACCAAGACCGGTACCCACACCACTGTTAATGCCCGAGCTTGTTTGCTCAAATGCCGCAAAAACCTGCTCTTGCTCGTGGGGGCCAATTCCCGGGCCGTTATCTGCAACATCTACTATTATGCGTATTTTATTATCGTCTAAATTTTCTTGAGATACAGAAATTGTAATGCAACCTTCTTTAGTAAACTTTATTGCATTGCTGATTAAATTATAAAGAATTTGCCTAACCTTGCTTTCGTCGCTGGAAATGTATTTTGAAAGCTCTTTGCAAATATTGGTTTTAAGCTCTAAACCTTGCCTTACAATTTGTGGGGTAAAGGTTTTTACCGTATTGTTAAACAGGCTGTGGAGGTTAAAGGTAGACTCGTTTAATTTAACCTTGCCTGCTTCTATTTTACTGATATCCAAAATTTCGTTTACCAAAGAAAGCAAGTGATTTCCGCTTCTGCGTATGGTTTTTACGTACTCCATATCGCTCTCGCAAATACTGTTGCTCATCTCAAGTAGTTGAGAGTAGCCTAAAATTGCGTTCATGGGGGTTCTGATTTCGTGGCTCATATTTGCAATAAAGGTGCTTTTAGCCTTGTTTGCAACGTGAGCATCCTCCTGCAACCGCACAAGCTGAGTTTCGTCTATGTGCAACTCAAGTATGGTTGCAATTTTGTTGTTGCTGTCCTTCATTACATTTCTGTACCGCTTAATATGCTGGATTTTACCGTTTTTAATTATGGTGTTCATCTTAACTTCGGAAACAGAAATACCCGTTACAAAAGGGCAATCTGGACACGGCTTGCCGTTGTTGTTTATTAAATCGTAGCATTTTGTGTGAGGATTTATACGCAAGCCGGACAAGTAACTTTGAGTGTTAAAATATCTGACTCTAAAATCTTTATCTATAATACGCATAGGAATGGGTATTGCCTCAAAAAAGTTGACAATTACGGAAAATGAGTTATTTGCGGTTTTAAGTAAATCCGCATACTTGCCTTTTGCGTTTATTACGTTAATTTCCGTGTGTAAATCCCCCTCGGCAAAGACTTCCGTGGCTTTTGCCAAGTTTGTAATTATATGCTCTATATTTTCCACCGTATTTCTAAATTCTCTTTGCACCATTTTTTGATGCTCGTAAATAGGAATTAAATAAGGCGCGGTAGGGCGACTGCCTATTTCCACCGAGGCATTTTCAAAATCTCCGGAAGAAAGCTTTTGCAGTGCATTTAGCCTGGCATTTAGCAGATGCTCATAATAATTAAAAATAACGGATTTTTCGTTTTCTAACTCCGCCTCTTTGGAAATATCCGTAAAACTCAATATAAATAGGGAAGGAGTACCTTCCAACTCTTTTACGTTTAAATTATACACTTTGCCTAAAGTAAATATTTTTTCTGTAATTTCTACCTCTTCGTAAAGACATTTATTTATGCAAGAAACTATATTAAGCACGGAATCTATACTTAATTCGCTGATTTTTTTACCTTCTTTTAGTTTTACACCTTTTTCTAAAGCGGTGTTTTTTATTATTTTGTTAGCAAACTTAATTATATGGTGTTCGTTTGCAATAATTACACCTAAAGGTAAACTATCCAAACTATTTACAATTTGCTGTTGTGCTATCGATATTTCATTAGTATTCATATTCGATGCCAAGAGGCAATATTTTTGCCTCTGTAAATCCTTTTTGTAATAATAACGCTTAATGCCCGTATGGCAACTTAGTTTTTATTATCATCGTAATCCAATAAATCTGTGTATATTTTGTTAAATTCCTCTCTGCATTTTTCAAAAGCGGTTAGCAATTTTTCGGAAAAATGGGTGTTTTTTAAACCAAAAATCATATTACATACTTCCTGTGCGGCAATAGGCGTTTTGTAAGGGCGTTTAGAGCGCAGGGCATCGTAAACATCCGCAACTGCCATAATTTGCGCACAAATGGGTATTGCCTCGCCCTTTAAACTGTGGGGATACCCTGTACCGTCATATTTTTCGTGATGATGCAGTATAATATGGTAGCCCATATCACCATAGGGTGTGTTTTGCATTTTACTGCGCACCGCTTCAAAAGTTTTTGCACCTATTATTGTGTGAGTTTTCATATGCTCGAATTCTTCGGGTGTGAGTTTACCCGGTTTTAGCAAAATTTTATCCTCTATACCCACTTTGCCAATATCGTGGAGTGCGGCTGCGGATTTTATTGTGTATATAAAATTTTCGTCCACTTCCTTTTCCGTTAGAGAGAGCTGTTTAGCCAAAGATTCGCAATAATAACCCACCCTTTCAAGATGAAGACCTGTGTCTGTGTCTCTGCACTCGGAGAGTTTTGCAAGGGCAAGAATGGTGGCATCTTGCGCCTCTAAAAGCCTGTTGTTTATCTGCAAAATTTCGTTTAGTTGTTCATTTACTTTTTTTTCTAAGGAGGCATTTAAGTTGTTTAGCTGGTTTTGCAAACGGCTTATTTTTAAATGAGTACCAATGCGCTCGGAAACTTCCTCAATTTCAAAGGGCTTGGAAATATAATCCACACCGCCGTTTTTAAAAGCAAGCACCTTACTTTGTACGTCGTCTAATGCGCTGATAAATAATACGGGAATATTTTCATGAGTTTCTTTTATAATTCTGCATGCCTCAAATCCGCATAAATGGGGGAGGTTAATATCCATTAAAATAAGTGCCGGCGTACAAAGTTTTAGTGCCTCTATGGCATCTATTGGGTCTGTAAATGCGGCAGTAGTGCAGTTTATGGATTTTAACATTTCTTTTAAAAGCACTAAATTTTCCGTTGTATCGTCTACAATCATAATTAGCCTGTTTTCTTCGGACACAGTTATTCTCCTGAATTATAAAATTTGCTGTAAATATGCACAGTTTGATAAAATACAATCCGGCTTGAGAGTGGGGGTTAAGCCGATGTTGTACATCCAAAAGTTACTCTAAACATTTGTGTTTTGTAGCTGTTTTATTTATGTTTTGCACACATAAACTTTGCTTTAGCTACTCTAAAATTATAGTTTCATTTTACTATATAGGTAATTGTTATGCAATATAGCTTAAGCTAAGTAAGTACCCTATGCACTTTATACCCAAAAATATATAAAAAAAACAGAAAAATTTAGTATACATTATTACGCATTATAATAGCAACATATTAAGTAAATGATAATAAATATCGAAATTTACGACCGCTAAAATGGCAAATGTGAAATTTACACACAAAAAAATGGAATAATTTCATATTTAAATGTAAAGTACAAATTGCTGAAATATGTATTTTAAAGGCAAATTAAAACTTATTTTGCTATAAAAAATATAATTTTACAATACCATAAAAATAAACAAATGCAAATCTCACGTTAGTGAAATTCACATTTGCTTATATTGGTGGGGGGGGTGTATGTAATTGAAAGTTATAAGCTAAAAACAAGGTCCTCTTTTTTTATAGCAGTATCGGGCTCAATAATTACAAAGCTATCGTCCCAGTTTTTAGAAATTAGTTTGGCAAAGAGGGTTAAATCTCCCTGCACTACCTCTTGATTTAGCTTAAACTTAGTTGTAAAGGGTTTGGTTTTTTCTATGGCGTTGTTAATATCCTCCACACCCGTATCTACAATAAGAGCGTTTTTATAGCCGTCTAACATAAACTCGTATACGTAGTCTGCGGATTGCTCGCCGTATTTTTCTATGGTGTCCTCGTATTCTTTTAGTATGCTACGGTTGTTGTTAAGCCAACCGTGTGTAAAAAAGTAGCTTGCACGCTCTAACTCTTTACGCCGTTTATCCGAGCCTAAAATTAGGCTTATGCAGTTTTCCGCCTTGGGAAAAATAAGTTTAAAACCGTGGGGCACAAGACCAACTAAAGCATTACCGCAAAACCCGTAGCATAAAAGGACATGCTCCGCTTGGGTAATACTGTCAAGTGTAGTTTGTAATAAGTTGTTTAAGTTTTCGGGTTGCTCGTGAAAATCCGCATCCAACCAAATTACAGGGTAATTACACCCTTGTGCCTTCATTTCCTTTTCTAATTCCGCACGCACGGATTTACATGCTACTATAACATTCATTAGCGACATCTCCTTTTAACAAAACGGGTGGTGGAGTATTTCTCCAGCTTCCAATCGGGAATTTTGCATTTAGAGCAAGGCTCTACCAACCAGCGATTTCTAATCCACCTTGCAATACGGCTGTTTTTTGAGTTCATAACGGTTATGGTTTGTCCGCAATGAGTAGTAACCGTGGCGGTTTGCCCGTTTATATTAATGCTTTTAATACCATGAAGCACTCCTGTACGGGAAACATAAAGTTTAATTTTATCCAGTATATTAAATATACTTTGGTTTTTATTGTAAAAACGTTTTACCGTTTCCGTTTCTTTTTTTAGTATTTTGTCTATATCTTTTGGCATAAAATACTCCTTTTGCTAAACCATTACAGTACATCAAACAGCATAGTGGCAACACCTAATTCCAATACATCGTGAATAATCCGCCCCTGCAAATAATCGTTGCACTCCTCGTCCACGCACCTTGGCACTCCCGGTGCCACTATTATTGTGGATCTCTTTAGCATTTCCTTTTTAATAAATGCACCCGTGGGTGTGGCATCATACACAAAATCGTGATTATTAAGGGCATCCTCCAAACTATCCGCCACATTTGCACGGGGGAAGTCCGCTAAAAAGTGAGCATACTTACTTTTGTCTATATCAAAAAGGGTTATGCCTGCGCCGTTGGCACTAAGCACTCTTGCGGCAGAAACCCCCACAGGCCCTGCACCAAGCAACAACACCTTTTTGCCCTCTCCGCTAACAAGATTTAGTGCGGTTGCAAAGCCACGCCCGGTAGCCTCACTGTTATCCGAAACTATTTGTCTACCTGTATTTACCGCAACAAAGGTGGAGTCGTCCGCCGTAAAGAAAACATCGTAGTTTTCCTTTATTGTGTAGGCAATGCCTGCAATATCCGTTTGGGTAAGTACATCTGCATCATAACCTAAAAAGCCTATAATATCCGCTACCGTTTGGCAAAAACCGCTGATTACTCCAAGCCCCGAGGTTACGGGTATAACGGCAATTTTGGGATTTTGTGCAAATTTGCTTTTGCCTGATGCAATTTTTGCAACTTCTCCCAAAGAATGTCCGCATAGCTTTATTAAAAGCGCATTGTAGTTGTTTAGTTTGTCTTTTAGGTTGGTTATATCCTCTTTTACTAACCGTGTCATTAGCTTTACCCCTTGCTTTCAAAGTATTTTTTTGCCAGTTTTAAGCTCTTTTGCTCTCTGACAAAAAGTGTGTTTCTGTCTTTGTCTTCAAAAATTAATGTGGCACAAAGTGTGTTGTTGTGCTCCTTGCTTACTATTGCAACATCCGCACCCAAAAAGCCTTTGCATAGGGTAAGAGGGCCAGCCGTTGCCATAATATGCTCTCCGCACACTTCCACATTGTTGTTACTTATATATATATGTTCGTACAAAACATTTTTTTGCGTTTTAACTTCAACGGCGGGCAAATTGCCAAAAACCGCACTTTCGCACAACAGTTGAAGCATATTTATTCCCGTGGAATGATACACCGCCGTAGGCGTTTGGCTGGGAAGCCGAGCATCTATCTCCAAAACCTTGCAAGTATCTTGATGCAAAATTACCTCTACATCAAAAATACCGTTAATGCCTAAGTTTTTTGCAATTTCTAAAGAGATTTCCTCCAAATTTGCGTTTGTGGCAGTAGCTATGGATGCAGGGGCAATAACCTTACAACAATCGTAATCTTTGTCCATAAACAGCTCGGTTGTCTGTAAAGCCAAGTATTTTCCACCTAAGCCAATCACCTCTAAGGAGTAGGAAGGGCCTTCCAAATACTGTTGCAAAACGCAATTTTCCATACCGTTTTTTGCAATAAACTCATCTAATTCCTGCTGATTGTACAGCTTTCTAACCCCCACACTACCGCTTAAACCGCTTAACTTACCGATTAGTGGGTAAGGGCTTTTAGCGTAGGGAAGGGGGGTAGGAACGGCAATTTTCTCAAACATAAGGTTAGATTTTAGTTTGCTTGACGAAATTGCATAGGCGTCATCATCATACAAAAAAGGGATGCCCTGCCTTGCACACCTGGATTTTACCGCACTTAGCACCTCGGCGTCCTCTATTGCCGGCAAAATAGCGTCCGCCCCCTTAATTACGTTGCGCAAAAATGAGGGATTAAGCACATTACCGCAAATAAATTCGTCGCATAGGGCTGATGCCGGTGCATTTTTGTCTTTATCTATAACAACGCAGGTATAATTTGCGCATTTTCCTAAATAGCAGGCTTCCACCCCTTGCAATTTTCCGCCAATAATAATTAGACGCACTAATTTTTCTCCTATGGTGATGATGGTAAATATATAAGCTTTTGGCAACAAAACTGACTTTTGTGCATTTAGTTTGGTTTTTTGTCAGCTTACAGCCGTGCTTGCGTAGAGTTTTTTAAGCTCTTCGCTAAATTCTTTGTTTGTGCCCATTTGCATGCCACACTCCTTAACCGTGTTTTGTATGCCGGGTAGGGAACGTCTGCCGTTATCCACATCTAAAGTGGCGTTAGAAACCCCAGCAAGCCCACTTTTTGGCACTATTATAGAAGTAACAATATTAGCCCCTGCATTTAAACGCTCTTTAAGCCCGTCTTTGCCGGCAACATCCAAAGACGCCGGTATAAAGCGGTTTGGCATTACTATACGCATAACGGCTATGGTGTTTAACTCCCTTAAATATAAGTTGTCCGTTTTTTCCTGTTTAAGAGGTGCACCACTTTGAGGCACAAAACTCATCACACGAATTTGAGCGGCGTTTAATGCCTTCATTTGCATAATGGAGTGGGCAATATCTGTTGCACTTTCTCCCACACCCACTAAAATACCCTCTTCTACAAGCATACCTGCATTTTTGGCATCAATTTTGGTTTGCAAACGTGTTTGGTAGCTTTGGTTGCATCTTAAAGTTGAGAAAAGGTCTTGATTGTGTGTTTCTTGATAGCAAGCGTAAAAATCCACCTTGCCGGTCTTGGCTTTTTTAATGTATTTTTCCTTAAGCACCCCCGGGGAAATCATAAGGGGGAGGTTGGTTGCACTCTTAATTTCTGTGGCAATGTGCATTAGTTTTTCTATGCCCTCATCGTTATTAACGTAAAGAGGGTCTTCGCCTAAAGTTAAATCCAGCAGATTTACACCGCTGTTTGCCAAATTTTGAGAGATTTCCAAAATTTCTTCGGCTGATTTCCTGTAACGTTCAATTTCTTTATTGGATTTACGATAGTAACAAAATGTACAGTTGTTTTTACAATATGTGGAAAAGTATATAAAACCGTAAGCAAAAAGACGGTTGCCGAAGTGCTTTTCTCGCATACTGCGAGCGTAGGCATACAGCTTTTCGCTGTCCTCGCCCTGTGCGTTTAGCATTACTTCTAAATCACTTATTAAAAGGGGTTGATTGTCCTTAGCTTTGCTAAGTATTGCGTCTAATTGCGTATCCATATATTTTTGTAATGACTTCCTTTCCAAGTTTATTTAATATTTAGCCGAACACCGTCAAGATAGCTTAAACTTCTTGCATAGGAGTGTACGTTGTTTGCGCCGTTTTTTATCATTAGCAACCGCTCCAGACCAAAGCCCAGCCCAACCCAAGATGAGTTTATGCCAAAGGCGGCATCAAGCCTGTGAGGTCCGATAGACCCTGATGCAAGCTCGGTATCGCCCTGCACCACATCAAGAGAATCCCCGTATACCTCCGACTGCGTCTCTTCGTAAGCATAATCGCTGATTTCGCAAGCATCCATTACAAGAGCGGCAAGCTCCTTAATGCGAGTAAAGCACTCATCCTCGGGAGTGCCCCACTCCACCAAATTACACATGGTAAACTCGTTTAAATGCTTGTTGCCTTGAGATTCTTTACGAAAACAAGAGCCTATCTCGAAGATACGCACAGGCTTTTCCCATATTCTTAATAAATCTACGGAAATATTGTATAAGTTTGGAGCAAGCATAGGGCGCAAACATTTTTTGCCTTCCAACCAAAAAACTTGTGCGCTTAAAGGGTGATCCATAGTAACGGACATTCTTTCTAATTGTGATTGAGTAATAATTGTAGGGGTGCAAACTTGGGTAAACCCTGCATTTACTAAGGCGGTTTCTAATTTGTGCTGCAGTAGTGTTAAGGAGGGTTGGTGGGTTTGGTTTTTTAGGTTTGCAAGCTTTGTTTTTGAAGCTGCAATAAGGGATTTTTCTATTTCTTTGAAGGACTGCTCTCGCTCACTTTTTACAATAAACTCCTGCATAACAGTTTCTTCTTTAGCGTCTAATTCTAAAAGTCTGCGTATTTGCGCTTGAGTAAAACCAAACATTAATGGACTCCTTAGTATTTAGTATATATTTCGTGATACCAACCAATCGAAAACCACAAAAGCAAAATGCGAATGGGGTTTTCTTTGGTTACCTTTCTTTTATAAAAAAGGAAAGGTAAGAACTGGCGAAATCTCGTGCTACCAACCAATCGAAAACCACAAAAGCAAAATGCGAATTGGGTTTTCTTTGTTTCTTTCTTTTTTCTAAAAGAAAGAAAATAAAATGGCGGAGAATCCGGGAGTCACACCCGGCTGCGCAGATTTAGAGTCTGCGTGATCCTTAGCGATCCATCCTCCATAAAACTAAAGGGAATGTATAGTATTATAACACAACTACTCAAAAAAACCAAATTAAAAAGGGGATTTCCTTTAGAGGCCCTGCTCTTTTGGAAATTCCCCTTTTTTAATCTTTTAGTACAGTTTTACAACTGTAATGTGCTTAATACTGGCGATTCTTCCAATAATCCAAACCAAGATCCGTCAAAATCTTTACAGCCTCTGCATAAACTTTGAGGTATTCTTCTGTTGGCTCAATGGTTACTGTATTGTAGCACTCTTGGAAAGGTTTTCCAACGGGAGCAGTTTTATAATCTTTTTCGTAGGTTGCAACCAGTTTATCTAAGATAGCATTTACCTTAGAGGTTTCCATACCTGCTACAGCGTGAGCTGCTTCTGCCATCATTCTTGCTTCCATACCTGTATGGAAGTTGGTTTTAACACCTTTAGCAGCGGCAACACCGGATAGTATTTCACGTCCGCTTGCTGTATCTGTAATAGCTTGAGCAGCTGTTTCTAACAGACACATAACTGTGCAAGGACCTGCCATAGTATAATATTGGTTACCAAGTATCATTCTGGTATTGCAGTCTATTGCCATACAAATGTGACCTGCAACAGCAAGAGCCTCTCTTGCGGTTGTGATGCCCCATCTTACGTGCACAGGACCGTCTAAATGCCAGGTTGCATGTGCCATAACAAATGAGTTAATTGTGGTAGCTACACCAACGATAGTCGTTTCCTCAAGACCACCGGCATATCCGCCATAAATAGGCATTTGTTCTACCATTATTACGTTTCCGTTTTGGATATAGTGGGAAAGGTAACAAATAGCACTTTGATCTATTTTTAATTCATTAAGTTGTGAAATTTCGTGACTGTCGTTAGGACGCATACCACCCTCAAAATCGGATGCAATTATGCCTGCTGCGGACAAGGAAGTCTCGGAACCCTACAACCCTAAGCCGGGTCTACCGGCACGCATACAAGCATCACGTACTTGTAAGCATTCTGCTCTAACAGCAGCGATTTCGTAAGGGCTACCCGGTGTGGGATCCTTACCGTGGATTGTTTGCATTACGCCGTCAACGATTGCATCAACAAAAGCTTCTTGCGCATAAGATTGGTGAATTGCACGGAATAAATCCTCAGAACAAGGAGCACCGGTAGGTCCGCCTTGAATAATTGGAGGTGTGCAACTTTTATGACTTCTGGGATTTAAGAACAGCGCTTCTTTTCCTTCGCCATACTGTACATTTCCGGGTACAGAGTCAATAGCGGTTAAGATTTCTTCTCTGGAATACTTAATTACACGTTTTGTGTCTGTGCAATAAACACCGCATTCCTCAAGCATATCTATACCTGCTTTAAAAAGGTTATTTATTAGTGTTTCATCCTCAGGAACCATTTTAGTTTTGTCCATTTTGATGTTGTATTTAGCTTTTAACTTTGCAGCAGTCATTGGGATTATTTCGTTATCCCATTGAGCTTCTTCCATTTGCTGCCCTGATTTTGCTCTGTCAAATACATCATAAATATTTAATTTACGTGGTATAGGCATTCGTGTCACGCTCCTTTCTTCTTATTCATAAATTCGGTAGCTACTCTTACGGCACCGGGTGCGGTATCCGACCATCCGTCTGCGCCTATTTCATCACACCAATCTTTAGAAGTGGGTGCGCCGCCAAACATTGTACAGAATTTGCCTTCAAGGCCTTTTTCTTTAAGCAGAGCAACGATTTCTCTTTGTGCCGGCATTGTGGTTGTCATTAGTGCAGAGCCTAAGATAATATCTACGTCCAAATCTTGTGCTTGTTGAACAATAGCATCAACAGGAACGTCTACACCTGCATCGATAACCTCAAAACCACTTGCTTTAAGCATAACTGCGCAAATGTTTTTGCCAATAGAGTGAATATCGCCGGAAACTGTGTGTACAAGAATTCTGCCTTTAGAACTTGCTTTCTTTTCCTCGGCGGAGAGATTTGCAGTAAGGACACCTGCGGCACCCTCGAATGCTTTACCTGCAAGAATTAACTGCGGTATGAATACTTCACCTTCGTCAAAAGCATCGCTGATTTTATCCATGCCTTTTGCTAATGCTTCTAAAGATGCTTGTAAATCTACTTTTGAAGAGATAGCTTCTTTAGCTGCGGCTTCTGCAGCTCCTGCATCTAAGCCTTCGATAGCGGTTGTCAGTTTGTCCAAAATTTGCTGACTCATTAAAATTTCCTCCTTTTTGAGAATTAATAATATTTTGTTTTGCACAAACCGCAATATGCGCTGTTATATCGCAATTTATGCTATATCTAAACCCGCTGTTAGTATAAATACGGGGTTAAATCTGTAATGTACCTTATTGTACCTTTTCCATTTGCTCTTCGGTTGGGTCGTATAATGGGTGAGGGTTAGAGCCCTCAAATACGTCCTCGTCGCTAAGCATTTTCTCCATTTTGCCTCTGGTTGCGCGTATAATAAGTCCTGTAATAAGCCCTGCAACAATACCTAAAGCAAAGGTTAGCAGTCCTGCCCAAATATTTACAATACTACCTGCAAACATTGCACCTGTCAGAAGCGAAATCCAACCGCAAATACCGTGTAAGTTGTGGACACCCATAACATCCAATATTTTTAGTTTGTTGCACAACCAAGCATTTAAGTATAAGAAACAAATTGTGCTTATAACACCTGCAACAGCACCTATTAAGAAGGATGCCCAAGGGGATGCAAGAAGTAGTGTCGAGCTACTGGCAACCGGCCCTGCAAGCATTGCGTAAGTATATACAAGTGGATTGATTTTCTTCTTTTTTGAAAGTAGAGAGCCTGCAATGTAGGCAAATAGTATAGAGCCAAAACCGGACATATAGCAGTTTATCATAACTTGGGTATTTACCTCTAAAGGCAGTAGTGCCGTAACAAAGGAAGGCCAGAAGATAAACAGTAACATTGCGGACAGCCAAACAAAAGTAATACTGTGTTTGGTGGTGTGCATAGGGTCGTTAAGTACTCGTCTTTCACGAATACCAAGAGCAACACCAAGACCCCAATAAGCCGCAAATTGATGTACGAGTATTCCGCCGCCCGGGTCTTCCACAAGGCCGCCGGTAATTTCGGGTAGCCAGGTCATGAGTATAAACTCAAGGAGTACAAAAGCGGGTGTAAAAAGAATACCTGCAAGTATGTACTGCCACATTTTAACCGTGCCTAAGAATACACCTATTGCAATTACAACGGTAATAGCACATACAACTGCTGAAATCATACCGTTTTGCGTCCAAAGTTCTTCGGGGGTAAGCCCCTTAACATACTGCGCCATAAACAAATAAGTAATAACGCTTGATATTGCCGTTAAAAGTACGGCTAAGCATACGCCCCACTCGAATTTGCGTATAAAAATCATTAAAAACGCAACAAGCATAAGCATAAACCAGATGTCCATATTTTTAAATAATCGTAGAGAATCCTCTAAACCGCCTGCCTCGGCGGCTTTGGCAATGTTGGGAAAAGCGAATATAACAATAAGGGCGATAAAAAAACCTATAAGAACTAAAAATTTTGAGGGAATAGATTTCGTTAAGAATGATTTCATGGGTAAAACCTCCTGTCTGCCATAGAGCGACCAATAATCTCTTAAGTTTTGATATTGTAGTTTTAATGTATGAAAAAATCTTTTTTCCGGTGGTAAGGTATTGCACCCTTGGGTATTATACCCATAGGCTATTATGCCTTTTTATTACGAAAAATTACCGGAAGGTTTCTTGTTATATTATGCCTGAGTTATTCTGTAATTTGATTATAACAACTCTATAAATTATTTGCAATAGTTATTTGAAAAAAAATTCACAAACTCACATTTTTTTTGTTGACTCTGTAATAATAAGGTAAAAAAATCTTAATTATTCCTTTTGTTAAGGTAAAAATTTTTTTACATAAAATGTTATATTTTTACTTTTTAATAAGAAAATAACATAATAAACGATTATAATAACATTATGACTCTTTTAAATTATTTTTCTGCGACTTTTTCTTTAGGAATTATCAAATTTAACAAAACTGCAACAATCGTTACAATTACAACGGAGGAAGAACCAAATAAAGTTTGCATCCACTCGGGTGCTAAACTTAAACTTTGCGGAGAGCCTGCAATACCCACCCCAAGTGCTAAGGCAATACCCACAATACTAAGTACACGAGGCGTTAGGGGTTTGTCTGTTATAAGTTTTACACCTGTCATGGTGATGGTAGCAAAAACACTAAGGGTAGCACCGCCAAGCACGCATTCGGGTATACTTGTTAAAACTGCGCCAAGCACGGGCATAAAGCCTGCAATAAGCATAAAAATTGCTGTAAATAAAAGCACAAACCCGTTAATTATTTTGGTGCTTGTAACAATACCCACGTTTTGCCCAAAGGTAGAGGTGGGGAGACCACCGAAAAACGCACCTATAAGGCTTGCAAAACCGTTGCCGGAAATACCGCCGGAAAGCTCTTTGTCCGAGGGCAACCTGTCCATAGCACCGCTTGTGGTGGCGGCAACCTCCCCCATAACCTGTACGGAGTTTATAATAAATATAATTATCATAGGGACTATGGCGGCAATATCAAATTTTATACCGAAGGGCAGTAGTTTTGGTGCAGAAAAAATATGTGCGGTTTGCAAGCCGGAAAAATCCACCATTCCCAAACAAACGGAAATTATATAGCCTATAATTATGCCAAACAATATGGATGCCAGACGTAAAAAGCCTTTGGTAAAAAAGGAAAAATAAAGTACGACACACAAAGTAATAATAGCTACAATCCAATTTTGTGCCACACCGTAAGTTAAGCTGTCCTCCCCACCTGCCATATAATCTATTGCGGAAGGGTAGAGGGATAGCCCTATGGCAATAACCACCGTACCCGTTACAAATGCCGGAAATAATTTGCGTACCTTGCCAATTATTAGCCCAAAGGCTATGGCAACCAAAGCACCTATTATTTGTGCTCCGAAAATTGTAGCCATATCCGTAGTTTCCGCAATGGAAACAAGCACGGGCACATAAGCAAAGCTAACCCCAAAAATTATGGGCAGTTTTGCACCAATACGGGAAAACAAGGGAAAAAGCTGTATAATAGTAGCAATACCGGACATAAGCAACCCCGATTGTATAAGTACAACAATCTGCTCGTCTGCAAGGTCGGCGGCTGTTCCTACTATAATAGAAGGGGTTATACAACCAACAATCATAGCAATTAAATGCTGAAGTGCAAGTGGGATACTTTTAGAAATAGGGGGAATACCCGATAGCTCAAATAATGTGTTGTTTCTGTCCATAGTAATACACCCAAAATAAAGCCTATATATAATAGGTAACTTTATTTATGCCGATACACAATATTTCCCCACAAATTTATTGGATTTTAAACAGAAAATGCTTAGGTAAAATGCTAAAGTAATTAAGTGCGTTTATAATCATCACCATAAATAATAGTGCCTGTATTGCCCAAAATGCCTTCTTTTGCTTTGGAAAGCAGGGTTATTAACGCTTTTGCCCTTTTTGAGGATTGTGCAAAACTAACAGCCGCCTCCACTTTTGGCAACATAGAGCCTTTGGCAAAATGCCCTTCACTTGCGTATTTTAGTGCTTGAGAAGCTGTCAGAGTGTCTAAGTTTTGTTGGTTTGCCTTGCCGAAATTTATGGCAACCTTTTCTACGGCGGTCAGTATTATCAGAAAGTCCGCTTTAAGCTCCTTTGCAAGCAAAGCGCTTAGTAAATCCTTGTCCACAACGGCACTTGCGCCTATTAGGCGGTTGTTTTCTCTAATAACTGGTATTCCGCCACCGCCACCGGCCACAACTATTTGTCCTGCATTTAGTAGTGCATTTATTGCGGATAGCTCCACAATTTCCATAGGTTCGGGGGAGGCTACAACTCGTCTGTAACCCCTGCCCGAATCTTCTGCTATCGTGTGTCCGCTTGCTACTTCCAAATCCACCTCTGCTTTGGTTAAAAACCGTCCTATGGGCTTGTTTGGGTTTTTAAATGCTTCGTCCTTTTGGTCTACAACCGTTTGGGTAATAAGGGTGGACACCGTTTTTGCTATCCCTCTGTTTAAAAGCTCCTCTCTTAATGCGTTTTGAAGGTCGTAACCTATATAGCCTTGACTCATAGCCACACAAACGGAGAGGGGGGTGGTGGTATATTTTGGTTGGTGGTTAATATAAAGCTCGTCCATAGCAAGTTTTAGCATACCCACCTGCGGGCCGTTTCCGTGAGACACAACCACATCATAGCCGTCCTCAATTAAATCTGTAATGGCAACGGCGGCTTTTTTTACCGCTATCATCTGCTGGGGAAGGTTATCCCCAAGGGCATTACCCCCAAGTGCAATTACAACTCGCTTACTCATTGTTAGTTCTCCTTAACCGTAAAATTAGTCTGCCTTACGTATTGTAGCCTTTTTAGCCAACTGCCCTAACACCTCTTGAGGATTTTTGATTTTTGCCAAGAAAATCATAGCCGCAATAATATATGGTTTATAGCTTGCTTCCTTATATAGGGGTGTGCGGTAGCGGTCAAAAACAGATGCTTGTACCTCTCCTTCTTTGCAACTTACCCCTGTAATATCCGCAGGTAAGCAGTGCATATACAGCGCCTTTCCGCCCTTTGTCAGCTTCATAAGCTCTTCGGTGCATTCCCAATCTTTGTGTTTTGCGTTTTGTGATAATAACTCTTTTTCCAGCTTGCCTATGCCGTCAAAATCGTTGTTGACGTATAATTCCGTGCGTTTTTCCATGGCAGAGAAGGGCGCCCAGCTTTTCGGGTATACAATATCCGCATCCTTAAAGGCGTCTGCCATATTATTTGTTCTTACAAAACTACCGTCGGACTCTTTTGCGTTTTTAATTGCCACCGCCTCAACATCACCCATAACTTCATAACCTTCGGGGTGTGCAAGGGTAACGTTCATCCCAAAGCGAGACATCAAGCCTATTATACCCTGTGGAACGGATAGTGGTTTGCCGTAAGATGGGGAATACGCCCAGCTCATAGCTATTTTTTTGCCCTTTAAGTTTTCTACACTGCCAAACTCGTGGATAAGATGTAGCATATCCGCCATTGCTTGCGTGGGGTGGTCTATATCGCATTGCAAATTAACTAAGGTGGGGCGCTGTGCAAGCACACCGTCTTTATGCCCCTCTTCTACGGATTTTGAAACCTCTCGCATATAGGTATTGCCCTTGCCAATGTACATATCGTCTCTAATGCCTATTACATCCGCCATAAAGGAAATCATATTAGCCGTTTCTCTAACCGTTTCGCCGTGAGCAATTTGAGATTTTCCCTCGTCTAAATCCTGTACCGTAAGCCCAAGTAAGTTGCAGGCGGAGGCAAAGCTAAAACGTGTGCGTGTAGAGTTATCTCTAAACAAAGACACTCCAAGTCCGCTGTCAAAAATACGTGCAGACATGTTATTTTCTCGCAAAAAGCGCAGAGCGTCCGCAATCTCAAAGGTGGCACAAATCTCGTCTGTTGTTTTCTCCCAAGTTAAGAAAAAATCGTTTTCGTGCATTTTGTCAAATTTTAAATTATTAAGTGCTTTTACAAAGGTTTCTATATTTTTCATTATTTTATCCTCTCTGTTAAATTAGTTTCAATTATTTACAATATATTGTAGGCATTGCCGCATAAACTGCCGCACATTTTACTAAATCCGCTTTCCATGTTTTTTCGTTTGGGGCATGTGCTTGTGCCTCTTTGCCCGGGCCAAAACCAATGCAGGGTATGCCGTATCTGCCCATTATTGCAACACCGTTTGTGGAAAATGTCCATTTATCCACCTTTGGTTCGCCGTACATTCCTTTGTAGGCTTGTACCATTGCAACTGTTGCAGGGTGATTTTTTGGTATAACCCACGTAGGAAAATAACAGTCGGTGGGGTAAATTAAGTTAGTCCAGCTTGGGCTGTCGTACTTGTACATGGTTACTTCAGCCTTGTATTTTTGTACGGTTGGCAAGGCACGTATTTCCTCTAAAGCCATCTCGAAGGTTTCTCCGTCCGTTAAGCGACGATCTATGGAGATTGCCGTCATATCCGCCACCGCACAGCGTGATGGGGAAGTGTAGAAAATTTGAGAGACCGCAAGGGTACCTTTGCCCAAAAAATCATCATAATGAAGTTTAGCGTTTAAATCTCGTACCTCTTGCAAAATATCAGCCATTTTATAAATTGCGTTGTCTCCACGCTCGGGTGCACTTCCGTGGCAAGAAACCCCCTTAACCTCCACACGTATTTCCATTCTGCCCCGTTGCCCTCTGTAAATATTGCCGTCCGTGGGCTCGGTTATAACCACAAATTCCGGTTTTACTTTGCCCTCGTTTATTATGTACTGCCAGCAAAGCCCGTCGCAATCCTCCTCTTGCACCGTCCCCGTTACAAGCACGGTGTATTTATCGCTGAGTAAATTTAAGTCCTTCATAATTTTTGCGCCGTAAACGGCACTAACAATACCGCCCAGTTGGTCGGATGCGCCTCGTCCGCCGATTTCTTCGTCGTTTTCGTACCCTAAGTATGGGTCAAACTCCCAGTTTGAAAGCTCCCCCAAACCAACGGTGTCTATATGGGCATCGTAGCCTATTAAGGTTTTGCCCGTGCCCATATACCCAAGTACGTTGCCCATGCCGTCAATATCTACACGGTCAAAGCCTAAGGTTTGCATTTCAAGAGCTATTCTTTTTATAACTCCCTCCTCGCCACAACTTTCTCCGGGGATTGCAATTAAATCTCTTAAAAATTTGGTCATCTGTTTTTCGTAGTTTTGTGATTGCTGTTTTATTGCGTTAAAATCCATGATAGTTTACTCCTGTAATATTATTTATATTTCCGAAAATTCTCCGTCCCATACAATTTCTTTGTACCGCTTAGGGTCTGTGTCTCCCTCGGTGGAAAACATTAGCACCACAGAATCCTTATTTAAGCCAATGGCATCCTTTAAATCTTCGTAATTTTTATTTGTGAGCATAGTGTATAAAAGCCCTGCGCTAACCGCCCCCGATTCCCCGGAGATTACCCGAGGGTCATCCTTTAGGGGAGCACCTAAAATACGCATACCTTTAGCGGAAATATAGTCGGGGCAGGACACAAAATATGCCGAGTGGTTTTTAAGCAACTCCCAAGAAATTGTGTTTGGCTCTCCGCATGCAAGTCCCGCCATTATAGTTTGCATATCGCCGTACACCGCATGGGGTTTTCCGTCTCCGGCGGCTGCGGATTTATATAGGCAATCCGCTTGATTAGCCTCTACAATAACGGTGGTGGGGCAATTATCCTTATACAAATTAGCAAAATACCCTTGTACCGCTCCTGCAAGCGAGCCAACACCTGCTTGCACAAATATATGGGTGGGTCTTGCATTTAACTGTTGTGCCGCCTCCATTGCCATTGTGCCGTAGCCCTGCATTATCCAAGTGGGAATATCCTCGTACCCCTTCCAAGCGGTATCCTGCACTATTACGCCGTTTTTAGTGTTTGTGGCATGTTTTGCCGCCAAACGCACACACTCGTCGTAGTTTAAATCTTCTATGGTTGCCGTTGCATTTTCATTAAGTATGTTTTGCAAACGTATTTTAGAAGAGCCTTTTGGCATAAACACCACAGATTTTTGCCCTAATTTGTTTGCCGCCCAAGCAACCCCTCTGCCATGATTGCCGTCCGTTGCAGTAAAAAATACCGCCTGCCCAAACTCCTCTTTTAGCTCTTTTGAGAGGAGCACATCGTAAGTCAAAGTGCTGATGTCTCTGCCCGTTTGCTGTGCGATGTAGCGTGCAATAGCATAACTGCCGCCAAGGACTTTAAACGCATTAAGCCCAAAGCGAAAGGACTCGTCCTTAACGTAAATCCCCCCTACTCCCAACTCTAAAGCAAGGTTTTTAAGATTGCTTAGCGGTGCTTGCGTGTACTGGGGAAAACTTTGGTGAAAGGCAAACGCCTTTGCTGTTTCCTCCTCGGACATTATTGATAGTTGTGTATCGTTGGTTTTTGGTAAAGTGTTTTTTACCCATTTAATAGTTTCCATAAATTTTACCTCGTATAAAATTTAGTTTTTTCTTTATTGTGATGATAAATTAACAGCATACATTTAGGTTGGTGTTTCAATCTTCCTTTTCTTTTGCGTCTATATAGCTGTAAAGTGTGTATTTGGAAATACCGAAGTAGCTTGAGACGTGGTCTCCGGATTTGGTTATAAGAAAAGCGCCTGCATCGTTTAAAAACTGTATTGCCTTCCGCTTTTCCGTGCGTGTCATCATTGCAGGGGGTTTTCCTCCCGTGGCAATTACGGATTGCTCTATAAGCTCAAAAAGTAAATCGTTTACGTTTTGAGGGATTTTAGGTGCGCTTTCTCCCTCTTTTTCTGCCATTTGCGGTGTTTTATAATTAATTACGCCTTGTATCGTGTTTTGCACCATCAGTAGCTTTGTAATATCGTAGTTTATGGAAAAAATCCCCGTTACTTCGTTGTTGTCGTCCCTTATGTATATGGTGGTGGACTTTAGCACACGGCCGTCTTGGGTTTTGGTTAGGTAGGCAATTTGGTCTTTAAGTGCACCGTGCCCACTCTTTAGTGCCTCTAAAACAACGTGGGAAGGGCCGTCTCCGACTTTGCGGTTGGTAACATGGCCGTTTTCTATTGCAAGTATGGTATTTTGTGCAGACATATCATGAATTACAACCTCGCAATCCTCTCCAAACTGAGATGCAATACCTTTTGCAAGCCTTTTTAAAAAGTCTAAGGGCATCTGTTGCATAACCGCTACCTCCATAAAATTTTTGTTTCCGTATTTCTAATATAGCACAAAAAAAAAGGAAGTCAATAGATTTTCTAAAAAAAATTTAGTTTACCTAAAAATTTTTTAGTTTTTTATATTGCTTTTTAAAAATAAAGGTGCTAAAATACAAAGCATACAGACCCCACGAATATTTTCATAATTAAAAAAATAAGAGGTATCGCTATGAAACACATGCTAATAGGAAACGGTATACTTGTAACAAGAGACGAAAAAAACACCTTTATTAAGGACGGCTGTATTTGTGTAGAGGATAACATCATCATAGAAATAGGCAAAACAAGCACCCTTAAAGCAAAATATGCAGATGCGGATTTTGTAGATGCAAAGGGGGGTGTTATAATGCCCGGCTTAATTAATAGCCACAACCATATTTACAGCGCCTTTGCAAGAGGGCTTGCAATAAAAGGACATAACCCTGCTAATTTTATGGATATTTTAGAGGGGTTGTGGTGGAAGTTAGACAACGCACTTACTTTGGAAAACATTAAACAAAGCGCCTACGCAACTTATATAGACTGCATTAAAACAGGGGCAACCACGGTGTTTGATCATCATGCAAGTTACGGCGCAATTAAAGGCAGTTTGTTTGAAATTGCCTCTGTTGCAGAAAAATTGGGTGTGCGTACCTCCCTGTGCTACGAAGTTTCCGACCGCAAAGGCGTAACTAAAATGCAAGAAAGCGTACAGGAAAACGAGGAATTTATAAACTACACACTAAAGCAAAAGGGGGATATGCTAAAGGGCATAATGGGTATGCACGCACCCTTTACCCTTTCTAACTCTACTTTAGAGTATGTAAAGGCACACACCCCTAAGAGTAGCGGTTTTCATATTCATATTGCAGAAGGGCTTGACGATGTATACGACTCCTTGAAAAAATACGGAAAACGTACGGTAGAAAGGCTTTTTGATATGGATATTTTAGGAGAAAAAACCATAGGCGCTCATTGCATACATATAAACCAAAGGGAAATAGAAATACTTGCAAAAACCAAAACGGCGGTGGTGCATAACCCCCAGAGTAATATGGGCAATGCGGTTGGTTGCGGTAATATAGTGGGTATGCTAAAAAGCGGAGTGTTGTGCGGTTTAGGCACGGACGGCTACACCAACGATATGATAGAATCCTACAAGGTGGGAAACATAATACACAAACATAACCTGTGCAACCCAAGCGCAGTATGGGGAGAAATCCCTAAAATGCTGTTTGAAAACAACAAGCTAATTGCTAATAGATACTTTAACAAGCCCTTAGGAGTGCTAAAAAAGGGAGGGTACGCAGATATAATAATTACAGATTACGACCCAATAACTCCAATGGATAAGAGCAACATAAACAGTCATATTTTGTTTGGAATGTGTGGCAGAAGTGTGGTTACAACAATAATAAACGGCAAACTGCTAATGCAGGACAGACAGCTTTTAAATATAGACGAAAAGGAAATAACGGCAAAATGCAGACAAAGCGCAAAAAAATTGTGGCAAACAATTAACGGCTAAATAGAAAAATATGGGCAAAGCAGAAAATTACGGCTAAGGAGATATAAAAATGAGCGATAAAATGACACCCCTGTCCTACGGTGGCTTACTTAAGCAAATAATTAGAGAAAAAACGGAGCAAAACAAAGTTTTTGGCATGCACAAGCTGTTTTATGCCAAAAACACACCCTATACTTTGTTTAACCAAAAATTAGAGTCTCCCCTTGGTATTGCGGCAGGGCCTCATACCCAACTTGCGCAAAACATAGTGTGTGCATATGCAGGTGGGGCAAGATTTTTCGAGCTTAAAACGGTACAAACCTTAGACGGCGAAAACTTACCCGTGGCAAAACCCTGTATTTTGGCGCAGGACGAGGGGTACAACGTGGAGTGGTCCACAGAGCTTTATGTCAATCAAGCCTTGGAGGAGTACATTAAGGCATGGTTTTTATGTAAGATAACAGCTAAAGAATACGGCTTTGGAGGTAGCAACGCCTTTATGTTTAATATGAGTGTAGGCTACGATTACGAGGGGATAACCTCCCCTAAAATAGATACTTTTATAGAAGGACTTAAAAACGCAAAAAACACTAAAATTTGGCAGGAGTGCATAAAGGAAAGCATAAAGGCGTTGCCCATGCTTAAAAATGTAGACAAACAATATATAGAAGAAATTTCGCCAGACATTTGTAACTCCATAACGCTGTCCACACTCCATGGCTGTCCGCCTAAAGAAATTGAGCGCATTGCAACCTATTTAATAGAAGAAAAACACCTGCACACCTATATTAAATGCAACCCAACCTTACTTGGCTACAAGCAAGCAAGGGAAATTTTAGATGGGTTGGGGTTTGATTATATAGCATTCGACGAGCATCATTTTAAAAATGATTTACAATATAAAGACGCACTTCCCATGATAAACAGGCTAATGGCTGTCGCCAAAGCAAAAAACTTATCTTTTGGGGTAAAACTAACAAATACTTTTCCTGTGCAAGTAACCCAAAAGGAATTACCGGGAGAGGAAATGTATATGTCCGGAAGAGCCCTGTTTCCTTTGTCTATATCTGTTGCAAGTATGCTTAGTAAAGATGTTTCGGGCTTGCCCATATCTTTTTCCGGAGGGGGAGATATTTGGAATACTGCGCAAATTATAAACACGGGCATCTACCCTGTAACCGTGGCTACCACCCTACTTAAAGCAGGAGGGTACAACCGTTTGCACCAACTAGCCCAAAACTTAGAGGGTGCGCAAATACCTAAAATTGCGGATGCAAAAATGGTGGAAGCACTTAAATTATCATCACTAAAAGCAAAAGAGTACACAAAACCAATAAAACCAATGCCCACACGCAAAATAAACAAAAAAGTGCCCATGCTTGATTGCTTTATTGCGCCTTGCAAGGAGGGTTGCCCTATTAATCAGGATATTACGGCATATGTGGGGCTGTGCAAGGAGGGGCGGTATTTAGATGCCCTTAAAGTTATTACGGAAAAAAACCCTCTGCCCTTTATTACAGGCACAATTTGTAACCATAAATGTATGGATAAATGCACTCGCAATTTTTACGAGGAAAGTGTAAATATACGAAACACAAAACTCTTTGCCGCCAAAGAGGGCTACGAGGAATTTTTGGCGGACTTTGAGCCACCCAAGCAAACAGGGGACAGAATTGCCGTTGTGGGCGGTGGTGCAGCCGGAATGGCGGCGGCGTATTTTCTTGCTATGAAAGGGCATAGTGTAACTTTATTTGAGCAAAACAGCAGTTTGGGCGGTATAGTGCGCCACGTAGTGCCGGAATTTAGAGTAGGAGAGGAAATTGTGGAAAGGGATGCGGAAATACTAAGGCGAACGGGTGTGCGCATACTTATTAACACAAAAGCACCGAGTGTGGAAAAGCTAAAAGCGGAGGGGTACAAACACATTGTACTAGGAATTGGCGCATACAAAAAAGGCGAATTGCAATTAAGTGAAGGGGAGGCGGTAAACGTTATAACCTTTCTTGAAAGATGCAGAAGTAAAACCCCTCAAAATTTAGGAAAAAATGTTATAATAATAGGCGGAGGAAACACCGCAATGGACGCCGCCAGAGCGGCTAAGCGTTGCGAGGGTGTAGAGCAGGTAAGCATTGTTTACAGGAGAACCAAAAAATATATGCCGGCAGACGAGGAAGAATTACAGCTTGCCCTAAAAGAAGGGGTAAACTTTTTGGAATTGCTTGCCCCAAAAGCGCATAAAAACGGAAAATTAATATGCAATGCCACAAAGCTTAAAAATGCTGACGAAACCGGCAGAAAAACCCCGGTGGAAACGGATAAAATTGTAGAAATAGATGCAGACACCATAATATCTGCGGTAGGGGAGAAGGTGGACGACTGCTTTTTGCAAGCAAACGGTATACAAACGGGAAACGACGGCAAAGCGGTTGTGGACAATAACTTGCAAACAAACCTAAAAAACGTGTATATAGCAGGGGATGCCAACAGAGGTCCTGCAACTGTGGTGGAAGCCATAGCTGACGCACTTAAAATCTCCGAGGCAATCGGAGGGGTGTACCTAAAAACAGGTTACAGTTTTTACAATAACAAGGCACAAGAGAAAAAAGGCGTGCTAATAAGGGAAAACAGCTCAAAAACCGAGGGAGAAAGATGCCTGCAATGCGACAACATTTGCGAATGTTGTGTGGATGTTTGCCCAAACAGAGCCAATATAGCGGTAAAAATAGGCAACACTACCCAAATTGTGCATATAGATATGCTGTGCAACGAGTGCGGAAACTGCGAAACCTTCTGCCCCTACGAAAGTGCGCCCTACAAGGAAAAATTTACGGTGTTTGCAACAAAAGCGGATTTAGAAAACAGCACAAACGATGGTTTTGTTTATGGTGATGATGATCAAACTGCACGTATAAACGGCAGTCTGACTAATCTTGGTTGCATAAGCGAAGAGCTAAGGCAGTTGGCGCAAGCGGTGGTTATGTACAAATAAGGGAGGAAAGTGCTATGGCAAAGTTTTTTGTAAACGGTAAAGAGGCTACAAGCCAAGGAAAAAGCCTTATGGATTTTTTAAGGGAGGATTTAAGGCTAACCTCTGTAAAAAACGGTTGCAAGGAGGGGGCTTGCGGTAGTTGCACGGTAATTGTGGACGGCAAAGCCAAAAAGGCTTGCGTGTTAAAAACGGACAAACTCGAGGGCTGTGCCATAACCACCTTAGAAGGATTATCTAAAAGGGAAAAAGAGGTGTTTGCCTATGCCTTTGCAAAGGTAGGGGCGGTGCAATGCGGTTTTTGTATACCGGGCATGATACTTTGCGCAAAAACCCTAATAGATAAAAACAACTCTTTAAGCAAAGAGGATGTAAAGCAGGGTATTAAAAATAATATTTGCCGTTGTACAGGGTACAAAAAAATAGAAGAGGGCATACTCCTTGCCGCTAAAATTATAAGGGAAAACCTACCCGTGCAAAAGGAGGAAGGGGTGCGTGTAGACGCTTACGAAAAAGCCTTAGGGCAAGCGGAATACACCGACGATATGGTGTTTGAGGATATGGTTTACGGGGGTGCGGTACGTAGCTTATACCCTCGTGGCAGGGTAATTTCCATAGATTTAACTTTGGCAAAACAGCATAAAGACTTTGTGTGTGCGGTTACGGCTAAAGATGTACCCGGCACAAAAAATATAGGGCATTTAAAAAAGGACTGGCCGGTACTTGTGGATGTCGGGCAAACCACCCACTATTTAGGAGATGCCATTGTACTTGTGGGGGCAAAAACAAAAGAGGGTTTGGAAGAAATTAAAAGGATGGTTAAAATAGAGCAGGAAGAACTCACCCCCATAACATCGCCAAAAGAGGCGCTAAAGGCAGATGCGCCCTTGCTTCACCAAGAGGGCAATGTACTTGCAACCGAGCATTTAGTCAGAGGGGACGCAGATTTAGCAATTAAAAACTCCAAATACGTAGTTACTCAAAACTACTCCACACCCTTTACAGAGCATGCTTTTTTAGAGCCTGAGTGCGCAATAGCCTTAAAAACTAAGGAGGGTGTGCATTTATACACAGCAGACCAAGGCATATACCAAACCCAAAAAGAATGTGCGCAAATGCTTAATATTCCTGAGGAAAATGTGAGGGTTAGCGCAAAAACGGTGGGTGGCGGGTTTGGAGGTAAAGAGGATATGAGCGTACAGCATCATACCGCATTGCTATGCTTTATTTCGGGTAGAACGGTTAAATTTTTGTTGTCTCGTAAAGAAAGTATTTTGGTGCATCCTAAACGACACCCAATGGAAATAGAGTGTACACTTGCTTGCGACGAGCAAGGCAATCTAACCGCAATGAAGGCAAAAATAGTTTCGGATACAGGGGCATATGCATCTTTGGGAGGGCCGGTACTCCAAAGGGCGTGTACCCACGCCGCAGGGCCGTATCACTACCAAACCATAGCTATTGAGGGCAAGGCGGTTTATACTAACAACCCACCGGCAGGTGCGTTTAGAGGGTTTGGAGTGTCTCAAAGCTGTTTTGCCTTAGAGTGTAATTTAAACAGATTAGCGGAAATGGCAGGTATTTCCTACTTTGATATTAGATACAAAAACGCAATAAGACCGGGCGAGGTGCTACCAAACGGACAAATTGCAGACAGCAGTACAGCCATGGCGGAAACCTTAGAGGCGGTAAAAGAGGAGTACACCAAGGCACAATACGCAGGAATTGCCTGTGCCATGAAAAACAGCGGTTTAGGTGTGGGAATACCGGACGTGGGTCGGTGCAAATTAGTTGTAAAAGAGGGCAAGGTGTATATTCATACAAGTGCGGCTTGCATAGGGCAGGGGCTTAAAACGGTGCTTGTGCATATGGTTTGCAAACAAACAAAGCTAAAAGAGAAAGAAGTAATACACATGGATGCAGACACCGCAACCGCACCTAATTCGGGAAACACAACCGCCTCCAGACAAACATTATTTACGGGAGAGGCGGCACGAAAAGCGGCAGAGCTATTGGAAAAAGACTTGCAAACCGCCACATTAGAGGAACTAAACAACAAAGAATACTACGGAGAATACGCAGGAATTACGGATAAAATGGGTAGCCCTAAGGAAAACCCCGTAAGCCATATAGCCTACGGTTATGCCACTCAAGTCGTTATTTTAAATGGTGATGGTATTATAACAAAGGTAATCGCCGCCCACGATGTGGGGAGGGTTATCCATAAAACAAGCCTTGAAGGGCAAATAGAGGGTGGTGTTGTAATGTCTTTAGGGTATGCTTTGACGGAAAAATATCCTTTGGAAAACTGTGTGCCTACCGCAAAATTTGGCACGCTTGGGCTTTTTAAATCGGTAGATACCCCTTATGTCGAGCCTATTTGCATAGGCAAAGAGGAGGAGGGCGCCGCCTTTGGTGCAAAGGGAGTAGGGGAGATTTGCTCCATACCAACCGCACCTGCGGTAACACTTGCTTACGAGCGGTTAGACGGCAAAATTAGGACGAGTTTGCCTATTTCGGATACGCCGTATAAGTAGGGGGTTGCATTTTACTAAAATAGTGTTATACTATATCAAAAGCAAATTAAGGTAATCCAATGGACACAATAATAAAAGAAAAAAGCATAACAGCAAAAATAAAATCCGCAATGGAGCAAACACCTACATTTGTGCTAAAAAACGCAAATGTAATTAATGTTTTTACCGAGGAAATAATCAACTGCGATGTTGCCCTGTACAAAAACACAATAATTGGTATGGGGGATTTTACTTGCAAAAATACTTACGATTGCAAGGGCAAATATTTAGCGCCGGGGCTGATAGACAGCCATGTGCATATAGAATCGTCCATGGCTACACCAAAGGAGTTTGCCAAAATAGTAATGCCCTATGGCACAACTTCTGTTGTAGCAGACCCTCACGAAATTGCAAACGTATGCGGTATAGACGGTATTCGTATGCTAAAAAAGATGTCTGAGGGTATTGGGCTTAATGTGTATTATATGTTTCCCTCTTGCGTGCCTTGTATGGAGTTTGAGGAAAACTACGCAAAGTTAAACAACGAAGATGCGGCGGCACTCTTATACGAAGGAGTTGTACACGGCTTAGGCGAGGTAATGGACTGGGGTGCTGTAACATCACAAAGAGAAGATATGATAAAAAAGTTAGTGATGTTTGACGACATGGTGATAGACGGGCATGCCCCAAATGTTAGAGGTAAAGAGTTGCAAGCCTATATTTTAGGCGGTAGCAGTACAGACCACGAAGCGTATACATACGAGGAAATTATAGAAAAACTAAGGCTGGGTATGAGAATATTAATACGAGTGGGAAGTGCGGCAAACAATATGTCAGAGGTACTAAAACAGCTATGTAATGCCAACATCCCCATAGAAAATCTAATGATGTGTACAGACGACAAGCACACGGAAAATATTTTGGAAAGCGGACATATAAACCACATTGTAAAAATGGCGGTAGAGGCAGGCTTTACACCCCAAAAAGCAATTCAAATGGCAACAATAAATTCCGCAAAAGCCTATGGGCTTAAAAACAAAGGGGCAATAGGCATAGGCTACGATGGGGATTTAGTGCTTTTTGACGATTTAGTGCATTTTAAACCTTTAGAGGTTTTTGTAGACGGAATAAATATAAAAGACATTAAACCCACCCACATAAAAGGTGTAGCAAAGCACAATACGGTAAATATTGCGCCCTTTACAACGGAAGTGTTTAAACTTAAGGCGGAAGGCAAAATGCCTGTAATAACCATGCCTGTGGGGCAACTCTCCACAGTTTTAAGCTATGAGGAAGTGCCCATAAAAGCCGGTGTTTTTGTGCCAAAGGGCGATTATGCAAAAATAATTTGCATGGAAAGACACCACGCAACAGGGCATACGGGCGTGGGCATTGTTAAAGATTTCGGGCTAAAAGAGGGTGGGATAGCCTCCACTGTTGCTCACGATTCTCACAATATTGTGGCAATAGGCACAAATGACGAAGATATTGCACTTTGCATAAACACCCTAAAGGAAATTGGGGGCGGTTATGTGTTTGTAAAAAATGGGGAGGTTGTGGCAACGCTACCCTTGCAGGTAGCAGGTTTGCTTAGCGATTTACCCTACAAAGAGCTTATTACCATTCAACAGGAGTTTTTAGCCAGGTTAGAGGGGGCAGGAGTGCCAAAAATCAGCGACCCTCTAATACGTCTGTCCTTTTTTTGCTTGCCCGTAATACCGCAGGCACGAGTTACAACCAAAGGCATATATGATGTACTAAACAATAAATTTATTAATAATGTGTGATTTTTGACTATAATACCAAGGCTACACGGTTAAGCACATTTTACGCTTTTTACCGTTTTTATCCGTAATTTCGGCAATTTGCATATTTACGCCGTACGCCTCTTTAAAATTTGTTTCCGTAAGTACTTCTAAGGTCTTCCCAAAAGCAAGGGGGATGCCTTTTTTTAGTATCAAGGCTTTGTTTGCCACAGAAAAGGGGTATTCGGGGGCATGGGTGGAAAAAATAATGCCGTAACCCTGTTCTTTTAAATCCAAAATGGTTTTTTCCATTAAAAGCTGATTGGCATAATCCAAATCCGAGCCCGGCTCGTCCATTATGATGATTTTGGCTTGCTGACACAATGTGCGCGCAATTAAGGCAAGACGTCGTTCCCCTCCGGAAATTTCTGTATAGTATGCGTTTTTCAAATGGGTTATGTTTAAACTTCTTAGGGCTTCGTCCACTATATACTCGTCCTGTTTGGTGGGGGATGCAAAGGGGGGTATGTAGCAGGTGCGCCCCATTAAAGCAATTTGTGCAACGGTATAAGAAAATGCAGGTATATGGTTTTGGGGAATATAGCTTACCGCCTTTGCAAAGTTGTTTAAGGATATATTTTTGGCATTTTTGCCGTCTATTAATACTTCTCCACTAAAGAGGGGCAAAAACTGCATTAAGCCCTTAAACAAGGTGGTTTTACCGCAACCGTTTGCACCAAGCACGCACAATACTTCGCCACTTTTAATACTAAAAGTAACCTGACGTATCACCTCTTTTTTACCGTATCCGCAACTTAGGTTTGCCACATTTAATTCCATTAGTCTCTTGCCTCCTTGTTTTTAAGGAGTAAGACAACAAAAAAAGGTGCGCCTATAAAGGCTGTAAGCACTCCTAAGGGTAGCTCCATTGTAAAAATACCCCGTGCAATATTATCCATAAGCAGTAAAAATATCCCACCCAAAAGTAGGGAAACAGGCAACATTTTTTTAAACACCGGCCCTGTTAAACCCCTTGCAATGTGGGGTATCATAAGCCCTACCCAGCCTATAAGCCCGCCCAAACAAACGGCGGAGGCACAAAGCATAGTTGCGCCCACAATAGCGAGTATTCGGGTTTTGCGTGGGTTGACTCCAAGACTTTGGGCTTCCTCGTCCCCAAGTGTAAGCACATTTAACCGCCAACGCATTAAAAATATTATTGCAAAGCCAACCACCATGGGTAAAGCGGAAAACAACAGTCCGTTTATATCTACTTTTGCAAGGCTTCCCATTAACCAAAATGTTATGGCAGGTAGGGTGTCTTGAGTGTCTGCAAGGTATTTTAGCATAGTAGTGCCGGCAATGCAAAGTGCCCCAAACATTGTGCCTGCAAGTATTAAACTTACCGTTTGCCCAAACCGTACCTTACGACTTACCAAATAAGATAAAAATGCAATTAAAAGCCCTGTACAAAAGGCAAAAACCTGTACATAAATATCCGAAAGCCTAAAAGAAATTGCAATAGCCGCACCAAGCCCGGCACCTGCCGCCACTCCTAAAATATCGGGAGATACTAGGGGGTTTTTAAACATTCCTTGATAGGCACTGCCCGAGACGGATAGGGCACCCCCTATTAAAAATGCAGCAATTATACGGGGTAATCGTATGCGCAAAAGTACGGTGTTTTGAGTAGCATCACCATAAAAAAGAGAGGGGAGCACTTCAAGGGGCGGTATTTTGTAAAAGCCCATGGTTAGAGAGAGCAAAAGAGAAATTACGCTACCACAAATAAGCAGTAACATAAGTACCTTAAAATAATTTTTATCCTCTCGTAATGCCGTAAAATCCGCCTTCATGCACTTCTCCGTAAGTTTGACATTTGCCCAAATTAATGGTATTCTAAACATGGCGTTATTCTTATAAAAGAATAACACTTTTTCTAAAAAAAATCAACATAAGAGGTCAGTAAATTATGAAAAAAAAGCTAACGGCATTATTTTTAACGGCGGTAATAACATTTATTTTATTTAGCGGTTGCACAACCGCAGATAACATTAATCAACCCACTCAATCCCAAAAAGAAGGGGTTGCAACCAAAGAAATTACGGATATGGCAGGGCGAAAAGTGGCAGTACCCACAAGTGTAGACAAGGTGTTTGGCACAGACCCTGTGGGTACAATTACCCTATATACCTTAGCCCCTCATAAACTAATAGGCTGGAACTACGAATTAAACGACGAGGAAAAAGCCAATATACCCGAAAAATATCAGCAATACTCGGTTTTTGGGATGAAGGACACCCTAAACGCCGAGGCGATAATATCCGCAAATCCTCAAATTATAGTGCAAATGGGCTCGGTAAGTGGGGAGGCAGGCAAGCAGGCGGACAGCTTGCAGGAAAAACTAAATATTCCCGTGGTTGTAATTTCGGGAAAACTTTTAGATATTCCCAAAGCCTACGAAATGCTTGGGCAAATAACAGGAGATACAGAAAAAGCAACGGAGCTTAGGGGGCATGCTCAAAGGATTTTAGATATGGTGACGGCAAAAGAAATACCCACCCACGCACAAGAATCTGTATATTACGGCAACGGAGTGGATTCCTTAGAAACCGCACCCAAAGGCAGTGACGCCGCCGAGGTTATCGAAACGGCAATGGGTAGCAATGTGGCGGTTTTAGATATGAAAGACCCTAACGAGCGGATCACCATAGGAAAAGAGCAGATAATAGCGTGGAATCCAACAATTATGTTTGTAAACGGCGAGCCTAAAAAAAGCCTAACCGGAGGGGGTGCGGCACAATCGATACTAAAAGATGCAGACCTTGCAGGAGTGGCTGCTGTAAAAGAAAAAAGGGTGTACGGCATACCAAAATCTCCATTTTCCTGGTTGGATAGACCAAAAGCGCCAAACCGCCTTATAGGGCTTTTGTGGACGGGCAGTTTAATGTACCCCGAAGCTTACAAAGATGTGGATATAATAGGAGAAATACAGCAGTTTTACACCGCTTTTTATCATGTGGATCTAACAAAAGAGCAAGTAGCAAAATTATTGGGGCAATAAAATGAAGTACGGATTTATACTAAGGCTTTTTAATGATGATGACGAGAAGTTTTTCGGACCGGGCGTGGCAAAACTCCTTTATTTAGTGGAGGAAAAAGGCTCGCTTAAAAAGGCTTGCGAGGCTATGGGAATGGCGTACAGTAAAAGCTATAAGATGATTAAAAATGCACAAGAGGAATTGGGCTACAACCTGCTTTTGTCTCAAACGGGGGGCAAAAATGGGGGCGGAGCCAAGCTGACTTTGGAAGGTAAGGAGTTTTTGGAAAAATTTTCAGAGTTTAATAAGGCACTGGAGGCTAAAGCCGATGTGCTTTTTTTGGAGATATTTTAAGTTGGGTTTGGTGCGTTATGCTAATTAAGTTGGGCACAAAAGGTTTGTGGGGGATTTGGGTTATCCCTCTACCACCTTCTGTACCGCATTAATAATATTTTCGTACCCTGTGCAACGGCAAAGATTGCCGGACATCTGTTTTTTTAATTCCTCTCGAGTGTATTTTTTGTCGGAATTAACAATAGCGGTGGCAGACATTATAAATCCGGGTGTACAAAAACCGCATTGCACCGCACCTTCATCAATAAAAGCCTGCTGAATGGGGGTAATTTCTCCCTCGTCGTTTTGCAAGCCTTCAAGGGTAAGAATTTCTTTGCCCTCCGCCCAGATTGCAAGGTAAATACAGGCGTTATACGTTTCGCCGTCTATAATTACGGTGCAAGCACCGCACTCTCCCACTTCGCAACCTGCTTTTATACTGTTTAAACTATACTCACCCCTTAACATATCCGTTAGCGAGGCACGTTTATCCACGTAGGTTTCTACATTTCTGCCGTTTAGTTTAAATCTTATTAATGCTTTTTCCATTATATTACACCTCCGCAACGTAAAACCCCTTCTCTAAACCCTCTAACCGCAATTTCCTTTGCTATTTGCAAACGTAATTCTTTAGATGCACGCCAAGAGCTTCGAGGGGAGATTTCACTTACTACACCCTGTGCAATTTCATCATAAAGGGAAGAGTCAAGGGGTTTGCCTATAAGCAGTGCCTCCGTTTGCTTGCATCGCATAGGGGTGGGGGCGGCTACACCAAAGGCGATTTTTATATCGTCTATGGTTTTCTTGTTAAGGGCAAGCCGTACATTAATGGCGCAACCAAGGGTGGCAATGTCCATTGCGTTTCGCATTGCGTATTTTGTGTAACAGCCGTGGTAGCCTGTGTAATTGCTTATACAAATACCTGTAAGCATCTCGCCTTGTCGTAAATCCACCTTTCCCGGTCCTAAGTAAAACTCGGCAATGGGTAGGGTACGTGTGCCTTGCAAACTTGTAATTTGCAACTGTGCATCAAGGGCAAACAATGTGGATGCGCTGTCTGCGCTGGTAACGCCGTTACAAATATTACCGCCTATTGTGCCTATGTTGCGTATTTGAGGGCCTCCGATGGTGTCTACGGCTTCCCCCAAAACATTAATATTTTCCTTTATAATAGGGTGGTTGGTTATATGGGAAAAGCTGGTTAGGGGTTTTATTAAAATACTGCCGTTTTCAAGGATTTCCACACCTCTTAGCTCTTCTACCTTAAAAATGCTTATGCACTTAATATCCGCAAGTTTACCCTCTCTTAGCTTTATAAATAAATCGCTGCCACCTGCAAGTATATGTGCGTCAGGGTGGTCGTTTAGCAAAGAAATAGCTTCCTTTATGGTTTTTGGTTCGTATATTTCAGAAATATCGTACATTCTTAGTACCTCCCTTTAATTAAAGCAATCCGGCTTTTGTAAATTCTTCAAGCAATACTTGTGGCGTTAAGGGGATTTTGTTTATCGCCACCCCTGTTGCGTTAAACAATGCATTTCTAACGGCAGGCGCAGGGGGCAAGGCAGGTGGCTCGCCTAAAGATTTATTGCCAAAAGGCCCCGTAGGGTCGTCTAACTCTACAAAATCCGCATGTAAATCGGGGGTATCGAGAGTTGTCATCAGTTTATAATCAAGTAGGTTGTTGTTTAGGGGCTTTCCTGTTTTTGTATCAAAAAGCATTTGCTCGGAAAGCACATACCCAAGCCCCATGGAAATACCGCCGTGTACCTGCATTTGCGCAAGCTGTGGGTTTATTAAACGTCCGCAATCGTGTACATTTATAATTTGCATAACCTCAATTTTACAAAGGGGAATATCCACCTCCACTTCCGCAAAACAAACCCCCATAGAAAAGGTGTTGGTTTTGCATTGGTGGGTTGCCTCCGCCGTTATGTGCTTAGAATTTTCCAGGCTGTAAAAGGCTTCCATAACCAAATCAGCAAGAGAAATTAAGGGAGTGCCCTTCTTTTGCAGAACAATTTGACGCCCCACCAAATCAAGAGTGTTCGCCGGTTTTTTCAAGAGATACTCCGCATAATTAAGGAGTTTTTCTTTTAGGAGCAAAGCGGTTTTTTTAACTGCCATGCCCGAAACATAGGTTTGTCTGGAGGCATAAGCACCCGGGTCGAAGGGGGAGGTATCCGTGTCTTGCATAGACACTATATGTATATCCTCTAAAGGTAAATCTAAAATTTCCGCCGCCATCTGACAAAATACCGTGTCCGCACCCTGTCCTATTTCGGTAGCGCCCATCATCAACTGCAAGGTACCGTCTTGGTTTAACACCATTCTGCAAGAAGAAGTCTCGAGAGAAATTGGGTATACCCCTGTTTTGTAGGAAAAAATCGCCATTCCTACACCCTTTCGTATATTTCCTGTTTGGTTTTTATATTCCTTTTGCTTTTTGTCCCAGTCTATAAACTTCTTGCCTTTTAAAATACATTGCTCAAGACCGTTGGTATACGATGTTATATTTGTATAAGGGTCTATAAAACCCTCTTTCATCATATTTTTACTGCGAAGTTCGGCAGGGTCTATGTTAAGTGCCGCCGCAATTTCGTCCACTTGCGCCTCCATTGCAAACACAATTTGAGGTATGCCGTAGCCACGCATTGCACCCCCTGTGGGCAGGGTGGTAAATATGGTGGATACCGTGGATTTTGTGGCTTGCTCATCCTGATATAGCTGTCTGAATGCGTTAGACGCATTTGCAATAATTCCATGACCATGAGAGGCATACCCACCTTGGTTGGAATACCCCTCTAATTTACGGGCTACAAACCGCCCGTCCTTGCGTACATAGGTGGTAATATGCAATTCCATAGGATGTCTTACCCGTGTGCTAACAAAGGTTTCTTCTCTCGATGTATCTATTTTTACGTATCTGCCACCTAAATTTTGCGTTAAAAAAGCGGCTAAAGGCTCGTACAACACCTCTTGTTTGTTGCCAAAGCCACCACCGATATATGGCTTAATAATCCGCACTTTGCCCCAAGAAATCCCAAGTGCCTGCCCCACAACCCTGCGTACAATATGGGGTATTTGGGTGGAGGACACCACTACAATTCTGTTTCGTTCCATATATGCGAATGTAATGGGGTTTTCTAAATGGCAATGTTGCACCATCGGAGTTGAATATTCTCCGTAAAATTTAATTAAACCTTCCTCTTTGATTGCTTCTTCGTAATTTCCGATTTCGTAAGATGTGGAGTTTAAAATATTATTTGGATAATCTTTATGAAGTGGAGTAGCACCCTTTGCTGTTGCCTCTTTCATGGTGAGCAAAGGGGGATATTCCTCGTAGGTTACTTGTATCAGTTTTAGTGCTCGGCAGGCGGCAATTTCGTTTTCCGCCACCACCACCGCAATATCGTCTCCGTAAAAACGTACACGGCTGTCAAGGAGTTTTCTGTCCGCAATATCTTGATGAGAGATGTCTGTGGACCACGGATGCCCTGCGGTGGGAAACACAATGTCGGGGACATCGAAGCAGGTTATTATTTTAACTACCCCCTCTACATTAAGAGCGTATTTAAGATTAAATCTTTTAACCACACCGTTTGCTATGGTGCTGTGCAACACCTTTGCAACCAGCATATTTTGCTTAAAAAAATCCCCTGTGTATTTTGCTTGTCCCGTTACTTTTTCTAAAGCATCTATTCTCGGTACACTTTTACCTATACTCTTATAAACGGTATCTTCCGCCATTATGCTTACCTCTTTAATATATAATTATATTTTGAATACTTTTATTATGCAATTAAATTATAGCAATTTATTTTTAATTATACAATATAAAGATTGTATAAAAATATTGAACCAAACCTCAAAATGTGTTATATTATGGTACAATGCACAACAATATGTTGCGTAAATTTATAAAAACAAGGCGATGTGAATATGAAAGAAAATAAATACGATGATAATACTTTTTTTGAAAAATACAGCATGATGGACAGGTCTAAAAAAGGGCTGGACGGTGCAGGAGAATGGCACGAGCTTAAAAAATTGTTGCCCTCATTTAAAGGAAAGCGGGTGCTTGACTTAGGTTGCGGTTTTGGTTGGCATTGCGTGTACGCAACACAAAATGGTGCAACAAAGGCGGTTGGCTTGGATATTTCGGAAAAAATGCTTGCAGAAGCACGGAAAAAAACCACTAACCCCAATATAGAATACATATGTGCGCCTATTGAGGATTGCAATTTTGAAAAGGATAGTTTCGATGTTGTACTAAGCTCCCTTGCCTTTCATTATATACCCTCTTTTGAGCTTATATGCACCAAAGTAAAGGAGTGCCTTGTAAAAGGAGGAGACTTTATATTTTCCGCAGAGCACCCTATTTTTACAGCCTACGGCAACCAAGACTGGTGGTATAAGGAAAACGGAGAAATAGACCATTGGCCCGTAGACAGATATTTTGACGAAAGTAGCAGACAGGCTACTTTTTTGGGGGAGAAAGTTATAAAGTATCATAAAACCTTAACAACCTATATAAATACCTTGCTAACGGAGGGATTCACTCTAACACATATGGTAGAGCCAAAACCAAGCGAGGAAATGCTAAAAACCGTAGAGGGAATGGAAAACGAGTTAAGACGCCCTATGATGCTTTTAATATCCGCTAAAAAGAACTGATTCAGTATCGTTTAAATTAAGTAAAAGTTGCAAATACCCCCATTTAATGCTAAACTAAAGGTACATAAAATTGCGCATTATATGGGGGTATCTTAATTAGAAAGTATTAAGGAAAGCCCATGCCGAGCGGGCAAAAAACGCAAGTATTTCAAAGGAGGTTAGTGCGGACATTGCGTGCGCCCCACACTATGTTAATTAAAAACGGCAGTATAGTTACATCTACAAAAATATTTAAAAGCGATATTTTAATAAAAAACGGCATTATAGCTAAAATAGGGGATAATTTGCAAGGGGTAAACGAGGAAGTTTTAGACGCAGCAAATATGCTTATCTTTCCCGGTTTTATAGATTCTCATACTCATTTGGATATGGATACCCCAACCGCACATACGGCAGACACCTTTAAAACAGGTACAAAAGCCGCCATAGAGGGTGGCACTACCACTATAATTGATTTTGCAACTCAAAATAAAGGGGAAACCTTAATGCATGCGGTGGAAAATTGGCATAAATTAGCGGATAATCAATGCTATTGCGATTACGCATTTCATATGGCAATTACAGACTGGAATACAAAAGCAAAGGAGCAAATACCATTGCTAACAAAAGAGGGTATAACCTCCTACAAAATATATTTTGCCTACGATGCCCTAAGAGTTTCGGACAAAGACGCCTACGAAATTTTAACGGAGGTTAAAAAACAAGGGGGAATTACAGGGGCACATTGCGAAAACGGAGACCTTGTAAATGCACTAACAGAAAAACAAAGGCAGTTAGGCAATTTAGGCACAAATGCTCACCCAAAATCAAGACCGGACATTGTAGAGGCAGAGGCGGTAAACCGCTTTTTAACCATTGCAAGTTTAACAGAAGCAGAGGTAAATGTAGTGCATTTAAGCAGTAAAACCGCATTAGAAGTAGTGCTTAATGCAAGAAACAAGGGCGTAAAAGCGTACATAGAGACCTGCCCCCAATACCTGCTACTTACAGAAGAAAATTACAGCAAAGAAAACTTTGAGGGGGCAAAGTACGTAATGTCTCCGCCATTACGGAAAAAAGAGGATACCCAAGCCTTATGGGAGGCAACAATAAATAAAGAGACGGACACCATAGCAACAGACCATTGCTCCTATTTACTTAAGGATAAAGCCTTAGGCAAAAGCGATTTTTCCAAAATACCCAACGGCGCACCGGGTGTGGATGCAAGACCACAGCTAATATACACTTACGGTGTTAAAAAAGGGAAAATTACAGAATCGGATATGTGCAGACTCCTTTGCGAAAACCCTGCAAAACTGTTTGGACTGTACTCAAAAAAAGGTGTAATAAAAGAGGGCAGTATAGCGGATATTGTGGTGTGGAATCCAAGCTGCGAGGGAGTAATTACGGATAAAAACCAAAAAACCGCCTGCGACTACACCCCCTATAATAACTTTAAAGTAAGGGGACAGGCAAAATATGTATTTCTGCTAGGCAACCTTGTTGCAACAGAGGGGCAAGCTACGGATAAAAAAATGGGCAGATACGTAAAAAGGGACGCCTGTACCTTTTTAAGATAGGCAAATATATGATTAAAATGGGCTGTGTACTCTTAGCCTCGGGAAACTCAAGCAGGTTTGGAGAAAATAAACTATTAATGAAATTTGCGGGCAAAAAGCTAATAGAAAGGACTTTTGAAGCCACCCCACCCACTTTGTTTGCAAAAACGGTGGTAGTTACGGCATACAGCGAAGTGGAAAAGCTTGCAAAAGCCTATGGTTATGAGGTTGCAATAAATCACCATATAGAGCAGGAAATTAAGCATACCATTAAAATTGGGCTAAAATATATGCAGGATATGGATGCCTGTATGTTTTGTGTTTGCGACCAACCCTACATTTGTAAAAACTCCGTAAAGCAAATGGCGGAGGGGTACAAAGAGGGTATTTATGCCATTTATTATGGTGATAAACAGGGAAACCCGGTAATTTTCCCCCAAAATTTGTTCGGGGAGTTAAGACGGTTGCAAAAAGGGCAGAGCGGACGAGATATTATGGCTAAACATAGGGAAGTTGTAGCGTTTTTTAAGGCAGAAAGCCCTATGGAGCTTAAAGATATAGACACAAAAAAAGATTTGCAAGCACTACATAAAAACCTTTTTATAACAGGAAAAAAAGGCTGTGGCAAGTCCTCGGTATTAAATGAGGCGCTTCGCATGTGGGGGGCGGATTTTGCAGGATACACCACTCACCCTTACCATATTAATGGGGGGTGCGCAGGGCATTATATTCACAATATTTTAAGTGATGGTGATTTAGATATACCCATTAGCATACGCATATCAAAAAACAGTTGTGTGCCTGTGGTGCAAGGGTTTGAGTTAGTGGGCGTAACCGCATTGGAAGGCGCAATGGACACCAATCGCAGAGTAATTGTAATGGACGAAATAGGTGTTTTGGAGGACTGTTCCATAAAATTTTGCCAAAGAGTAATTAATTGCCTAAACAGCAAAAAAAGGGTGATAGGCTGTATAAAAAGTGCTAAGGGCAAACTAATAGACCAAATAAAGGGTAGAGTTGATACCAAAATTATAGAATTAACAAAGGAAAACAAAGAAGAAGTGCTACAAACGGCGGTTGATTTTTTAAGGATATTAGATTAAAAAGAAAACTATGCCGAACGGGCAAAAAACGCAAGTATATTAAAGGAGGTTGTGCGGACGTTGCGTGTGCCGCACGGCACAAATGGGCGAAAGTTATATAATTAAAGGCAATATAGTGTATGCCAAAAATAAAAACGAGCTTGCGGTACAAGATAGCATGTGCATTATAGACGGCAAAATTTCACATATGCCAAAGGATGTACACTTGCCGATTTTAGACTATAAAAACAGCCTAATTATCCCCGGCTTGTGCGATATGCATACCCATGCGCCTCAATATGCCAACAGAGGTTTGGGGCTAAATTTAGAGCTTTTACCCTGGCTAGAAAAATACACCTTTGCGGAAGAAAGCAAATTTGCAAACGAGGAATACAGCAGGGAAGTTTACACCCGTTTTGTAAACAGCCTAATAAAAAACGGTACAACAAGGGCATGCGTGTTTGCAACGGTGCATAAAAATTCTACGCTAATACTAATGGATTTACTGGAAAAAGCAGGTTTGCAAGCGTATGTAGGCAAGGCAAATATGGATAGAAACGCACCCGAGAGTTTAACGGAGGACACCCAAAAATCTATAGAAGAAACCATAGATTTAATAGAAATATGCAAAAATCGATATAAAAACGTAAAATATATTGTAACACCACGGTTTATCCCAAGCTGTACCCCTAAGTTGTCGGAGCAGTTAGGCAAAATTGCGCAAAACTATAAGTTACCCATTCAATCCCATTTATGCGAAAACAAAGGGGAAATAAAATGGGTGGCAGAGCTTGAGCCAAATGCCAAAAGCTACGCAGATGCCTACAACCAATATAACCTACTTACTAAAAAAACCCTAATGGCACATTGCGTGCATTGTAGGGAGGAAGAAATTGCGCTAATGGCAAAAAATGGGACAACAATGGTGCATTGTCCGGACTCCAACATTAATTTATCAAGCGGAATTGCAAATGTACGCAAATTTATAAATATGGGGGTGCAAACCCTTTTAGGTACAGATATTGCAGGAGGATGCAATATCTCCATGTTAGATACCATGGCTAAGGCGGTACAAATATCCAAACTAAACAGCCTAACCACTAAAGAACCCCATTTGACCTTTACAGAGGTTTTTTACATGGCAACCACGGCAGGCGCACAATTTTTTGGCACAAAGGGCGGTTTTGCGGTAGGGGAGGAATTTTTTGGGGTGGTGGTGGACGACTCTCAAATGCTAAATACAGAAAAACTAACCCTTGCAGAAAGGCTGGAGCGAGTTATGTATTTAGGAGAGGATAGGAAGATAACAGAGGTATTTGTTAGTGGCAGAAAAGCTTTTGTATCCCTATAACATCATCATCACAATAAAAATATTAAGAATTAAGGCATATTATTGCTATTATCCATTTTCCCATCTATAATATTAATTAAACCAACAAAAAAACTAAAGAGGGAAAATCTTGAAGAAAATACTTATTATAGACGACGATATTCACATCGGTAATTTTTTGGAGGAGATACTCACAAAAGAAGGCTACGGCACATTGCGTGCCTATTCGGGAACGGAGGCACTACTTGTTTTAGCTAAGGAAAATCCGGATTTGGTGCTATTGGATTTAATGCTGCCCGGCTTAAACGGAGAGGAAATACTCCCTAAAATAAAAGGCATACCCGTAATTATTATGAGCGCAAAAATAGATGTGGAAGGCAAGGTGGATTTGCTTTTAAATGGCGCTTGCGACTATATTACAAAGCCCTTTAACACAAAAGAATTATTAGCAAGAATAGCGGTGCAATTTCGCAATTATAATAATGTAGAAACAAACGACATTTTAATTTATGGTGATATTTCTCTAAACACCAACACCCTTATTTGCAAAATAAATACTAAAGAAATTAAACTTACAAAAACCCAGTACGCAATACTAAAACTGCTTATGGAAAACCCAATGCAGGTTATTACAAAATCTTTAATGCTTGAGCGTATAGGAGAGGACACTTTAGACTGCACGGAAAGCTCGTTAAAAATGCACATAAGCAATCTGCGCAAAAAGCTAAAGGAAATAAGCGAAAAAGATTATATAGAAGCGGTGTGGGGAATAGGCTTTAAGCTAAAGGAGTAATAATTTAGGGTGCGGTATAATAATCAAAAATCTTTACTGTATCTTTACTCTTTTTTTACCGCTTTCTTTACGGTTATATATTAAAATATCTCCATTGCATAAAGGAGGTTAATTTTATGGAATATATACTAAAAGCAAATGATTTGCACAAAAATTACAGCCGATTTAAAGCATTAAACGGTTTAGCCCTGAGCATCCCCAAAGGAGAAATTTATGGCTTTATAGGTAAAAACGGCGCAGGTAAAACTACGCTAATACGCATAATTTGCGGACTGCAACAAGCAACAATGGGCGAATTTACGTTGTACGGCATAAAAAGTACAAGTAAAGAGATTGCACAGGCAAGAAGGCGAATGGGTGCGGTGGTGGAAACCCCCTCAATTTACTCGGATATGACAGCACAGGAAAATTTAAAACAGCAATACAGAATACTTGGCTTGCCCTCTTTTGACGGGCTTTTTGATATTCTTAAATTGGTGGGGCTTGCCGATACAGGCAAAAAGAAAGCCAAAAACTTTTCTCTTGGTATGCGCCAGAGGCTTGGAATTGCAATAGCATTAGTGGGAGACCCTGATTTTATGGTGTTAGACGAGCCAACAAACGGGCTTGACCCACAAGGCATAATTGAAATTAGAGAGCTTATTTTAAAGCTAAACAAAGAAAAGCAAATAACCGTGCTAATTTCCAGCCATATACTCGGAGAGCTTGCAAAATTTGCAACCTATTACGGTTTTATAGACGGTGGTCGAATTATAAAGGAAATGAGCGCAACCGACCTTGAAGGTGCATGCAGAAAATGCGTGCGTGCAGAGGTTAGCGATACCAAACCCCTAACACGTGTGCTTGATTCACTAAATATTGAGTACAAAATAATATCGGATAAAATTGCGGATATATACGGAAAAATTAATGTATCTCAGCTAACCTTGGCACTTCATGAGGAAAACTGCGAAGTTTTTTCTATGCAGGACAAAGACGAAAGTTTGGAAAACTATTATGTTAATTTAGTGGGAGGTAGCAGTAATGAGTAAACTACTATCCGCTAATTTTTCCAGGCTGTTTAAATCCAAAGCTTTATGGATTTGTATGGCAGCAATGCTTGGCATAGCCATTTATTATATGATATTTTCAAACACTAACGTTATTTTGGGCATAACACAAGTACCCGACGGCATAGACAGATATTTCTTTATATTCGGTGTATTTATCGGCATATTTGTAGGTGCATTTTGCAGTTTTTTTACAGGTGTGGAATACAGCGACGGCACACTTAGAAACAAAATTGTAGTAGGGCACACACGGGCAAATATTTATCTTGCCAACCTAATTACAAACGTTACAGGCTCTCTTTTAATTATGATGATGTGGGTAGCGGGTGCAATGGTTGGTATTCCTGTACTTGGTTTGTGGGATATGGGCGTTTTGGGTTTGGTGACATACTTATTTATTGCAATACTGTTTGTGGTGACATTTTGTGCAATATTTACCTTTGTGAGCATGCTTACGCCTAATATGGCAGTATCGCTGATAATTTCTATTGGCTTGTTTTTACTGTTGTTTTTTATTGTAAGTTCTATATACAATAGATTAAGTGAATCGGAATTTTTGAGCGGTATGGTTATATCCAATGGGGCAACGGTATTTGAGGAAGGAGGTCCTAACCCAAGCTATGTAAAGGGAGAAATGCGAAGTGCGCTGGAGTTTGCTTTAGACTTACTGCCACAGGGGCAGGGTATGCTTATGACATTTATAGAAATTGCCAACCCTTTGCGTATGGCACTATGCTCCATAGGAATTACCATTGTAACAACACTTGGGGGAATATTGCTGTTTAACAGAAAAAACTTAAAGTAAGGAGATATAGTTATGTGGGTTTGGGTTATAGTTGGTTTTTTAGCATTGGCAGTTTTTGTCCTTTTAATTAAAATACATTTACTGCAAAAATCTGCAAAGGAGATAGAAATTGCCTTTGTAAACAGGCTTGAAACCCAAACCAACACATTAATAGATATTTCGTCGAGGGATAAACATATGCGTAAATTGGCAAATGTAATAAACGAGCAACTACGCAAGCTAAGAGAAAGCAGACATACTTTTTTGCAGGGAGATGCAGAGCTTAAAAATGCGATAACAAATATATCCCACGATTTACGCACCCCCCTAACCGCAATTAGCGGATACTTAGATTTGTTGGAAAAAGAAGAAGATACAGCCAACATAAGAAGGTATGTGGCAGTAATAAAAAACCGAACGCAAATGCTGACAGGACTTACGGAGGAGCTGTTTAACTACTCCGTTCTAATAACATCACAAAAAGAAGAAAAACCAAAAACCGTAATAATAAACAATATTTTGGAAGAAAGCATAGTGGCTTGCTACACCGCCTTAAAAGAAAGGGGGATTGTGCCAAAAATTGAAATTACCACTCAAAAGGTAATCAGAAGCTTAGACGCCTCCGCACTTTCTCGAGTGTTTGCAAACCTCATAAGTAATGCCATAAAATACAGCGAGGGAGATTTAGCCATAACACTAACAAAGGAGGGCGAAATTAGCTTTTCCAACAAGGCGCAAGGGCTGGATAAGGTGCAAATAGGCAAGCTTTTTAACCGCTTCTACACCTTACAGTCCGCAAAAAAAGGGGCAGGGCTTGGGCTTGCCATTTCAAAAACCTTGATGGAGAGGTTAGGCGGGGCTATTTGGGCGGAGTACGAAAATAATAGGCTTAGTATTTGGGTTAGGGTGTAGGGGGTATGTAAACTCACCCCGAAACTTTTTCAAAAACTCGCTCGTCTATATGCTCAAAAACATAATTATCCGCAGACATTTCTATACTTATTAAGTTATTGCTGTAATTTTTTGCTATCTCATTTAGTTTTTTTAGCATATCATTTTTATTCATAGCTAAAAGGGTGTTTATATCCGTACTATCCCAAAAGCTCTGTATTGCATTTTTTACACCTAAAACCGCATCGTCTCTTTGTTTTACCGTAATCTTTTTTTCGTCCGGTATATGATAGGTGGCGGTGTAGAATAAATTGCAGAATGCACGGTTGCCATTTGTGTCATTTTCCGGTTCTTTGGTAAAATCTCCGGCAATTTCCGCATCCTGTCTTGGTATATCCATTCTGATACTTTGCACAAGCATGGCGTTTTCGTTAGCGGAGGCATTTATGGTTACATCTAAAAACTCCTTTTCTTCCGCAGTTAAGGGCATGGAATAACTGTTTGTGCCTATATCCCAATTAATATGCTCGCTTCTTTCGTAATCCTCGTTTGCCCAATTTAGTAAGGCTTGGTTAAAATCGTATACGGACATTGCTTTGTAATTTTGAGTTTTGAGCTTTAATATAGATGTGTAATCATCTTTATTTTTGTTGGTGTAAATAAATTCCTCCTCCTCACTTACACCCGCTCTCCTAATGCTGTTCCAATTTTCTTGCTCCTCTTTTGTAGCCTCTCGCAAGCCTGTAAGCTTGTTATCGATATATACGGTTACAATTTCGGGAACAGCTTCGCTAAAGGTGGAATCTCCTATTGAGTTAGAAATCCATTCTCCCGTTATACTGTTAAAAATACCACGGATTTCTTTGCCGTGCAAATAAAGCTTTGCCTGTCCGCTGTACTCATTTATTTCATAAGTTACACCAAAGGGGAAGTAGGGGGTTAAGGAATCCTCCCATACTGCTGTAATTTCAGAAATAGCTTCTTTATCTAAAGCAGTTACAGGCTTATAATTGTAAGAAATCTCCGTTTTTAGTGCATCATTGCTCCATTTTTTGTGAAGGCTGTCTATTACTCCTTGAATTTCCTCTTTCATAGCATCCTCGTTTAGCAATTCGTCAATACTCTTAGTTTTCAGTATATTTTCAATACTATTAGCTATACCCTCTCTTGCCATAGTGTATTCTTTAACGGTGATTTTGCTTGTGTCTAAAATATCTAAGGAGTAGGTGTATTCGATTATTGCGTTTTCGGAAACATTAAAATCGCTTTCGGTGTACCCGGAATAATCCATAGGCACACCATATTTACCCGTAAAAGGTATTAAAGTATAAAACACAAAATTAGCGTCAGGGTTGGTGTCCTTTAAATCATTTATGGTACCAAAGTTTTCAGTGTCAAAAATACCGTAAAACAAATTAATATCATTAGTATTTGTTAAAGAGTTTTTTACTGTATCATGAAACTGCGCCACAGTCATATCCTCGTAGCCATCAAACTTAAGCATTTTAATTAGCTTAAGGGTAGCTTCATCATATAAAGGGTTAAAGCTTGAGCTTTTATTGTAGTCTGTACCCTTATTTTTAGTGGTAGCTTGGGCGAATGCACTGTTTTTTACGTCTGTATTTTCCACTTCTGTTTTTGGGATGAATGCAGACTCAGTGTTATCCTTAGGCATTGCGGAGGTGGCAAAAGGCAGGGCAATAACTACAACAAGCACTACTGCAACTATAACTATAATAATGGATTTCTTTCTTGTTTTCATAATAGATGTTATCCTTTCTTTTACCGCATTTTTACTAAAATTATTGTATAAGGGGGGTAGGGTTATTTGCCTTTCCTTCATATTTATTAATGTGAGCGCATATGCTTTCTTTTCCTTTTCGCCTAAAGTGCGTATAAGGGTATCATCACAATTAAGCTCTATATCTCGGTTAGCCAAAATATACATTAGCCACACCAATGGGTTAAACCAATGTAAGCAAAGAGTTGCAACTAAAATTAGCTTTAATATGCCGTCAAAGCGTTTAATGTGAATAATTTCGTGGCTAAGCACGTAATTTAACTGCTCTTTATTTTCCCAGTCTATGTTTTTTGGCATTAAAATAACGGGGTTAAGCATTCCATAGGTGAGTGGGGTGGAAATAAAATCCGAAACTCTAATCTGCACTCTTCGCCTTATGTTTTGCTTTGCCAAAAAATCTGCTGCATATGGGTTTGTAACCGGCAAGGATTCTTTAAACCTCCTACGGCATCTTATATAAGAAATCATAAAAAACAAGGTGCATGCAAGTAGGCCCACTATCCAAATTACAAAAAATGGAGATATTTCTGCGGATGCTTGGGGTTGCGGTATGCTTATATTTTGTGTGGAAAACTCTGTTGCGGAAGGCAACATAGGCAACGGCACATTTTGAGGTGCTTGGGGATTATTGTAGACTGCATTATTTAACGCAGGCGCATACTCGTTAATTGCAGAATACACGCTAATAGGAGAGGGTAGGGATATGGGTATCAGCAACCTGAAAAGTGCTACCGCCCACAGCACTATAAATGTTTTTTTAGGCAAACGGTTTAGAGTGAATGCTCTAAAAAATACTATTATAAGAATTAAAACTGCTCCGTAAATGCTCATTTGTAAAATATTCATACTTTTATCCTCGTAGTTTTTTTAGAATAATTGCCGTTAGTCCAAATTACCCACAATTTCTTTTAATTCTTTTATTTGCTCTTGGGATAATTTTTTTCTGCTTACAAGAGATGCAAAGAGTTTATCCGCAGAGCCGTCAAAAATTTTGTTTATAAGCTCCTCCGTTTCCTGTGCTTGCACCTTTTCTTTGGGTATTAGCGGGGTACACATAAAATTAGGCTCGCTACGCTTTATTGCCCCTTTATTTATACACCGCTTTATTAAAGTATATGTTGTATTAACATTCCAACCTGTTTCTTCTTTGAGAACGCTTGCTATGTACTTTGCGCTTTTATCTCCCTGTTGCCACAACACATCCATTACTTTTATTTCCGAATCAAAAAGTTTTATATTCATGGTTTTCTCCTATATTAGTTTGTATTTGTCTTAGCTTACATTAATACTACCACAGTAGTAAAGAGTTGTCAATACTACTGTGGTAGTATTAATATAAAACACAAAAAAAAGACGAGGTGCAAAACCTCGTCTTTCTTAACCCCCCTAAAATCAGTCGTCAAGCCCATTTTGCATTTTAAAATTTTTGTATTCCATTTTATTCATAACATTGCCGTTGTAAGCATCTACATATATATCTTGCTCTATATTATCTTTTGTGAAGATGTCAAACTGCCAGAAGAAATACCCTCTTTCTTCGTCGTACTCTATTTCCGTTATGGTGCAACCGGGATATTTAGCCATAACCGCCTTTTGCGCTTGCTCTTGGGTTACTGTGGGTGTGCCTGTGTTTGCGGGTTTTGCAGCCAAATCTTGCCTTGATATTACCACTCCTGTTGTTGCATCCACATAAATATCGTGGTCTTCGTTAAATTTATCGAAAATTTCTACTTCCCAATAAAGCACTCCGCCTTCCACATCAAGCTCCGCTCTGCCCATTTTGTAATCGGGGTAGGCAGCTTGCACCGCTTTTATGGCATCGTCCATTGTAATTTTAGCTTCCCTTCCTGCCATGCCTTCAACAGGTACAGGGGAGAAGGAGGCATCTGCCGTTGCCACAGGTGGCGGTGTTGCCTCGGGCGTTGCCACCGGTGTTGCTTCGGGAGTTGCCACAGGCGCCTCAGGGGTTGCAACGGGTGTTGCCACAGGTTGCTCGGCAGGTGGCTGTACCGCAGGTGCGGCGGCAGGGGCACAAGCCGATACCGCTACTACCGATACGCATAGTATTGCTACTAAAAATATTAGCTTTCTTTTCATAATTAAATCCTCCAAGTAATTATTTTATTTATTGCCATAGCTTTATTATACACCCCCAAGTGCAACAAGTATGCAACAAAAGTGCAATAAAAGTGCAATTTTTGTATAATAAAAGGGGCTGTTTTTTTATACAACCCCTATGTATTAAGTTAAAATACCTTTGTTATGCGGTTTTTTACGCAGTTTTTTTAGACATTATTGCCTTTCTTATAATATCCACCGGAATAATTGTTATTGCCATTAGCAGTACAACTACCCACTCGCTACCCGTTAATCCGTAGCTGCTGAAAATATCGCCGCCAAAGTATGTCATTACTATTTGAATACCTAAAATCAAAAATATTATTTTTAAGAAGTTGGCATTGCCTCTAATATTGTCAAAGATGTTAATTTTATCCGTCCGTGCATTAAAGGCGTTAAACATTGCGGAGAATATAAAGAAGGTAAAGTACCCTGTATAAAGGTTAATTTGCACTTCCATTCCCCCTCGAAATGCGTTTGCAACAGGGGATAGCAAAAATACCAAAGACATGGAAAACAACCACAAACTGTCCGTAAAAATTGCTCCCCACATATGCTTGCTTACAATAGCCTCGCTACGCTTTTTGGGTTTTTCCTTCATATAGCGTTTTAGCGCCGCCTCTCCTCCAAAAGCAATGGCGGCAAGGGTATCCATAACCAAATTTACCCATAATATTTGGGTGATGGAAAGTGGCTCCGCAATATTAAGGAGGGGAGATATTAAGGTTATTAGCACCGCAGAAACGTTAATGGTAAGCTGAAAGATAATAAACTTTCGTATGCTGTTGTAAATGGTTCTGCCGTATAGTATCGCTCTGTCTATGGAGCTGAAATTATCGTCCATAATAACAATTTCGCTTGCTTCCTTTGCAACCTCCGTGCCTCCGCCCATAGCAAAGCCTACATCCGCCTGTTTTAGCGCCGGAGAGTCGTTTACGCCGTCTCCCGTCATGCCCACAACTAAATTAAGCTCCTGTGCAAGACGCACAAGACGGCTTTTATCCGAGGGCAACGCACGTGCAATTACTCGAAAATCCTTTAGCTTGGCTTTAATTTCCTCATCGCTTAGTGCGGATAGCTCTTCGGAGGTCAGCACAATGTCGCTGTCTTTTTGTAGCAGTTTAGCCTCGGTTGCAATGGCAACGGCGGTTTCCTTGCGGTCTCCCGTTATCATAACTACTTGCACCCCTGCCCCTATAACCTCGTTTATTGCGGTGATGGATTCTTTGCGCACATCATCTCTTATGCCTACAATACCAACTAAAGTAAGGTTTTCCGGTACAAAGTTATCCTCGTCTAAATCCTCATGGCTAACGGCAAGGGCAAGCACTCTTATTGCACGTTTGGCGAGTGCGTCCATTTTAGCGTTAAGCCCTGCGTGGTCTGTAAAGGGTAGGCGCTCTCCCTCTTTATTAAAATAGTGCGTACACCCCACAATAAGCTTTTCGGGTGCTCCCTTAACTAAGGTATGCGAATAATCTCCCTGTACTTGCGTTGCGGAAAACTTGTTTGTGCTGTTAAAAGGTATACTGCTAACGGTGGTTACATCGTGTATAACGTCCGCTTCTGCAATAAAGCCAAGCATCGCTCTGTCTGTTGCGTTTCCGCCGATTACCTTTTTACTGTCTCCGCTTATTACCGCTTGGGTGTTGTGCATTATGCTTAAATGCAGTAGCTTGTTAAGCTCTCCTTGCACCTCATCGTAAGAGGAATGCTCCTTGCCCTCGCCGTCTATAAAGGTTACAACCTCTAAAAGCCCTTTTGTGATAGTGCCCGTTTTATCGCTAAACAATATGTTTAAACTGCCTGCCGTTTCAATACCCGTAATTTTACGCACAAGCACGTTGTCTTTAAGCATTTTACGCATATTTAGCGCAGATACTATGGCTATCATCAAAGGAAGCCCTTCGGGTACTGCCATTACAATAATTACCACCGCAAGTATTATTGCATGGACAACATCACCCATAATATTTGTAATGTCCGAACAATACAGGGCAATTTGCGCCATATCAAAGTTATTGCTAACCACAATTTGTTGAAACAAAAGTATTATTGCAATGGCAACACCACCAATGTAGCCAAAACGGCTAATGCCCTTGGCAAGCCCTTTCAGCTTAACTTTAAGGGGAGAATCCCGCTCGTCGTTTAGCTGTAATTCCTTTGCAATTTGCCCGTATACAGATTTATCCCCAACCGTCATAACACGCATAACGCTGTTGCCCGAGCATACCACAGAGCCACGAAACACTTTATGGTCGTCAAGGAAATCCATACTGCCTTCCCCCTCTGTGTAGGTGTCTGTGGCGGTCTTTTTTACCTCTACCGCCTCGCCGTTTAGCACAGATTGGTCTACCTTAATACTGCCGTCAATTATTACGCCGTCTGCCGGTATTTTGTCTCCCGTTTGCAGTAAAATACAGTCTCCCACTACAATATCGTCTATAAAAACCTCTGTAATTTCGCCGTTTCTGTAAATTTTGCAAACAATTTTAGATGCTTCTTCTTGAAGCTTTTGAAATGCGCTTTCGTTTTTATACTCGGAAAAAGTGGAAACTAAGGTTGCTATTGCCACCGCCGCCGCTATACCAATTACTTCGTACCAGTGCGCCTGACCCATAATTGCAAATATTACGTTTATTGCAAGGGCTACGCACAGTATTTTGATTAGCGGATCTCCAAGATTACTCTTAAGCTTATCTAAAAAAGACTCGCTTTTTTGCTCGCTTAGCTTGTTATCTCCGTATTTTTCTTTGGAAAGTCGTATTTCTTCGTTGTTTAAGCCGTTAATTTTCATTAAGTCACTTCTCCGTTCATACCTTATTTTGTCCTCCGTTCATTGTTTTTTGCTCCTTTCTTTTTTATAATTATGAGTTCCGTTCATAATTTATTAATATATTTTTAATATTTACGTAGCACAATTTAACTTAAATATTGTTGTAATTACGTAAATTTCTGTTATAATTATGTAGTGTTTATTTTATCACATTATATTTACGAATGAAAGGTATTAAGATGAAAAAAATATTTTTAGTGATTTTAGCAATAACTATATGCTTAACGGCATTTGTAGGGTGTGCGGTGCAAGCGCCGGTAGCATCGGAAGAACCTACTCAATCGGAAGCTCCCGCTACACAAACAGAGCAACCCACCCAAACCCCCGAGGAAACCCCTCAAGCAACAGAGGACCCAACCCCCAAAGATATTTCCCCAACCACAGGGCTAAAGGGTAACACCACCTACAAACCCGTAATTGTACAAATAGAAAACGAGCCACCGGCACGGCCACAAGCAGGTCTGCAAGTAGCGGACATTGTATACGAAAGCCTAATCGAAGGTATAGACACCCGTTTTACCTGCATCTTTAACGACACCTATCCCGAAGACGTAGGGCCTGTACGCTCTTCAAGATACTATCACCAATGGTTACAGCAAGAGTGGGACGCACTTTATGTGCATCAAGGAGGCCCGGAAGACCCTAACTTTAAAACCACAAATATATACGGAGAGAGCGGAAACCACATTAAACAACGTGTAAACGGTGTAAAGGGTGCTCCCGAGGAGCTTTTATACAGACGCAAAAACACAGGCAAGGCATTAGAGCATACGGCTTATGCCAACGTTAAAAAAATTGCGGAAACATACAAATACGAGCCGACGCAAAGAAAGCCCTTTAAGTTTTACCCCTTAGAAAGCTATGCGGATGCACCGGAAATAGCAAAAATAGAGCTGTCTTTTTGGAGAAAGCCCGGTTTTGTGGAATACAGATACGATAAAGCAACGGATAAGCTAATACGTTATATGGGCGGAAAAGAATTTATTGCGGAAGAAACGGGCAAGCCACTTGAGGTACAAAACCTTGTGGTACAGTTTGTAAGTGTGTCCGAAGCCGCCAACGAGGGTGGCAGAAAGCTCATAAACGTGTTTGGAGAAGGCCCTGCGGAATTTATAATTCACGGTAAATACCTAAAAGGTAAATGGAGCCGTCCCGAAGGCACAGCCCTTACAACATTTACATTAGAAAACGGCGAGGAAGTAACCTTTGCACCCGGCAACACGTGGATTGCACTGCAACCTAACGACAAAAAGGTAATGACAACCCTCCCCGACGGAAAAACCATACAACAATAATAAGTAACAAAAACCGCTTATATTTAAAAGATTTAAGCGGTTTTTAAATAGCAACCATACATAAGTACAAGGGGTATATAAGGAGGTAAAAATGCGAGATTGCGAAAACTGTGGAATAGGCAAAAGGCAAGAAAATGAGATTTTGTGCGAAAAATTCGGTACTATTCAGCAACTAAAAGAGGAAAAATCCACCTGCATTTACTTTATAGAAAAAAGATACGAGGATGGGGAGTTGCTCTCCCCCAAATGCCATATACTGTTTCAAGAAAGCATTTTAAAAACAAGAAAGGTTAATTGCGGACACAAATAAAGGCAAAACCAAATAAAGGGGAGGGGTTTCCTCCTCAAAAAAGATAGTATATTAAATTATGCTTTTATTCAAAGGTGATGCTGATGGTTTTAGGTAGTGCAAGGCTACATTCCGCCTCCATTGCCTTAATTATTCCCGAAATTGTGGGGCAACAGGCATGCGAGGGAAAGTTTTCCTTTGCATATTCGTAAAGTTTGCCCTCACCCGGCTTTTTAAAGCAAAGGTCGTAAGGATCAAAAGATGTGCCAAGGGTTTCAAACATTTTAGTAACCGCACCGCAATCGCTTGTTACAAGTAAATCGACGCTCATACCGTCAGGGCTTGTAGCCTCAACCACCGTAATGTTACCGCACACACCCGGATCAATCTTTACTTTTTTCATAAATAACACCTCTTTTAATAATTATTATTAGAATTTCTAATTTATGTAATTATATCACAAAATAATTTAAAATAATATATAAATATGTTTACTTTTGATTTTTTTTATGATACACTAATACAAATGGTAAATATAGGCTTTGCTTAGAAATCCAAGCAAAGCCTTTGTTTTTGCAAAAAAAAGAGAGGTAGAAATTGGAATACTTTGAACTATTATCAAAAGAAATGAAGGACACACTAAAAAAAGCGGGATATATTTCCCCTACACCCATTCAAGAAAAAACCCTTAAATATATGTTGGAAAAACAAGATGTAATAGGGCAGGCACAAACGGGAACGGGTAAAACCGCTGCCTTTGCAGTACCCGTACTGGAAAATTTGTATTTACAGATGAAAAAAGTACAAGTGCTGGTAATGTGCCCCACAAGAGAGCTTGCAATGCAAACCACCAAGGTTATTAAAGAGCTTTCGTCTCATATACGCACCTTAAATACGGTAGCCGTGTACGGTGGGCAAAACATCAACATACAAATAAGAGAGCTAAGACGTGGCGCACAAATTGTAGTGGGTACTCCGGGCAGACTAAAAGACTTAATCAACAGAAACGTACTTAAACTTAAAAATATAAGGACGGTAGTCTTAGACGAAGCGGACGAAATGCTAAACATAGGCTTTAGAGAAGATATGAAGGAAATACTAAGCGTATGCCCACAAAGCAGGCAAACGGTACTGTTTTCCGCAACCATGCCAAAAGAAATTGTGCTTATTGCACAAAACTATCTAAAAGAGCCTAAGCATATAAAAATAGGAGAGCAAAGAGCACCGGTTAAAACTATCAACCAGTCTCAAATGCAAACTAAGGAGTTTCAAAAAACAAGTGCGGTTAGCGGACTTTTAAAAAATTACAGTCCACGCCTTACCATAGTGTTTTGCAACACAAAACGCAGGGTAAAAGACGTGCAAAAAGAGCTGTACACTAAAGGGTTTGCCTCGGCGGCACTCCACGGAGATATGCGCCAAAAGGAAAGAGACACCATTATGAACACCTTTAGAAAGGGCAAAACCAAAATACTTGTGGCAACGGACGTAGCGGCAAGGGGTATAGATGTAAACAACATAGATTTAGTAATAAACTACGACATACCTCAAAAAGCGGATTTTTACGTGCATCGCATAGGCAGAACGGGCAGAGCGGGCAAAGAGGGCAAAGCATGCACTTTAGTAGCCCCAAAAGAAAAATACAAGATGAGAGATATAGAAAAACTGCTAAACATAAAAATAGCAAATGACACTTATACACTTGCAAGAGAAATTGTATAAAGGTATAAGAGTTGTAAACATATTGTAAATTGCCAAATTTTTAATTGCAATTTACAATAATATATGATATTATATCTTAGTATCTTATATTGAGGAGAAAAACATGTTAGCAAACAACAAACGATTTTATTTTTACTTTAGAAACATTATCCGTTGATTGCTGATGTGATAAACTTTTTAGCTGTATTCATCGGTAGTTGATGATACGGCTTTTTTATTTGCAAAAATATTGGAGGAATACTTTATGATAGTTATTATGAAAGAAAGTGCAACAAGCGAGGACACCTCAAAGGTTATAGACGTGCTGTATGCAAAGGGTATGCAGGTGCAAATTAATAACGGCTCGAGTTGCAGTGTACTTGGAGTTTTAGGAGACACCTATACCATAGATAAAGAGAAAATCGGTCTTATGGAAGGTGTAGAAAGGGTGGTTGCGGTGCAAGAGCCGTACAAAAAAGCCAACCGCAAGTTTCATCCAAAAGATACCGTAATAACAGTAGGGGATGTCAGTATAGGTGGAGGGGATTTATGCATAATGGCAGGGCCTTGCTCCATAGAAAGCGAAGAACAACTGACTCAAATAGCATCATCAATAAAAAAAACAGGGGCAAATGTATTAAGAGGGGGTGCGTTTAAGCCACGCTCCTCACCATATGCCTTTCAGGGACTGGGCGCAAACGGGCTGGATATTTTAAGTAGCGTAAAGGCAAAGGAAAATATGCCTGCCGTAACCGAGCTTATGTCTGCAAAATATATAGAGCTTTTTGCCGGCAAGGTGGATATTATACAAATAGGCGCAAGAAATATGCAAAATTTTGATTTGCTTAAAGAGGTTGCAAAAATAAATAAACCGGTACTGCTAAAAAGAGGGCTGTCAAATACGGTGGAAGAATGGCTTATGAGCGCAGAATACATAATGTCGGGAGGCAATCCCAACGTAATTTTATGCGAAAGGGGTATTCGTACTTTTGAGAGCTACACACGAAACACCCTGGATTTAAGCGCTATCCCCATTGTAAAAAAGCTGTCTCACCTACCTGTTTTGGTAGACCCAAGCCATGCAACAGGGCATAGCTATTTAGTGGAGTCTATGAGCCTTGCCGCAATAGCGGCAGGAGCGGACGGGCTTATGATAGAAGTACACAACAATCCCACAGAAGCAATGTGCGACGGTCCGCAATCGGTAACACCTCAAAAATTTGCGCAAATTATGGAAAAAGTAAAAATCTTAAAGGGTGTAATAAACTAATGAAAATAGCGTATCAGGGGGAGGAAGGGGCGTATTCGTACATAGCCTTAAAAAAGTATTTCGGCATTAAAAGCAGTGGGGTGGGTGTGCCCACATTTAAAGGCGTTTTTGATATGGTGATGCAAGAAAAAGCGGACTGCGGAGTGTTGCCCATAGAAAATTCCTATGCAGGCAGTGTGCTTGAGGTTTACGACCTACTAAGTGTAAACAACCTTTATATAGTGGGGGAACAGCTAATAAAAATTGAGCATTCCTTGCTGGGTGTAAAGGGCAGTAAAATCGAAAACATTTGCGAGATATTTTCTCACGAACAGGCGTTTATGCAATGCGAGGAGTATTTAGCCGATTTTAAGCAGGTTAAAAAAACCTTGTATTTTAATACCGCAATAAGCGCAAAGCACATATCCGAGCTTAATGATGTCACAAAGGGCGCTATTGCAAGCAAGGAAGCCGCCAAACTTTATAATTTGGATATTTTAAAAGAAAACATTAACACAAACCCAAACAACACCACAAGATTTATAATTGTAAGCAAGGAAAAAAAGTTTCCTAAAAATGCAAAAAAAGCAAGTGTGGAGTTTACTTTGGCGCATAGGCAGGGCACATTGCTTAAAGTGCTTGAGTATTTTAACCGCATTGGCTTAAATATGGTTAAAATAGAATCCAGACCAACCAAGCACACAAACTTCGAGTACGTTTTTTATGTTGATTTTGAGGGTAGCAATATAAGTCAGCTAAAAACAGAGGATGTGGAGGGTTTTTGCAAAGGTTTTAGAATTTTAGGTGTATATTAATGTAAAATTATGATACAATTATAATATATGCAATAATGTATAGCGATAAAACTGCTAAACAACTGTATTAGAAAGTAGAGGAACTATGAAAAGAATTGTGCTTACAGGAGGCGGTAGTGCAGGACACGTAACTCCTAATTTAGCATTAGTGCCATTTTTACAAGAAAAAGGCTTAGAGGTAAGCTATATAGGAACAAACGCAATAGAAAAGGAAATGGTAAAAGCTATACCCTTTTACGAGATTTCCGCAGGCAAGCTAAGAAGATATTTAAGCAAAGAAAATATTTCGGACTTTTTTAAAGTATTTAAAGGGTACCGCCAATCAAAAAAAATTCTAAAACAGCTAAAACCGGATATCGTTTTTTCTAAAGGAGGGTATGTAAGCGTACCCGTAGTTTATGCGGCAAAAAAACTAAAAATACTCGTAGTAATCCATGAGAGCGACTACACACAAGGCTTTTCCAACAAGCTGTGCGGTAAAAAGGCGGACAAAATTTGCTTGTCCTTCCAGCCAAAATCACTTAAAAGCAACGAAGTGTACACGGGCTCCCCCATAAGAAATGAAATTTTGCAGGGGAGCAAAGTAAAAGCCCAGGAATTTTTAATGTTTAAAGAGGCAAAAAAGACGTTATTAATAATGGGGGGTTCCTTAGGGGCACAGGCGCTTAACCTTGCGGTAGACGAAAGTATAGAGGAGCTTACTCAAATATATAATGTAGTACATTTACGTGGTAAAGACAAACTAAACGCCCAAATAAACAACGAAGGTTACAGGCAATACGAGTTTTTGGAAAATATAGAAGATATTTATGCGATAACAGATTTTATTGTGTGCAGAAGCGGTGCAAACTCGGTGTTTGAAATAACAAAATTGCAAATTCCTGCAATTTACGTGCCTTTGCCACTTTCGGCAAGTAGGGGAGACCAAATACTAAACGCACAGTACTGCAAAGAAAAAGGGTATGCACTACTTTTGGAGCAGGAAAACCTCACCCCTCAAAATCTGTTAAAAGAGTTAGAAGCGCTTAGGGCTAATAAAGACGCCTTTAAGCAAGCAATGGCAAACTCCGTTGACGCAGACGGCACGCAAAACGTGCTTAATGTAATATATGATTGTTTAGATATAGATTGAGATTGAAAGAGATTAAATTATGCCGAGCGGGCAAAAAACGCAATTATCTAAAGGGAGGTTTGTGCGGACATTGCGAGTGCCGCATGGCACATAATGGAAATTAACAGCTTTATAACAAATTATAATAATTTATCCGCTCAGGAAAAAAAATCGGGAATACTGGAAATACTAAAAAGCGAGGACTACCTAAACGCACTTTACGCCCAAAAGGACAGTTGCGATGTTAGGGTGTGTATGCGTATTTTTGCTGATATGAGCAACAGAGCCCAAGAGTTTATAATACAAAACAGAGACAGCTTTTTGGAATTGCTAAAACACGAAGACCCAAAGGTGCGTATGCACACGGCGCAAATTATAGGCAACAACTGCCCTAAAGATAATTTAGAGGATTTAATAAGCGCAATTTTGTGCGAGCAAACAATGTTTACCTTGCCCTCCTACATTTTGGCAATAGGCAACGCAAAAAACACTCGTGCCAAAAACTTTTTGGAAAACTGGAAGGTAAGAAGCGATTTAGATAAGCATATAGACGAGGAAAATGCGGCACTTCATAAAGCACTTGCCAACTTTGTGGTGCAAAAAAAAGCAAATGTGCGAATTTTACCCACAGACATTATTTTGCTGACAACACCAAACATGAATGTCACCTACACCGCACTTACAAAAGCAGGGTATCAACCTAAAAAATACGGCAAATACATTGCTGTAACAGGTGTGGAGGACTACTACGACCTACTAAAACAACGCACATTTTTAAATGCTTACATACTTCTGGGCAAATGTAAAACTCAAGACTTAGCCACATTTTTACACAGCAAAGAAAAAGCGATTTACACACGCACAGGGGTAAAAAACTTTAGAATAGAGGTGCTAAGCGTAATGCACCAAGTGCGGTTAGACATAATAAAACAGTGCGTAAGTAACTTAAATACGCTAATAAACACCCCGTCTGCCTACTCTATGGAGATTGTTTTTGATATTGATGATGATGAAGCGGTAGTGCTGTTAAACCCATTAGTGGACAAGCGCTTTGCTTACAGAAAAAAAGCAATTTCAGCATCAATAAATCCGGGTGTGGCGGCATGTATTTGCGCCTACGCAAGCCCTTATTTTGATGAAGATGCACGAGTGCTGGATAACTTTTGCGGCAGCGGTACCATGCTTTTTGAAAGAGGACACTACCCACACCACACGCTAACAGGGGCGGATATAAACATAAATGCGGTGGAGGCGGCGGAGGAGAATAACAAGTTTTCCAATATTAAGGCGCAGTTTCATCATATTGATGCCCTAAAATTTACCAACAAAAGATACGACGAAATTATAAGCAATATGCCTTTTGGGTTGCGAGTAGGCTCTCATGGGCAAAACGAAAAGCTTTATAAAGCATATTTTTCTCTTTTGCCTTCCATACTAACGGAAAAGGGTGTGGTAATACTGTTTACCCACGAAAAAAAGTTGACGGAAGGGTTAATTAAAGCAGGAAACTACAATCTGCTAAAGCGAGCAACCTTCGATGCCGGTGGGCTGTACCCTGCGGTGTACATCTTTAAATTAGCATAAATTTATTTACGGTTAGCCAAAAATTGACTAACCGTATTTAGTTGATTTAGTAAAAATACCAAATAAATTTATACGAATAAGTTAATTATCATTGACAGCACATTTAATATATAGTAAATTTATATTATAGCATTTTGTCAAAAGTTATGCAGTAACTTTTGGTATAAAATGAACATATAGCTACATTAATGTTGTTCGCAAAGCGAACAAAACAAAATAAGTAGCTATATAGCATTTTGTCAAAAGTTATGCAGTAACTTTTGGTATAAAATGAACATATAGCTACATTAATGTTGTTCGCAAAGCGAACAAAACAAAATAAGTAGCTATATAGCATTTTGCATTTTAAAGTGCATTGATTTTATTAATAAAGGAGAAATTTTTATGAGCAAACCGGTTACATTAATGACGGCTCAATGGAGCGATTTACAATTTGAAGAGCTATGCAAATTGGCTAAAAAAATGGGTTATGACGGTCTAGAGCTTGCGGCTTGGGGGAATGGCCTAAATGCAAAAAAAGCGGCTACGGATATGGAATACGTAAAAGAAATAAAAGCAACTTTAAAAAAGTACGATTTAGGTTGTTGGGCACTTGCGGCTCACGTGCCGGGGCAATGCGTGGGGGATATTATAGACAAAAGACACGATAACTTTGCCCCAAGCGAATACGCAGGCAAGCCTGAGGAAATACGTGCATGGGCAATACAAGAGATGAAATACATTGCGCAAGCGGCTAAAAATATGGAAATAGACGTGGTTACAGGCTTTTTAGGCTCACCTATTTGGGCGTATTGGTATTCATTCCCACAAACCTCTGAGGAAATGATAGCTGAGGGCTTTGCAACCATTGTAGAAAGATGGACACCCATTTTCGACGAGTTTGACAAATGTGGAGTAAAATATGCACACGAAGTGCATCCGGCAGAAATTGCCCATGATTACTTTACGGCAGATATGCTTTTAGATGCCTTTGATTACAGAGAAACTTTAGGTTTTAACTTCGACCCAAGCCACCTGTTATGGCAGGGCGTAAACCCCACAATTTTCCTAAGAGATTTTATGGATTTTGTGTACCACGTTCACATGAAGGACGTAGCGGTAACTCTTGACGGCAGAAGTGGCATTTTAGGTTCTTTCTTAACATTTGGTGATACTCAAAGAGGGTGGAATTTCCGCTCTTTAGGTCATGGTGATGTAAACTTTGAGGAGATAATAAGGGAGCTTAACCAAGCAGGCTACGATGGTCCGCTTTCGGTAGAGTGGGAGGACAGTGGAATGGAGAGGGTGTACGGTGCAACGGAAGCGTGCGAGTTTGTAAGAGGAATAAACTTTGAGCCCTCAGACATAGCATTTGACAGCGCAATCGCAAACGACTAAAAATAAAAAATAAGAGGAGAATATAAATGAGCGAGTTTTATCAAGGAATACCACAAATAAAATACGAGGGAGCAAAATCCAAAAATCCTTTGGCGTACAAGTTTTACAACCCGGAGGAAGTAATAGGAGGCAAAAAACTTAAAGATTTACTTAAGTTTACAGTATCTTACTGGCATACCTTTTGCGGAGAGGCGGCAGATATGTTTGGAGTGGGCACAATAGACAGAACCTACGGCACAGACTGCCCAATAGAGAGAGCAAAAAATAAAGCGGATGCGGCATTTGAGTTTATGAACAAAACAGGCATAGATTACTTTTGTTTTCATGATTATGATATGGCACCGGCAGGGGATAATCTTGCACAGGGCAATAAAAACTTAGACGAGATTTCCGACTACGTGCTGGATTTAATGAAGAAAAACAACAAAAAACTGTTATGGGGTACAGCAAACTTATTTGGCAACCCAAGGTATATGCACGGTGCGGCAACCGCACCTAACGCAGATGTATTTGCATATGCGGCGGCGCAGGTAAAAAAAGCCTTAGATGTAACTATGAAATTAGGGGGAGACGGCTACACATTTTGGGGTGGCAGAGAGGGCTACGAAACCCTGTTAAATACCAATATGGGTTTAGAGATGGATAACCTTGCAAAATTTTTAAGAATGGCAATAGACTACGCAAGAGGCAAAGGCTTTAAAGGTAATTTTTACATAGAGCCAAAGCCAAAAGAGCCCACAAAGCATCAATACGATTTTGATACGGCATCCTGCCTTGCATTCCTACGCAAATACGGTTTGGATAAAGATATGAAGATGAATCTTGAAGCAAACCACGCAACCCTTGCAATGCACACCTTCCAACACGAAATAAGAACGGCAAGAGAAAACGGCGTGTTTGGCTCCATAGATGCAAATATGGGAGATATGCTACTGGGTTGGGATACAGACCAATTCCCAACAAACGTATACGATGCTGCCCTTGCGTGCTACGAAATTATTAAAGCCGGCGGATTTAAAGAAGGCGGATTTAACTTTGATGCTAAGGTGCGCAGAGGGTCTTTTACCAAAGAGGATATATTTATTGCATACATAGTAGGTATGGACACTATTGCCCTTGGCTATAAAATCGCTGTAGCTATGATAGAGGACGGAGGACTGGATAAGTTTGTGGAAGACAGATACGCAAGCTACAAAACAGGCATTGGTAAAGACATTGTAGATGGTAAAGCAACCTTAGAAAGCCTTGCACAATATGCGGAAAAAATGGGCGAAGTTACAACAAACATAAGCGGAAAACAAGAATACTTAGAAGGTATTATGAACAATATTATGTTTAAGAGTTTTTAAGGATTACTTTTTGAAATTTAGGGGGCTTAATGCCCTCTATTTTTATAGAAACGAAAAATTTCCTTATTTTGTACTTATTGGAATTTAGAAAGAGCACCCTCAAATTGATGTGGTCAAGAAAAAGTAGACACGGCAAACTCCGAGAAGGCATATTATGT